>JAFEFW010000019.1 GCA_018240405.1 Pseudomonadota bacterium
GTCGAACCGGCTGTTGTTCGGGAGGCCAGCCACCACCGTTACATCCGGCGCCGCGGTGGCAAATAGTCGCACGAGCGCGGGGAACGTCCGCCAGGTTATGTGGGCTGGTCGCCGCGCCTGAAGATCGGGCAGATAGCGGAAGAATTGGATTGCGTCGCCATGGCCTTGGTCGTCCGCGATAAGAATATGCTTGCCGGCAATGTCCTGGCCCTCCCACCAAGGCCCAAAGGCCGGAGGTGGCCCGAGAGGATAAAGCTCGCTTCCCGTCTCGCGGATGTTGAGGTTGACCCAGCCGGGCTCAAACGCGCCCAGACGGAGCTGATTCATCGACAGGACTGCCTTCGCCGCCGGTAGCGAGGGCATCCGGCGCAACGCGTCCTGCAGCAACGGCATTGCCGCGTGAAACCGTCCTGCCGCTACGGCGATCTCGCCAAGCATGCCAATCGCATAGGCGTGATGCTCCTGCTCTGCACCGGCTGGGTCGAGCAGCGGCTCCACCGCGTCGGTTGCCTCCTTTATGCGGCCAGTCCATGCCGCAAATTGCGCCAACCGTAGCCGATATCGTGGATTGTGCGGTTGAATCTCCATGGCCTGCCGGGCCGCTGATACCGCTGCGACGCGCCGTCCCAAATGCCAGAGAGCCGCTGCAAGCTCTGTCCACGCGGGCGCGAAATAGGGTTCCTGTGCGAGAGCGGCGGTGAACTGCTGTTCGGCCAGCCCATAATCTTTGCGGCGTAGCGCGATCTCGGCCAGTTTGGTGAGAACCATTGGGTCCCGCGGCTCGCGCGCGACCGCTTCCGCCAGATACCCCGCCGCAACGTCGATCTGCTGAGCCTGAAGCGCCCTATGTGCCTGCTCGACCAGCAATTGGGTCGCCGTGGCTGCAATTGATGTGAGCTGTCGACCGCCGGACATCGTAGTCGGGTCGATGGCGAAGAAATTCCGGAGATTCAACTATAATCTGCTCCGGTATGATAATTGGCGGATGACTTGCTCGGGTTCGGCGTTAGTGCGCGACGGTGTTCTCCGTCAGGTCGGTATGGACCCGGTTCGTGAGTTCTAACCTCGCCGTCCGCGAAACCTCCTGTAGTGGCGGATCACGGTGCGAGTGCCGTGATTGCGCCGACGGCCTGGCAGCCTCGTGACAGCCGTAGAACGTTGGTACCGGTAACGCCGCCAAGAGCCCCGACTGCCATACGTTGTGGATGCGCCGCGCGCGCGAGTGCCAGCCACCGTACCGGCCGAAGGCCCGGGGCGCCGGGATGGCTGCTGGTCGGGAACGCTGGCGATAGGAACGCGAGATCGGCACCGGCCCGTGCCGCACGGCGCAACTCGGCGACAGAGTGGGCGGAACTGGTCACCACGCCCCGTGGGCGCAGTGAACACGGCCAGCGCCCGCCGCGCAGGTGGATGCCCGCGCGCAGGTGCCCGGCCAGCCGTGCGTCTCCTGCGACAACAAGCGTGAGCCGCCGCACCTTACATATCCGAGCCAGGTCTCGGCCAAGCTGCTCACGGTCGACGGCAGCGTCGTGCCGAAACACGATGCCGGCTTTTCCGACCGGCAGCTGTATTGCGGCCGGGCGCGGGTCGGGCAGGCGGGTTTCATCGGTGAATAGCCACAGGCGCGGGAGCGTGCGGGCCCCCGCCGCCGACGCAGAGGGTGGGCCTCGCCGGCGGCCCCATGCCAGGAGCTTGTAGTCCAAGGCGCCTACTTCTTGATGTAGTGCTCCCGGTACTGTGTGCGGAGGCTGCTCTTCAGCAGCTTGCCCGTGGCGGTGTGCGGCAGTTCCGGCACGACAACGACTTCATCCGGCAACCACCATTTTGCGACCTTCCCCTCATACAGCGCCATGACTGCGGCTGGGTCGACCGACTTCCCAGGCGCTGGAACAACCAGAAGGAGGGGCCGTTCATCCCACTTCGGATGGACTGCCGCGATCACGGCCGCCTCGGCGACGTCCGGGTGCGAAACGGCAATGTTTTCCAGGGTAATCGAGCTGATCCACTCGCCGCCGGACTTAATGACATCCTTCGAACGGTCAGTGATCTCCATAAATCCGTCCGGGTCGATGGTGGCGACGTCGCCGGTGGCAAACCAGCCGTCCGCATCACAGGCGCTGCCGGGCTGGTCGCCGAAATAGGCGCTGGCCACCCAAGGGCCGCGGACCAGCAGGTCGCCGAAGGCAACGCCGTCCCAGGGCAACTCCTTGCCGCTGCCATCAACGATTTTCATATCAATGCCGGGCAGGACGCGGCCCTGCTTCAGCATGTGCTGCGCAGCCTCGTCCTTCGACAATTCACTCTGCTTCGGCTTCGGTGCGTTATAGGTCCCTACGGGGCTGAGCTCGGTCATGCCCCAGCCGTGCTCGACGGCGACGCCGAACTCGTCGCGGAAGGCCTCAATCAGGAGCGGCGGGGCTGCCGATCCTCCGGTCATGATGCGTTTGACCGTGCTAAGTTTCTGCCCGCTTGATCGCAAATGTTGCAACAGGCCAAGCCACACCGTCGGGACGCCGCAGGTGAAGGTGACCTGTTCGTCGTTCAGCAGCATTGCCATGCTGGCCCCGTCGAGATGCCGGCCTGGCAGCACAAGCGAAGCGCCGGTCAACGCCGCAGCGTAGGGAATGCCCCAGGCGTTGACGTGGAACATCGGCACAACCGGGAGCACCCGGCTGGAAGCGCGGATATCCAGCACATCCGGCAGCGCCGTCGCGTAGGCGTGGAGAATGGTGGAGCGGTGGCTATACAGCACGCCCTTCGGCCGCCCGGTCGTGCCGGAGGTATAGCAGAGCGCGCTGGCGGTGTTCTCATCAAAGAGCGGCCACGCGTAATCTTCATCCGCGCCGTCGATCATCTGGTCGTAGCAGATCAGTTTCATGCCTGGGGCGAGGGTCACCTCGGGCATGTGGTCCGGGGCCGCCAGCATCACCACCGCCTTCACGGTGTCGGCCACCCTGCCGGCAATGGCGGACACCAGCGGTGCGAAGCTGCTGTCGACGAAGAGCACTTTGTCGCCAGCGTGGTTGATGATGTAGGCGATATCGTCTGGATGCAGCCGCGGATTGATGGTGTGGCAGATCGCCTTCATGCCTGGCGCTGCGTAGTAGACTTCCAAGTGCCGATAGCCGTTCCACGCAAGTGTACCAACCCGATCCCCGGCCTCAAGACCCATTGCCTGCATGGCCCTCACGAGGCGGCGTGACCGACGTTCGACGTCGGCCCAGCTATAGCGGTGGGTTGTATTCTCGTGCGTGCGGGAGATGACCTGCGATTCCCCATGATGCCGCGCGGCATGCTTGAGAATGGACGAAATCATCAGCCCGTGGGACTGCATAAGGCCAAGCACTGGAACCAACCTCCCAACTCATTCTTGCGTCACCATTATAGATCATCGTCGTGACGGCCGACAGGGGATCAGCACCCGCAGATGCGACCGACATAGCCGCTTATGTTCAAGCTCCTCCTTCGGGTTTTGGCACTTTGACGGCGTCAGAGCAGGCTTGAGGCATTGCGCGGCACCGACGGCGGTAGCAGGGGGTCCATGCGGAGCCAGGACATGTCATGGTACTGGCCTACGCCAACATGAATGGGGAAAAACGTGCAAAACGTCATGATTGTTACAGGCGGCAGCCAAGGGATCGGTGCGGCCGTGGCGCGGCTTGCAGGCGCGCGGGGCTACGCCGTCGCATTCACCTACCAATCCAATCGCAGCCTGGCGGACGCTGTCGCAGCGGATATCACGGACGCTGGCGGCCAGGCGCTCGCCATCCAGGCCGAAATGGCGGATGAAGGGTCGATCCTGTCGCTGTTCCGCACAGTTGATGAAGCCTTCGGCCCAGTCTCGGCACTGGTGAACAATGCTGGCACGCCCGGGCCGATCACGCCGATCGATGGCGTAACGTCGGACATCCTCGACACGGTCCTCGCCGTGAATGTACGTGCACCATTCCTGCTGATCCGGGAGGCGGTGAAACGCATGGCAACGGACCGCGGCGGGGCCGGGGGCGCTATTGTCAACGTCTCATCCCGAGCCGCCGGGCTTGGCGGGGCGGGCGAGTGGATACACTACGCCGCTTCGAAGGGCGCGTTGGACAGCCTTACCATTGGCGCCTCACGCGAGCTTGCCCCGCGGGGCATCCGCGTTAACGCAGTCAGCCCCGGCCTGATTGAGACGGATCTGCACGCCCGTGCAGGCGCGCCTGATCGGGTTGCACGTCTCACGCCGGGTGTGCCGATGGGGCGATCCGGCAGTGTGGAGGAAGTCGCCACTGCGGTGTTATGGCTGCTGTCGCCGGAAGCATCCTATATCACCGGTGTGAACGTGCCTGTTTCGGGAGGACGCTGACCGTGGATCTGAAAACCGCATTGATCGTCGGAACCGGTTCCGGGCTGAGCGCGTCGCTCGCCCGGCTTTTTGCCCGCAACGGCTTGCAGGTGGCAATGGCGTCGCGAAATCCGGACAATCTGGCAAGGCTCGCTGAGGAAACCGCGGGGGTGACCTTCGCCTGTGAGGCAACCGAGCCGGAGGAAGTAGCCGCTCTGTTCGATGTGGTTATCGCCACGCAGGGCGTGCCCGACATTGTTGTCTATAATGCCAGTGCCCGAGCACGCGGTCCCGTTACGGAACTCGATCCGGAAGAGGTCGCCAGAGCAATTGCAGTTAGTGGCTATGGCGGGTTCCTGGTCGCCCAGCAGGCTGCACGTCATATGGTGCAGCGCGGATCCGGTGCGATCCTACTGACCGGCGCTTCCGCCAGTGTGAAGGGTTATCCAAACTCCTCTGCCTTCGCGATGGGGAAGTTCGCACTGCGCGGGTTGGCACAGAGTCTCGCACGGGAGCTGTCGCCAAAGGGTGTTCATGTTGCCCATTTCGTCATCGATGGCGGTATTCGCAGCACTGTTCGGACTGAATCGACGGATAATCCTGACAGCCTGCTCGATCCCGACGCGATTGCGCAAACCTATTGGAACGTAGCCAACCAGCCGCGCAGCGCCTGGACATGGGAGGTGGAGCTGCGCCCATGGGTGGAGAAGTTCTGACCGGCGACGTCACCCACTGCTTTTGACCGCAAGTGCGCTGATCCGCAGGATGACGCCGTCAGGATTGGTGCCGCTCGGGACGCGGTCGAGCGTCATGTCCCAATTGGGGGACGCGTCTGCAATTTCCTCGCCGGCACGGGCGCCTTTCAGGAACAGGCAGGTGCCATCTGGGGTCAACAACCGGGCGGCCAATGGGAGTAGGCGGGGCAGGGGCGCCAGGGCACGGGCGGTGACAAGTCGCGCCGGCGGCAGGTCGGCTGCTTCGATGCGGCAGGCATGGACTGCCGCGGGGGCGCCTGTTTCGCGGATTGCCGTGCGCAGGAAGGACGCCTTGCGCTGATCCGCTTCAATCAGGTCGAACGGAACGCCAGAGGCAATCGCCAGCACCAGACCGGGAAATCCGCCGCCAGAGCCAAGGTCGACTGCCCGATCCAGTGAGCCGGGTAGCAGCGGCAAGAGCTGCAGCGAGTCGGCAATGTGGCGCTGCCAGAGGACCGGTATATCCCGAGGAGCAACAAGATTCAGGCTGGCGTTCCACTTTTCGAGAAGATCGGCGAAACGATTCAGCCTTTCTGTCGCGGCTGCGTCCGTCGTTATCGGCATTTCATGCCATGCGTCTTTGAAGCTGATCCACTGGGCGGTGCGACCGTAGCACAACCTGGTTTGTCCGGATCACCTGATGCAAAGGAATGTTCCCAGTGGCTTGCGCCTTTCGAACAAGATCCAAAGCATGCTGTGCCGGTCTACTAATACTGCAACAAGACGCCACCCCGTCGGCGTGCATCCGCCGTCAATCCCGGAATACGACAGTCCGGGTGCCATTCATCAGCACGCGGCCCTGCAGCAGCCAGCGTAAGGCTCGGGACAGCACGCGGCGCTCGATGTCGCGGCCGACACGGACGAGATCATCCGGTGTGTCGGAATGGCTGATGCGCTCAACGTCCTGCTCAATAATCGGTCCCTCATCGAGGTCAGCGGTAACGAAATGCGCCGTGGCGCCAATGATTTTCACACCCCGCCGGTGCGCCTGGTGGTACGGCTTTGCTCCCTTGAATCCCGGCAGGAAGGAGTGGTGAATATTGACGCAACGCCCCGCCAGCTTGCCAGCAAGATCATCTGACAGCACCTGCATGTAGCGGGCGAGTACAACGTAGTCGGCGTGCGTCTCCTGCACCAACGCCCAGATACGGGCCTCCTGCTCCGCCTTGGTGTCCCGCGTGACCGGCAGGTAGTGGAACGGAATATCGTCGATGACGACGTTGCAGTACGTCTCGCGCGGGTGGTTGGAGACAATGCCAACGATGTCCATCGGCAGCTCGCCGATGCGCCAGCGATAGAGGATGTCGGACAGGCAGTGGTCCGACTTGGACGCCAGGATCATTACGCGCTGCCGTAGTGCCGCGTCGCGCAGGGATAACGTCATGCCGAACCAGCCGGCGATGCGGTCGAGCGCGTGGCGCAGGGCGGGGACGTCGAGCCGATCCTCGGGGTGATCGAGCACGATACGTGCGAAAAAGCTGGCGCTCTCGCGGTCATCGAATTGCTGGGATTCGCGGATGTTGCCGCCGTGCTCGAAGATCGCATTGGCCACGGCGGCGACGATGCCGGGCCGGTTGGGACAGCACAGCGTCAGGATATACTGGGTCACAGAGGTTGGAGTCCTTGGGCTTGGAGCCGGCACGGTTGGCGTATTTGGCATGCAGTATGGCAGTTCGGAGGCAGCGACCGCCAGATGTTGCGATGCAACACAACAAGTCCATTTTCGGCGCTTGCGCGGCGTTGCTCCAGGTTGTAGTGAACCCGCCTCCCGGCCGGGGGAGTGGGCGCGTAGCTCAGCGGTAGAGCATTCGCTTCACACGCGAGGGGTCACAGGTTCAATCCCTGTCGCGCCCACCACTCTAGCCAGGCCTGGGTTACCCCGCGATCCGGGTGGCAACCTCGCGTAGCTTTCGCGCCATCGCCGCAATGCCGTTACCGCGGTTCGTTGACAGCGCTTCAAGCAGCCCAAGGTCCTTCAGGAAAACCGGATCGGTTGCCAGGATTTCCTTCGCTGAGCGCCCCGAGTAGACGCGCAACAACAGTGCGACAAGGCCGGAAACAATGGCTGCATCCGACGCGCCAGCAAACAAGATGCTGCCATCCCGCGTCGTGGCTTCCATCCAGACCCGGCTCTGGCAACCTGGAACACGGTGCGCGTCATCAGCCCAAGTGTCGGGGAAGGGCGGTAGCTTCCGCCCCATCTCGATGATGAACTCGTAGCGCTCCATCCAGTCGTCGAACAGGTTGAGTTCGTCGCTGATGGCCTCGATAGCGGCCGCAGCAGTCGGTTCGGCGGGCGTGACAAACGGATCGGTCATACATGGCGATGTGCGGATGGCCGCGGCAGCCGTCAAGGCGAAGCGTAATGGAAGCGCCGGCGCGGATGGGTACGCCCGCGTCGGCCTGTCCAATCACAGGATGAAGCGGCTGAGGTCGCCCTTCTGCGCCAGCGGTGCCACGCGCTCGTTTACGTATGGTGCGTCCACGGTGATCGATTCGCCGGCCCGGTCGGTCGCGGTAAAGCTGATCTCCTCAAGCAGTCGCTCCAGCACCGTGTGCAACCGCCGGGCGCCGATGTTTTCGACCCGCTCATTAATGTCTGTGGCGAGTTGTGCGAGCGCATCTACGGCATCGTCGCCAAACGCGAGCGAGACATTTTCGGTCTGCAGCAGCGCCGCGTATTGCTTCAGCAGCGAATGCTCCGGCTCTACCAGGATCCGGCGGAGGTCATCGCGGCTGAGTGGCGCCAGTTCGACACGAATTGGCAGCCGTCCTTGAAGCTCCGGCAACAGGTCGGATGGCTTCGCCAGGTGGAATGCGCCTGAGGCGATGAACAGGATGTGGTCAGTCTTCACCAGGCCGTACTTTGTGTTGACCGTCGTGCCCTCGATCAGCGGCAGCAGGTCGCGTTGCACGCCCTCGCGCGAGACGTCGCCGCCACGGAACCCGCCCTCTGAGCTACGGGCGCAGATCTTGTCAATTTCATCAAGGAAAACAATGCCATTGTTTTCTGCATGGGCGACTGCATCGCGCGTCAACTGCTCATTGTCGAGCAGTCGGTCCGCCTCCTCGGCTTCGATAATGCGTCGAGCGGCCTCAACGGTCATGCGGCGTTTCTGGGCTGGGCGACTGCCCATCATGCCCTTCATCATCTCGCTCAGGTTAATTACCTGGCCTGGCGGCATGCCGGGAATGTCGAACTGGCCGATCGGGTTGCTGCCTGGATCCGAAACGGCGACCTCGATCTCTTTCTGCTCGAACTCGCCGTTCCGCAGCATGCGGCGGAATTTGTTGCGCGTGTCGGCCGCAGCTTCGGCGCCAACCAGCGCATCGAGCAATCGCTCCTCGGCCGCGGCCTCGGCCTTCGACTGCACTTCCTTGCGGCTGGCGTCACGCAGCAGGTTGAGGCTGGCATCGACCAGATCACGCACGATGCTCTCCACGTCGCGGCCGACATAGCCGACCTCGGTGAACTTGGTCGCCTCGACTTTCAGGAATGGCGCCTGTGCCAGTTTGGCGAGGCGGCGCGCAATCTCGGTTTTGCCACAGCCCGTTGGGCCTATCATCAGAATGTTCTTTGGAACGACCTCTTCGCGCATGGTCTCAGGTAGTTGCTGCCGCCGCCACCGGTTGCGCAATGCAATGGCGACCGCCCGCTTCGCGTCCCCTTGGCCGACGATGAAGCGATCCAATTCCGAGACAATCTCTCTCGGCGAAAACGTAGGGACATCCATCTTACAGGGACTCAATGATGATGTTGCCGTTGGTATAGACGCAGATTTCCGCTGCGATCTTCATCGCGCGGCGGGCAATGTCCTCTGCTGACAGTCCCGCTACATCCATCAGCGCTCTGGCCGCTGCCAGCGCGTAATTGCCGCCTGATCCGATGGCAATGACGCCGTCTTCGGGTTCCAGTACGTCGCCGTTGCCGGTCAGGGTAAAGCTACGGTCCTTATCCGCGACCGCCATCATGGCTTCCAGGCGACGCAGGTAGCGATCAGTGCGCCAGTCTTTCGCCAAATCGACGCAGGCGCGTTCGAGCTGGCCGGGATACCGCTCCAGCTTCCCCTCGAGCCGTTCCAGCAGTGTGAACGCATCCGCGGTTGCCCCGGCGAATCCGGCTAAAACCGACCCACCGACGCCGATACGGCGCACCTTGCGGGCGTTGCCCTTAACGATCGTTTGTCCCAGCGACACCTGGCCATCGCCAGCAATTGTAACGCGTCCATCTCGCCTGACGCACAAGATGGTGGTGCCGTGCCACCCAATAGGGTCGGCGGCGGCGGGAGAAAGTGTGTTCATGGATGCGTTACATGGCAATCCGCCACCGTGTGGGCAAGGGTGGACGCTGTATGCTGGCGCTATCGCCGCAGACCGGTGCGGCAATCAGCTGGGTCGTAGGAAGCGGCGGGTATAATGGCCCCGTCGTCCGCCGAGCCGCACGTATGGCTGTTCATCGCTTGTCGTCATCCCAGGAGTTCGGTCGGCGCCGTCGTTTCGCCCGTCTTCGTGTCTAGCCCCAACTGTCCAAGCAGGAGGAACCCTTGAGAAGGCGGATATTGTTCGCGAAGCTTGGCCGCTTCTCGTACACCAATGACGAAATCGAGATTCAGATCAGGAAGAATTTTCCGGATCATACGATTATTCCAGTTGACACGAAGCAATACTTGGCAAGCAAGCGGTGGATGATGCTGCGTGGCCTGCTGAGTGAATTCGCCACGTTCGGTCCCGGTGTGTTCCGTAATCGGGGAGACGCGCACGCATTTCTGTTGCGGACGGGATATATGTTTCAATCCCTCACACAAGAGATCCGCGAAGGGTACGCGAGCCAGGCAGCGGAATTTGACCTGACCGTTCAGACACAGGGCCTGTTTAACGGCAGCCTGCCCGGCGTGCCCGCCATGATCTATACCGACTATACCTACTTGAATGCGCTGTCGGTTCTAAATCCGGACCCTCACATGTTCCGAGCCAAGTCGTTCATGGCTCTGGAAGCCAGCCTGTATCAGCAGGCCGGCGCCATCGCAGTGTCTGGCAGTCATGTAGAGCGGTCGCTCGTTGATGATTACGGATGCGCTCCGTCTCAGGTGAAGACAGTGCACATTGGCACGAACGTCGAAATCGTCCCACTGGCAGCCGATCCGGACCGCTACAACAGAAAGCATGTGCTATTCGTCGGGGTGGAATGGGAACGAAAAGGTGGACCGACGTTGGTAGACGCCTTCCAGCGCATCGCCGCTTCTCATCCGGATGCAAGACTGACGATCATTGGCTGTAGCCCGAACGTCTCCGGTCCCGGGATCAAGCTGCTTGGCCGCGTTCCGCGTGAGAACATGGTAACGCACTTTGCCAGCGCGTCGGTGTTCTGCACGCCAAGCCTGGTAGAGCCACTTGGCATTGCCGCGGTCGAGGCGTCGCTGTATCGCCTGCCCGTCATTGCCACCCGCATCGACGGCTTCCGCGAAACAGTGACCGATGGCGAAACAGGCATTCTGGTGCCCCCTGGGGATGCCCCGGCCGTGGCGGCGGCCCTTGACCGGTTGTTCCGCGCTCCCGCCGAAGCGGCCCGGATGGGACAGTCGGGCTTCGACCGGAACCATCGCCGGTTCAACTGGGACGAAGTCGGGAGTCGCCTCCGCAGTATGGCTGAGCAGATCAGCCCGCGCCTGCGCGCCCGTGCGATTTCTGCGACCAGCGCGAAGGAGGAAAGCCGTGTCGTGCTTTCCTCCACACCCCGGACGCCGTAAGGAAGCGTCAGGCCTGTAACACTGGGGGTTGCGTATGACTCGCCCGCTGAAGGTCGCGGTCCAGATGGACCCGATCGAGACTATCAACATCGAAGCGGACTCGACATTTGCGCTGATGCTTGAGGGCCAGGCGCGAGGCCATGCGCTATGGCACTATGAAGTGCGCCACATGGCGCTGAAAGAGGGGCGCTCCCGCCTCGACGGTAAGCGAGAGGAGCGTCTATTCGCCCGCGGCCACCGCGTCACGGTCGAGCGAAAGGCCGGAGCGCACTACGCGTTCGGGCCGCTTGAGACCTTGGAACTCGGTACCATGGACGTGATCCTCATGCGACAGGATCCGCCGTTCGACATGGCATATATCACCGCCACGCATATGCTGGAGCATGTCCAGCCCGCCACGCTGGTGGTTAATGATCCGGCCTCGGTGCGTAATGCGCCGGAGAAGATTTTGGTCACGCATTTTCCTGACCTGATGCCGCCAACGATGATCACCTGGGATCTGGAGGCGATCCGATCATTCCGAAATGAATATAAGGATATTATCGTCAAACCGCTATTCGGTAACGGCGGTGCAGGCGTCTTTCGCATCAAGCCCGACGATGAGAATCTGGCAGCGCTGCTGGAGATGCATTTCGCCCGCTCTCGCGAACCGCTCATGTTCCAGCGTTACGAGCCGGCGGTGAGGAAAGGCGACAAGCGCATCATCCTGGTCGATGGTGAGCCGATGGGCGCGATCAACCGCGTCCCGGCAGAGGGTGAGGCTCGGTCCAATATGCACGTCGGTGGGCGGCCGGAAAAGGTCTCACTGACGGCGCGTGACCGCGAGATTTGCGCGGCAATCGGGCCGACGCTTCGCCAGCAGGGGCTGATTTTCGTCGGGATTGACGTGATCGGCGATTACCTGACCGAAATAAATGTGACGTCACCGACTGGCCTGCAGGAGATTGCCCGCTTCGATGGGGTAAAGCTTGAGCAGGCGATCTGGGACCGTATTGAGGCCAAGGTAGCAGCCTGACGTGCGATTGACGGAGTAGGGACGAGTTGGAATGCTGATCGGGTAACTCAACAACCCGCGATGAATATAGGAGAGTCCTCGTGAAAGTTCTTCGCTCATCTGCCCGCAAGACAAATATCGCACCGGCGTCGAATTTCACCGGCACGGTATTTTCGGACGAGATCGTTGCCGGGACCTCGCCCTCCCGTATGCGGGCATCCGTGGTGTCCTTCACGCCGGGCGCGCGGACTGCATGGCATAGTCATCCCGTTGGCCAGACACTGTTCTGCCTGTCCGGCGCAGGGCGTGTTCAACGGGAAGGTGAGCAGGTGCAGGAGATCCGGGCGGGCGATACGGTGATCATTCCGCCGAATGTGCGCCACTGGCATGGCGCCGCGCCAGACAAGCTGTTTTCGCACCTGGCAATGTCGGAGCTCAATGATAAGGGCGAAGGGACAGCGTGGTTCGAACACGTGTCGGATGCCGACTACAACGCCAAGCCAGCGCCGGTGGGCTGAGTAGCGGCAACTCCAGGCGGGCAGAGGCGCGGGATGCGCGCCCCTGCCGCCGCCATCAGCGCTTGCTGAACTGGAAGCTGCGGCGGGCCTTGGCCTTGCCGTACTTCTTACGCTCGACGGCGCGGGAGTCACGCGTCAGGAAGCCCGCGACCTTCAGGATGCCCCGCAGGTCCGGTTCATAGTGTGTCAGGGCACGACTGATGCCGTGGCGGACCGCACCAGCCTGGCCGGATAGACCGCCGCCCGTGACGGTACAGAACACGTCGAACTGGTTGTAGCGGTCGGAGACCAGGAACGGCTGAGTGATCAGCATCCGCAGCACCGGGCGGGCGAAATACTGTACCACCTTTTTGCCATTGACCGTAATCTCGCCCTTGCCGGGCTTGATCCACACGCGCGCGACGGACTCCTTCCGGCGGCCGGTAGCGTAGGAACGGCCAAGCGCATCGCGCTTCGGCTCGCGCTTGGGCGCATCGGACGGCGCGGCGGGGATTGGCTGGCCTGCCGCAGCGGCTTCGGCAGCCGCGGCAGCCTGCCGGGCGGCAAGCGCGTCTTTAAGGTCAGCGAGAGTGGCTGTCTGTGTACCGGACATAATGATCAGCCTCTCTTGTTCTTCGGATTGAGCGCGGCGACATCTAGCGGCTTGGGCTGTTGGCCGTCATGCGGATGCGTTGGACCGCCATAGACGTGAAGGTGCTTCATTTGCCGGCGCTGCAGCGGGCCGCGGGTGATCATCCGTTCAACGGCCTTCTCGATGACCCGCTCGGGGTGGCGGGACTCCAGGCGCTGGCGGATCGTCCGCCCCTTGATGCCGCCGGCATAGCCGGTGTGATAATAAAATACCGACTGGTCAGGCTTGTTGCCGGTCACCCGCACCTTCTCGGCATTGACAACGACGACATTGTCGCCGCAGTCAACGTGCGGTGTGAACTGCGGCTTATGTTTGCCGCGCAGCCGGTTGGCGATCAGAACGGCGAGACGGCCGAGGACCACGCCTTCGGCGTCGATCAGCACCCAGTCCTTTTGCACCTCCGTCGGCTTGATGGAGGGAGTACTCTTGAGCATTGAGACGGTCCACTGGTTCAGAAAGCGCGCGTTATGGCGGCGTGAAGTGCTGCAGGTCAAGCGCTTTTATACTGTGGTATCATGATACCACATCACTGACGGGGTGGTTGGAAAGGCTACCGGTTGGTTGACATTCCGGCCGGAGCCGGGTCGGATGCGGCTACAAACATCTCGGTGGGAGCGACCATGACTGAAACCAAGGCGGTTCGACCAACTGTGCCCAAGAGCATCGACGTAGTGATCGTTGGGGCCGGGTTCGGCGGCATGTATATGCTGCACCGGCTTCGCGGGCTTGGCATGTCGGCGATCGTGTTTGAAACGGCGTCCGGCGTGGGTGGCACTTGGTACTGGAACCGCTACCCGGGTGCGCGCTGCGACGTTGAAAGCATGCAGTATTCCTATTCCTTCTCCAAGGACCTGGAGCAGGAGTGGACCTGGTCGGAGCTGTTTGCTGGGCAACCGGAAATTCTACGCTACGCGAATTTCGTTGCCGACAAGTTCGACCTGCGGCGCGACATCTGCTTCGAGACGAAGGTAACTGAGGCACGATTTGATCCGACCGCTCGACGCTGGGCCGTACGCACCGACCGCGGCGACGAGGTGTCAGCCCGGTACTGCGTCATGGCGACCGGGTGCCTGTCCACGGCCCGTGTGCCAGATTTCCCCGGGCTGTCGGACTTCAAGGGGAAGACCTATCACACCGGATACTGGCCGCATGAGCCGGTCGACTTCACGGGCTTGCGGGTCGGCGTGATCGGCACCGGGTCTTCCGCCATCCAGGCCATTCCGGTCATTGCAGAGCAGGCGGCGAATGTCACCGTCTTCCAGCGGACGCCAAACTTCAGCATCCCGTCTCGCAATGGCCCGATGACACCCCAGTACGAGCGGTCGTGGAAGGACGTTTATCCGGCGCGGCGCGCCGAAGCGCGCATGAGCCGGAATGGCGTACTTGCCAATCCGAACGACAAGCCGGCGATCGAGACGCCGGAGCCTGAGCGGACCGCGATCTATGAGCAGCGCTGGGCCAGCGGTGGCACCACATTCATGGCGTCCTTCAACGACCTGATCTTTAGCAAGGCCTCCAATGATACAGCCGCGCACTTCGTGCGTAGCAAGATAAAGTCGATTGTAAAGGATCCGGTGAAGGCGGAACTGCTGGCGCCGACCAACCACCCGATCGGCACAAAGCGTATCTGCGTCGACACAAACTATTATCAGACCTACAACCGGCCGAATGTTGACCTTGTTGATGTCCGTTCGCAACCGATCGAATGCTTGACCAGTAAGGGGCTGCGCGTCGGTGGTCGCGAGTATGAGTTCGATGCAATCGTGTTTGCCACCGGCTTCGATGCTATGACCGGCGCGCTGACGCGGATCAATTTGATTGGTCGCGAGGGACAAACTCTAGCGGAGAAGTGGGAGGCAGGGCCGCGGACGTATCTGGGGTTGATGACGGCTGGCTTCCCAAACCTGTTCATGATCACCGGCCCAGGCAGCCCATCGGTGCTCAGCAACATGATGGTGTCAATCGAGCAGCACGTGGACTGGATCACGGACTGCTTAGCACATCTGACTGGACACCAGCTTGATTGCATCGAACCAACGTCGGCGTCGGAAGACGCCTGGGTCGAACATGTCAACGAGGTCGCGCATGGCACGCTCTATCCAAGCGCGGCGTCCTGGTACATGGGTGCGAACATTCCCGGGAAGCCGCGTGTCTTTATGCCGTACATCGGTGGTGTCGGCGCCTATCGCGCGAAGTGCGCTGAAATAGCAGCCGACGGCTATCGCGGCTTCAGGTTGCTCGGACCCTCCAGAGCGGTCGCGGCGGAGTAGGCGCTGATCTGCTCGCCAGTCGGCCCACCTTGCCGGGCTGGCGGGCGGATCGTTTAGTCGGAGTGCCTAGGAAAAATAGCTTGACCAATCACCCCAGATTCGGGTATATCTTCTGATACGATGTCAATGCGTCGTGCCGGTGCGCAAGACGCTCCGGGCGCCGCATCACTCTCATTCAACGGCATAGTGAAATCTCATATTTGACAAACAGATTTTTGCCCGCGCACGTGTGCGGGGCAGCCTGCTGGCATGGGCGACGGAGGTCGGAAAAAGCCAGGGGCAAAACCCCGCGGCACACCATCGCTACTTGATCGGTGATCTGGAGCGACTGGCGGAGGGACAGTTTGACCGCTTAATGGTCATGATGCCGCCGGGATCGGCGAAGTCCACCTATGGTAAGCAGTACGTCGATGCCAATCCTGGACCATCCGGCGTGATCAACGTTGCGTTGCCGCCCTATAGCGCGGCGCTGAATGGCGTAACGGACGATACCGCCGCCTTTAAGGCGGCGTATCAGGCGGCACCTGCCGGGGGAGCAATCTATGTACCGTACGGGGTAGCTGTACTACAGCAACCGGGATCGTGGGGCGTTGCACTAACCAAGCGGGTGAAATGGCTGATCGATGGAACGACGGCATCTGACGGCACGCCTCTCGCGTCTGCGGTGCCGACAGGGGGGATTACGGCGCCCCTGATGCTTCCGGGCCTGGTGGTTGGGAATACCCCCAAGGGCTTCAGTATCTCGCAAAGCGCATCCGATCCAACTGATCTCGCCGTCAATCAGAACTGCTATGTTGTCACGCATAATGGCGGAACGAGCAACGTTATCGCGAACCACCGCACAGATACGCTGATCGTCAGTAGTCCAGCAAGCTTTGTTTGGGGTGGCCTCGATCGCATGATTTGGGCCGGGCAGCAGGTTCCAAGCGGCACCTCCATGGTCCAACATGTCGGCCGTTACATTCAAACCCTTCGCTACGCCGCGAACCGCGGCGCTAACGGGTCGTATGTACAGCAGCCGGAACTCTGGGCAGCGTGCCTGGAATATAAGGACATGACAGGTCTGCCCTCCAGTTCCACCGCGGCCTCCATCACAATCGAGATGGATTGGTATGGCAACGGTGCGGACGACGGAAACAGCAGGCAGATACAGAGCCTGGTTATCGGTCAGGCCAATACGGCCGGGGCGCCGGTCGAAGTCGGTACCGTTATCGGCGTCTACCTCGCGGCCGGGTCCACTGGCAGCGTCAAGAACGTCTTTACAATTGGGACCCCGTTCTCGGGTGCCGTGCTAGATACACGTATGGCGACGCCGCAAAATTCCGCGCCTGTCATCCGAATGGGTGCGGGACAGGCAGTCGCCTTTGAAGGAACAGCGACTTACCGGATGTATTTCGATAGCTCGGTAAACTCGCTACGATGGAATAACGGTGTATCGCAAAATGTGGTGGGGCGCGGCCTGTCGGTTGGCTTCCAAAGCGTCTTCACAGTGTCCGGTCAGATTCCCGCAAGCGCGGCCGGAAATATCTGCTTTCTGACGGGAACATCCCCGATGACCTTGACGCTACCGACAGCAGCATCGGTGGCGGCAGGTGTTGGCTATACGTTTACTAATATTAGTTCGGTCGCTGTCACTATCGTGCCATCCAGTGGCAACACAATGGATTGCGGAAACGTCATTCTGTTGCCCAATGACCGCTACCACGTAATATCTGATGGCACCGCGTGCTGGCGGGAAGTGTTCAGAACGAACGCGGTATCACCAAAATGGCTGTCCCCGCCGACATTGCCAAGTTATGCCGTCGCATCTCTTCCGGGCGGCTGTAGCGCCGGCGCTGTGGCCTATGCAGCAAACGGCCGCAAGCCAACCGAGGGCGCGGGTGCTGGCACCGGCGTTCAGGTCTACTTCGATGGCTCGCGTTGGATCTCGGTATCCAGTGGCAGTGCTGTTGTCGCTTGAGCACGTGGCACAAACGCATTCACGGTACGCTTAAGCATGCCAACGATTTCTCAACTTCCCCCGGCGCGCCCACTCTTATCAACCGATGAGGTGCCAATTAGCCAAGGTGGCAGTGCGTGCTCGGTTTCGATCGGCGACCTGCTGGCATCCGTGCAGCCCACAATCATCGTACCGACCGGTTCGTTGCTTGGCAGAACGAGTGCCGGAGCGGGAACGCCGGAAGGCGTGCTGATCGGTCCGGGCATTTCGTTGAGCGGCGGCACAATCATTGCGACCGGCTCTGATCACAGTCGCTTTCCAAAGACCCCTGATCTTATTGTGGGCTCCGATCTTGTCGTTTCTGACCAGGGCAGCCAGAAGCTGATGCCGACAGCGTCGCTGCGGCGCCTGTTCACGGCCGGAGACAACGTAGCAATCAGTGCGGACGGTGTGATCTCTGCCGGAGCCGCGGGCTCGTCGTCGGGTGGAACGTGGTCTGCCGGAGCAATAGCTGGTTTGCAGCGAACATTATCGGTCGAATCCACCGATGTGCTCCCGATCAGTCAAGGGGGTACTGCATACGCAATTACATATACAGATCTTCTAAACGGCCTGACCATTGATCAAGCGCCGACTGCCACCGGCGTTAGCGACACTGATACGCTTTGGGTTGCTCAAGGGGCACCGTCGATGTCTGCACAGACATTTGCGGCTATCTGGTCCTGGATTTCTGCCAGCATGCCGCGCTATCGGATGCCGGTTTGCGAGGTTGTCACGGACACTAACCTCACCTATGCTGCCCATAATGGAAAGCTGCTAATCGTCACTTCTCTAAACGTGACGATTAGGCTGACCGACGCGCAGCTGGGTAGCGGCTTTGGGTGTGAGATTATTACCTCGGCAGCCGGGTCTGTACTTTGGGGCGCCGGTATCGCTGCGACCGACGGTGGCACTGGTCTTGGTGGAAACGCCCACGCTCGCATCCTTGCCGGCGCGACCGGAGCAGGCTTACTGGTGTTGGCTTCAGTTGGTGCTGCCCCGGTTGGCGCTGAAGCGGCAACTGGTGTGCCGGGAGGAGTCGAAAGTCTGGCAGTCGTCGCAACGACTTCCTCCTCGCTGACGCTGGCTTGGTCGGCGCCAACAACCGGCGGTGCGGCTACACATTACGTCGTGCAATACCGCCTTAATGGCGGTTCATCATGGATGACTGTTGCGCCCAATCCAAGCTTGCCAACGGTCATCTTGTCGGGTCTCGCGGCGGGCACATCCTATGACGTGCAAGTCGCGGCCGCCAATAGCGTCGGCATGTCGGCCAGTATCTCACAGTTGCTCAATGTCCAGACCGCAATTGGAATTATGGTCCCCGGCGCGCCGACAGGTCTGTCTGCTGCAGGCGTCAGCAGTTCGGCTGTCACGCTAACCTGGAATGCACCGACATCCGGTGGAAGCCCAACGGGTTTTCTCGTTCAGTATAGCTCGAATGCCGGCAGCACATGGTCGGAAGGCGTATCGTTCGGAATGGTTACCAACGGTACGGTGACTGGCCTCAGCGCCTCGACCACTTACTCGTTCAGAATCGCAGCCGTCAATGCGTCCGGCGCCAGCGCGTACATCCCAACGTCGTCCTATCCGACAGCCACGACGACCTCTGCTGCAATGGCACCGGGTGTGCCGACAAACCTCTCCTTCATAGCGACCTACAGCACAAGCGTAACGCTGCAGTGGACGGCACCGAACGGCACCGTCACCAGCTATAATGTACAGTACCGGGTACTCAATGGAGCTACCTGGAACGCCGTTTCTGTAGCGACGAATAGCGTTACAATTACTGGGCTGTCGCCCGGCACGACGTACGAATTCGAGGTTCAGGCGCTGAACGGTGCGCTTACAAGCGCATATGCACCGTCTGTCGTCAATACCACCACGACATCGGCTTCCGGGATTTACAAGTTGACGCCGGCGCCGACGCGTCAGTCGCCAACGCAGGGCTGGGTCGGTGCGGTCGTTACGATGTCAAACGGTCAACCTGCCTCCGGTTACAACGTTAGCGATAACTCATCTGCCGCTGACGGTTCCAATCCCACGCCAGCATCCGTCGGTTTCGCATGGTCAGCCAGCAACACAGTCGTTCCCGCAGTAACAAATCCGGGGTCGAGCGGCCTTGCCCTGGACGGTCACAATCTCTGGTACACCTGGACCGTGGCGTACCCGTCCAGTGCCGGCAATTACTATCTATGGGCAGTAGCCAAAGACAGCGCAGGCAACATCGGCGGAACATGCGTGTCTCCGACGCCATTCACGCTTCAGTAAGAACAGGACCAAATAATCGACGTGGCGGCGGAATGCTTAGCGAGCTTGCTGCGTCAAATTCTTCAGCTTGCCGTCATCGGCACAAGCTGAATGTCGTCTCGGCCACCGTCTTGCAACTCGTCTTGTGTCAGGGTGCGCCACACACCGCCGCTTAGAACCTCACTTGGCCTAAACCGAGCCTTGTAGGCCATCTTGCGGCTCTCTGGGACCCAATACCCGAGATAGACATATGTCAATCCAATCGCCCGGGCGCGTTCGATTAGCCACATGATGGCATGTGTCCCAAGGGAGTTCCGCGCCATGTTGGGATCGAAGAAGCTGTAAACCGCCGAGAACCCGTCAACCAGCTTATCGGTCAAGCAGGCACTGACTAGGCGATCGCTGCGGTCTCGAAACTCGACAATAAAAGTCTCAATTGGCGTGTCTTCGACCATGGCGCGGTAGTCGTAAAAGCTCATGCTAGCCATGTCGCCATCCCCGTGACGGGCCTGCTGGTAGCGCTGAAACAGATGAAATTGTTCCGCAGTCGCGCGCGCCGGTACACGGTACCCGTCCAGGCCCTCATTCGCCTTTAGAATTTTCCGCAGCGTCCGGTCTGGCTGGAAACCATCAACCGGTATCCTTATAGGTACACATGCTTGGCAGGACGGGCACACCGGCGCGTAAGCAATATTATGGCTCCGCCGGAAACCGGCCCTCGACAGCCGATCGTGCAGCCCATCGGCATCTGGCCCAACGATCTCGGTCACGACCTTCCGCTCCGTCCGCCCTGGCACATAGGGGCAGGGGAGAGGAGCTGTCGTATAGAAGAACTGCGGCCGGCGGGGTGGCTTATAGGTCATGGGGCGAAGGTTCCGCGGCCTATGTTCCAGCGTCGATCGGCAGAGGTCAACGTCTCCATGGCTCGCACGCGGACAACCACCAAACCACTCAGCAGATCGTGCAGAGTCCGGTGACGTATGGTGAACAGCGCGATGACCAGCAAGAGCCCGGAAGTCGCCAGTGTAACGTAAAACGCGATGGTTGAGATCAGAGCCTGCAGGCCACTGGGCGGACCGAGATCGACGTCCCGGCGAACAGTGAGGCCGCACATCTGCTGGCCGGGTGTCGCGCTGGGTTCGCTGAGCAGGGACAGCACATGATAGCAGAATGGAACGACAGGCAGCAGAGCCATCGCGCCAAACCCCAGCCCGAACGTAAAGATGCCCAACCAGAACATCAACCACCACAGCAGGGTCACGAGCAGCGCGATCAGCACGACGTCGATCACCCATGCCAGGCAGCGTCTGGTCATAACGCCACCGACAAGGAACTCATCGCTGGGATAGGGTTCTGAATAGCTCATGGGATCAGCCGGACTTGTCCTTGCTCGTAGGCCGGTAGGGGGCCGAGCGTGATGGTAGCACCGTTGCGCCAGCGCTGCAGAAAGTCTCGTGCATGTCCGCTCAAGATGTGCCCGGACTGCCCT
This sequence comes from Pseudomonadota bacterium, assembly GCA_018240405.1. Lineage (GTDB taxonomy): Bacteria > Pseudomonadota > Alphaproteobacteria > Acetobacterales > Acetobacteraceae > Rhodopila. The sequence continues at coordinate 20,957 of JAFEFW010000019.1, forward strand.
GGTGCCATCATGAAAACGCTGCGGTCCAAATCAGCGAGGTCGTAAACTCCACGGAACGACGCGCCATGCACTGCTTCGAACATCGCGTTAATGCCACCGCGTCCCACTGTATCGTCGTCTCCGTCGACCGGAATGGAGATCCGCGCGATGCTCTCCAACCAGGCTTGGTTACGCAATAGTGGGTGGGAGAAGGCCGCCACGTGGGCGTCACCCCACCGCCACCTGGACGGTTCGTCCCCAAAGCGTTGGCTGAGACTTGCAACCGCGGTGGTAAGAGAGTTTCGCAATAGGATGCTGCAATCGCCGCTGCACCAATCACGGCCGGCCGGTGACATGACGAATGCGATGAAGTCGGCGGCAGGTGTGCCGAGGCCAGTTCGTAGGCCGGCGGACTTGATAACGGCATCATAAAAGGCCTGCATCCAAGCGTTGAAGATCAAAGGTTCCGGTCCAAGCGCGCTCGCACGCCCGTCCCAGTTCCGCACGAGGTTCAGCGCCGCTGCGGGCATACCAGGGTCGACCGTCAGGTTCTTCAGGCGCTTTAGCATTTCGACAGCGAAAAGATTCAAATTGTCGGTCTGCATCGTCGCAAAGCTTGCGACAGTATGCTGGTCCGAAGCGTCGAGCATCTGCCGGACGCGGTCCGCCCGCCAAGGCCCAAACCCATCTCGTCCCATAAACGCGTGAGGCGCCTCCGTCACGAGCGGCTCATTTGCGTTTACCAGCCGCCCGCTAGCGGGTGCGACAACATGCGGCAATCGGGGTCCATCTGCCCAGCCAGTCCAATCGTATGATCCATTGCCAGGAACGGGCGCGCTGCCGTCTCCCTGCTTGCGAAGCGGGACTCGTCCAGTCACAAACAGGCCAATTGTGTCCTGGTCGGCAACCAGCAAATTTTGCACAGGCGACGAGATCATGGCGGCAGCATTGCCTGCTTCGTTGACCGTTGCAGCGCGATTTAACGCCAGAAGACCGGCCGCGGCAGTATCACCAGGCTGGAGATTACCCATTGCGACGGCCAGAATTGGCCCATCTGGACTATCTAGATCACTGATCACTGGCCCGTGGCGGGTTTCGCGCACCACCAGCCTCTGATCCGCCTCCCCGCGCACCTTAACTCGCTCCTCGCGGACCATGAACCGGCGCGGACCGTCGGGCGTCTGATAAGCATCGGAACCGACGGGCGTCTCGATGAAAATATCCTGCACGTCAGCGCCCGTGGTCGTGAAAGTCCAGGCAATCTTCCCGTTGTGGCCGAGCACCAGAAACGGCACCCCCGGCGCAGTCGCGCCGGCTAGGACCCGCTGCGGAATCTCAATTCGCGCCAGGTACCAAATTCCTGGAAAGTTGAAGGCGAGGTGGGGGTCGCCCGCAAGCAGCGGTTTGCCGGTACTCGTATGCCGCCCATCCACCGCCCACTCATTTGAGGCCCGTTGCGGCAAGGCATAAGGTTCCGGAAACGCCGGCAGTGCTGCTGCAAGCCGTGCTGCGCGAGACAACAAGTCAGGCGTAACCCGGGATTCAACGCTTGGAACAGATCCCTGTGGGGGCCAGAGTTCATCAAGCCGGCCGGGCGGAAGCTGACCCGATAATGCCAAACGGCCCAGCTCCTGTCGCCAGTTCATCGACAGCCACAGGCCCATGGTCTTGGCCCATAGCAGGCTGTCTTCCGGCTTCCACGGCTCCGGTGTCCCCAGCACGAGAAACTCTGGTGCTGCAAACCGACCCTTCAGCTCGATCCAGGCGTTTACGCCGCGCGCATATGCTTCCAGCATTCGTACGGTATCAGTTGGTAAGCTGGCCAAATCCTCTACGGCATGGCGCCGAAGGCCGAGTGTTCGCATCATCCGGTCAAGCCGGAGTGTGACATGTCCTGCAATTTCAGATAACTGCCCGGAGGCCGCACGGCGCATCAGGTCCATCTGGAACAACCGCTCACGCGCATGCAGAAAGCCAAGTGCCGTTGCCGCGTCAAGTTCCGAGGCCGCACGAATGCGCGGAACGCCGTCTCCGTCCAAGGAGACGCTGATGAGCCCGTCAATACCTGGCACCCGCACTGCGAGATCATTGGCCGGAACGGTTAGCCAGACCGCGGCGGCGCTGGCGACGCACAGCAGCAGGACGAGGATACCGCCCCCAGCCGCGATGCGCGCCAATCCACGTACGAAGAAGCTCATGACGTGAAAGTGGTTCGGCATCGAGGCTATGGGAAGACTGCAGTTTCGGCATGTTTTGCCGAGCGCGCTCGGATTCCAGCTTGCGGGCTACACCGCAGGTCATAAAATTGCGCAGAAAATCGAGGACCGTCCTTCAAGCCCCATGAAGCCTCCGCACGCTGACTCGCCTGCCGTTCTTGACGCGATTGATCGACGCATCCTTTCAGCGTTGCAGGAAGACGGTCGCATGACCAATGTCGAGCTCTCAAAGCGCGCGGGTATTTCCGCGCCGCCTTGTCTGAGGCGTGTGCGGGCGCTGGAAGAGACCGGGGTGATCCGAGGCTATCATGCCGATACGGACCCGCACCTCCTTGGATGGGAGATCACGTTCTTCGCCATCGTTGGCCTGGAAAGCCAGAAGGAGGCCGTCCTGTCGGCGTTCGAGCAGCTTGTGGCTGGTTGGGTCGAGGTTCGCGAGTGCCACATGATCCGCGGCGGTGGGGATTTTCTGCTGCGGCTTGTGGCTCGCGACACGGCGCACGAGAATCAGCTAACGCAGAAGCTAACCGGTTCTCCAACCGTCAGCCGCGTGCAGACGCTTCAGACCATCCGGACAAGCCGCAGCCTGGCTGGCGTCCCTCTTTGACAGGAACGCCGGGGTGAGTGGCCTATGCTGTGCGGTCGCTTGCTGACCCTAGCGCGGCTTGTGCTGCGGCCAACCGTGCAACCGGAACGCGGAATGGGCTGCACGAGACGTAATCCAGGCCGACCTGCTCACAGAACGAGATTGACGCGGGGTCGCCGCCATGTTCGCCGCAGATGCCTAGCTTAAGTGCGTTCTTAGTAGCGCGACCCTTCTGGGAGGCAATTCGCACCATCTCGCCCACGCCGTCGACGTCGATCGACACGAACGGATCCTTCGGCAAGATACCAGCCTCCACGTATTGCGGCAGGAATTTGCCGGCGTCGTCGCGCGAAAGTCCAAATACGGTCTGTGTCAGATCATTGGTCCCAAAGCTGAAGAAATCAGCGGTGTCGGCGATCTTGTCAGCCAGCAAGGCGGCGCGTGGCAACTCGATCATCGTGCCGACGCTGTACTCGATCTTCATTCCGCTCTCATCGAACACGAGGTTGGCAACCTTCTCGACCTGTGCCCGCGTGATCTCCAATTCCCGCTTCATCCCGACGAGCGGAATCATGATCTCCGGATGAGGCGCGTTGCCCGTCTCCTTGGCCACCGCGATGGCACCTTCAAAAATGGCGCGCGCCTGCATCTCGTAGATTTCCGGGAAGGAGATGCCCAAGCGGCAACCGCGATGACCCAGCATCGGATTAGCCTCGGCCAGTTCTGCCGCACGGCGCCGGATCGTCTCCAGATCGGTGCCCAGACTATCTGCAACCTCCTGCATCTCGGCGTCGCCGTGTGGCAGAAATTCATGCAGTGGGGGGTCGAGGAGGCGGATCGTCACCGGTAGCCCTGCCATAATCGTGAAGATCTTGCGGAAGTCCTCCCGCTGGAATGGCAGCAAACGATTGAGCGCGGTGCGCCGACCGCTCTCGGTGTTTGAGATTATCATCTGCCGCACCGCCAGAATGCGCTCTGGATCAAAGAACATGTGCTCGGTGCGGCAGAGGCCAATGCCCTCCGCGCCGAACTTGCGGGCTGTTTCGGCGTCAAGGGGCGTTTCAGCGTTAGCGCGCACCCGCATGCGGCGGCAGGAATCGGCCCATTCCATCAGCGTCCCGAAATCGCCTGACAGTGTTGGCTCGATCATCGCCACGGAGCCGAGGAAAACCTCACCCGTACCGCCATCCAGCGTGATGGTTTCGCCGGCTCGAATTTCGCGTCCGCCGGCGATCAGCACCTGATTGTTGTAGTCGACGACGACTCCGCCTGCGCCGGCCACGCACGGGCGGCCCATCCCACGCGCAACCACCGCGGCGTGGCTGGTCATGCCGCCGCGCGTCGTAAGAATGCCGCGAGCCGCGTGCATGCCGTGGATGTCCTCGGGGCTGGTTTCCACCCGTACAAGAATGACCGCGTCCCCTTTCAACGCCCTGCTTTCGGCCTCATCGGCGTTGAACACGACGACGCCGGACGCGGCGCCCGGACTGGCCGGCAACCCCTTGGACAGCGAGGTCCGCGGAGCCTTCGGATCCAGCATCGGGTGCAGAAGCTGATCAAGCGACGACGGATTAACACGCCGCACCGCCTCGGCCTGATCGATCAGTCCCTCGCGCGCCATCTCCACAGCCATGCGCAGCGCCGCCGCTGCTGTGCGCTTTCCGTTCCTGGTCTGCAGCATATAGAGTTTGTTCTGCTGGACCGTGAACTCGATGTCCTGCATGTCCGTGTAGTGCTTCTCGAGCGTCGCGCGGACCGCCAACAGCTCCGCATAAGCTTTTGGCATGGCTTGTTCGAGTGGCACTTCACCGGGTTTCGCGACTGAGGCCGATAGCGGCTGCGGTGTGCGAATACCCGCGACCACATCCTCGCCCTGCGCGTTGACGAGATACTCGCCGTAAAACATGTTCTCGCCGGTTGATGGGTCGCGCGTGAAACAGACTCCCGTTGCGCAGTCATTTCCCATGTTGCCGAACACCATGGCCTGGACGTTAACGGCGGTCCCCCACTCGGCCGGAATGTCGTGCAGCCGGCGGTAGGTGATAGCGCGCGGGTTCATCCAGGAGCCGAACACAGCGCCGATCGCGCCCCAAAGCTGTTCGTGCGGGTCCTGCGGGAATGGCTTGCCAGTTTCCTGCAGCACGAGGTCCTTGTACTGCTCGACGACGTGTTGCCAATGCTCTGGCTTCAGGGCGGTGTCCTCAACGACCCTCGCCTCCAGCTTGGTATGCTCGATGATCTCTTCGAACCGATGGTGGTCCACGCCAAGGACCACAGAGCCATACATCTGGATGAAGCGGCGATAGGAGTCCCACGCAAAACGCGGATCCCGGGACGCCACAACGAGCCCTTCAACCGTCTGGTCGGTCAGCCCCAGGTTCAGCACCGTATCCATCATGCCGGGCATAGAGACTCGTGCTCCAGACCGCACCGATACAAGCAGCGGATGCGAGGCATCGCCGAACTTCAGGCCAACAGCCTGTTCAACCGCCGCCAGCGCGTCATCCACCTGCCGCCGAAGTTCTGCCGGATATTGATGATTGTTTTCGTAGTATGCGGTGCAAACGTCGGTGCTGATCGTGAAGCCGGGCGGCACTGGCAGGCCGATCGAGGCCATCTCTGCCAAGTTCGCGCCTTTGCCGCCAAGCAGGTTGCGCATGTCTGCGCGCCCCTCATTCTGACCGGCGCCGAACCTGTAAACCCATTTGGTCATGCGGTCCTCATTAGCCTTCAATCCGGGAGAAGTCTGCGATCCGGTCCATGATGGACCGGGTTTGGTTTAGCAATCGTAAACGATGCATGCGCAAATCAGGCTCTCGTGCATTCACCGTGACATTGTCGAAGAACGCGTCCAGAGGCGCGCGGATGCGCGCCATCAATCGCATGGCGGATCGATAGTCTTCACGGTTGAGGGTTTCCTCAGCTACCTCGGCTAATACCTGTGTGGCCGAAAGTAACGCTTTTTCGTCCTCGGTGCGCAGCCAGTCGGGGTCCGGCGCACCGGCATGCGGCCCATCCCTACGATCCTCAATCCGAAGGATGTTCGCGGCACGCTTGTAGCCAGCGAGCAGGCTCACACCGTCCGGCGTTTGCAGTAACTCGCCGATGGCTTCTGTACGCGCCAACAGGGCGACAATATCATCATCCTTGTCCAGCCCTTTGGCCCCGAAGACCGCGTTCAGAATGTCGTGGCGAGCGCCTTCGGACCGCAGTTGCACGGCAAGCCGCTCGATAATGAAAGCGAACACGGCCTCTATCGTGTCTTCATCCGCCGCCTCGACCAGCAGCGAGCGGAGCCGCAGGCGAAGCCCGTTTTCGCGCACGATCCGAATCACACCGAGAGCGGCGCGGCGCAGTGCATACGGGTCACCTGAGCCAGTCGGCTTCTCGCCGATGGCAAAGAATTGGCAGAGCTGATCCAGCTTATCGGCCAAACCGACGGCGATGGACACGGGTGCCGTCGGTGCCGCGTCGGCCGGGCCGCGCGGCGCGTAATGGTCGCGAACGGCATCAGCCACCGCCGGAAGCTCGCCGTCGTGCTGTGCGTAATAGCGGCCCATGACGCCCTGGAGTTCCGGAAATTCACCGACCATACCGGTCACCAAATCCGCCTTGGCCAGCAAGGCCGCACGTTCGGATTGCTCCCCCTCCGCGCCCACTAGAGGCGCAATCCTGCCGGCAAGTGTCCGCAAGCGCTGTACGCGCTCGCCCTGCGTGCCGAGCTTGGCGTGGTAGATAACACCGTCGAGCGCCGGGAGCCGGGCATCCAGCCGGGTCTTACGATCAAGATCCCAGAAGTGCCGGGCATCGGCGAACCGGGCGCTCAGCACACGCTGGTTGCCGGCAACAATAGCCACGCCGTTGTCGCCGGCTTGGATGTTGGCAACGAACGCGAACCACGGTGCGGCCCTGCCGTCGGCGGCCCGTAGTGCAAAGTAGCGTTGGTTCACGCGCATCGAGACCTGCATCACCTCCGGCGGCAGGTCCATGAACTCGTCAGCGATGCGGCCGAGGTGCGGCACCGGCCACTCGACCAGGCCGGCTACCTCATCCAAAAGGCCCGGGTCGTCCACAACCGTCAGTGACTTCTCTGCGGCCAGACCGGCAATGCGGTCGGCAATCGTGCGTTTGCGGTGTTCTGAATCCACCAGGACCCGCCGCTCCAGAAGTTGACGCTCCCAGTCTTCCGCACCATGGACGGCAAACGTTCCCGGTGCATGGAACCGGTGACCCTCGGTCAGATTGCCGGCCTCCAGACCGTGGCCGTCATCGGCTCCCTCGCGTAGGTCGAATGGCACCACGACGCCATCAAGCAGGCAGATCATACGGCGCAGTGGCCGAACCCACACAAAATGGCTCGTTCCACCCCATCGCATGGACTTTGGCCAGGGGAAACGGCGCAAGATGCCAGGGACAATGCTGGCTACCAAAGCAGAAGCGGAAACCGCCTCGGCCTGTTTATCGAGGACCCAGTAATCGCCCTCCTGCCGGAGCTGATCTCGGGTCGCACCATGTTTGCGCAGGAAGCCGGTCAGTGCCTGCTCGGGCGCGCCGGTGCGCGGCCCGCGCTCGCTGCTGCTAAGGGCGGCAACGTGCGCGGCGACCTTGGCACGTAGCGCAAGGCGTCTCGGGCCGAACCAGGTCCGCACCTCCTGCGGCGCGATAGCGGCGAGCGCGGAGGACAGCAGGCGTTCAAGGTCGGCCGCCGCGCCGCGCTGCATGCGGGCGGGGATCTCCTCACTCAGCAATTCGATGAAGAGTTCGGGCATTCAGGTCGGACCCTCATCGCCAGCTTGCCGGTCGGTCTCGATACAAGGCATTGATCACGCTATTCGCCGGCAACCCAGGTTTCACAGCAGCTTTTCGCCAACGCCCGGACGCGCCCAATGTAACTCGCGCGCTCTGTGACGCTAATGACGCCCCTAGCGTCAAGCAGATTGAACAAATGGCTCGCCTTGATGCACTGGTCGTAGGCGGGTAGGGCCAATTTTCGGTCCAGCAGCGCCGCGCACTCCGCTTCAGCGTCGGCAAAATGGCGCGACAGCATGGCCGTATCGGCAAACTCAAAATTGTGCGCGCTGTATTCCCGCTCGGACCGCAGGAATACGTCGCCATACGTCACGCCCGCACCATTGAAGTCAATGTCGTAGACGCTTTCCTTGTTCTGTACATACATGGTCAGGCGCTCAAGCCCATACGTCATTTCAAAGCTTGGCAGCGTGACCGGAATGCCACCGACCTGCTGAAAGTAGGTGAACTGGCCCACCTCCATACCGTCACACCAGACCTCCCACCCCAACCCCCAAGCGCCCAGCGTGGGGCTTTCCCAATCGTCCTCGACGAAGCGGAAATCGTGCTGTAGCGGGTCGAGGCCGATCTCCCGGTAGCTGGCCAGAAGCAGCTCCTGCGCCTCTGCCGGACTCGGCTTCATGATCACCTGGTACTGATAATAGTGCTGCAGCCGGTTTGGGTTCTCGCCATACCGGCCATCGGTCGGACGCCGGCTTGGCTGGACATAGGCTGCTCGCCACGGCTTCGGACCGAGCGCGCGTAAGGTCGTGGCCGGGTGGAATGTGCCGGCTCCCATCTCGACGTCATATGGCTGTAAGATCACGCAACCCTGGCGGGCCCAGAAACCGTGCAGCCGCATGATCAGCTCCTGAAAGCTTGGGGCGGTTTCGGTCATCTGCATCCTGGCGAGCCGGTAACGTGCACGGGCGTCATTAAGCACCCCCTCCGTGCGTGGGCAAGCGGCGTTACACCCAGTCCGCTGCAATGCAGCAAGCGCAGGTAACGCGCGGCAAGACCAGCGCCAGGTGACTCCTGAGCTATTCAGGTGGCGTTCCCCACCTGGCCTCTTCGCATCACGCGTCGACCGCGTCCGCCTCGTTTCTCCGTACC
>JAFEFW010000001.1 GCA_018240405.1 Pseudomonadota bacterium
GTGCGCCGGGGCGACCTGCTGATCACCATCGACCCGGTCCCGTTCCAGCTTGCCGTGGATGCTCGTAAGGCCGCGCTCGCCGCTACAATCGCGCAGGCACAGGCGGACCGCGATACGGCAATCGCGGCGCAATATCGCCTTGCCGCCGCCGAAGCAGCCGCCAAGCTGGCCAATGAGAATCAGGTCAGAGCCGCGCAACTCGAGGCTGACGCTTTTGCCTCCCGCCAGGCGCTGGACACGGCGAATGAGGTGCAGCGTCGCGCCTCTGCCGAGGTCGATACGGCAAACGCGGAGATTGCGCGCGCGCAGCGCATGATCGCGTTGTCCGAGGCCGCGTCCGCGAAGGCGCAGGCGGAACTTGCGACAGCCGAATGGAACCTGAGCCGGACTAAGATGTACGCGCCGGTCGACGGCAGCATCAACAACCTGAGCGTGCGGGTGGGCGACACAGCCCGCGCTGATTCGCCGCTGATTGGCATCGTAGATGCAAACGCATTCCGCATCATCGCCAACTACAAGCAGGACTTCGTCCGGCATTTCAGGGTTGGCGGTACAGCGTGGGTCTGGCTGGACTCGCACCCCTGGCACTTTTATCGTGCCCGGATTGAGGGAGTTGCGCGCGGCATCAGTCGCAATCCGGGGGAGGACAAACTGCTGCCCTATGTGGCGCCAACGACCGATTGGATACGCCTGCAGCGGCGGTTTCCGGTTACCGTTACGTTACAGGATCAACCGCCGGGCAACCTGTTGCTGATGGGCGCCGATGCCCGCGTCGTGATCTTTCCGTAGCCGGGCCGATGCGCAGCGACATCCTGCGCGACATCGTCGCGATTGCGGCCTTCTCTGGCGATACACTTGTGTCATCGGTGCGGACCTTCATCTCGGTCTGCGCCAATGTCAGCTTTGAGGATCCTGCGGCGCGCGTTGCGACCAGCGCCATGATCGCGGTGCTGGTTGCGGTGCTGATTACCTACGGCATGCGTCTTGACGATCCGTGGTGGGCGACGATCAGTGCCTATATGGCGACGCAGCGCAGCGGGCCCGCCTCGATCCAGCGCGCAATCCTGCGCATCAGCGGCACGGTGGCTGGTGCGACGATCGCGGTGATCGGTGTGGACTGGCTCGCCTATGATATGCCAGCCTGCATCCTGGCGATATTCGTCGTTTGCACGTTCAGCGTCATCGGCAACAACGTCAGCCGCTATGGCTATAGCTGGTTGCTGATCGGCCTGACGTTCACCATGGTGGCGGTGACGTCGCTCGGCAACCCGGCGCAGGCTCCGAACATTGCCATCTATCGCGTGCTTGAGGTGGCGATTGGCAGCACCGTCGCCGCACTGGTGGCGTTCGTGCTGGAACCGGCGCCCGCGGTACCGCCGCCGGTGGCGCCGGGTTGGACGGGCCTGCTGGGTCCAAAGCTGTTCGTCACATTGCATGCCATGCGCTGGAGCATCGCCGTCGCGTTGCTGCCTCTGGTATGGCGTTATTTCGAGGTCACCGACCTGTCGCAGATGGCGGTCACAGTCGTCATCGTGCTGGCCACGCCAGCAGCCGCGGATCCGCGCGACACGCACCGGCAGATCCTGGCAAAAGGGCTGCAACGCCTGCTCGGCTGCCTGCTCGGTGGCGTGTTCGGGCTGGCGCTGCTCGCCGTGGGCGTGGACTCGCTGCTGCCGTTCCTGCTGATGCTAGCCCTGCCGGTGTGGTTCTGCTCCTTCGTGCAGAACGGCACCCACACCGCGACCTATGTCGGCACGCAGGCAGGGTTCGTGGTGATCGTGACCCTAGTGCAGGGCGCAGGCCCGCCGCTGAGCCTCGTTCCTGGCATTCAACGCCTCGCCGGGATCTTTTTCGGCCTCCTGATCGTGATGCTGGTCGTGTTGTTGACGCACCCGCCGGCCAGTGCCCGCCCGGCCGCTGCGGCGTAACGGGCGGGTTCCGTGGGCTGCGGTCCGCTTGCTGGGATGACCTGCAAATCCGATGATTGCCGCACCGGTGCCGGACGCGGCAATCTGCGCTCCGGTCCGGAGGGTTGCCATGTCCAGCTACGACTACGTCACGGTCGGCGTGTTCACGTCGCAGAAGTTCGGCGGCAATCCGCTCGCCGTCTTTCCCAGGGCCGATGGCCTGACGGACGGCCAGATGCAGGCCATCGCTGCCGAGTTCAACCTGTCGGAAACCAGCTTCGTCTTTCCGCCCGACAATCCGCAGCACCATGCCAAGGTGCGGATCTTTACGCCAAAAGCGGAAATCCCATTCGCCGGGCATCCAAATGTCGGCACGGGCTACGTGCTCGCGCGGATGGCGGACAACCCGCCAGAGCATTACACGTTTGAAGAAGCCGCCGGCCTCGTGCGGGTGCATATCCTGCGGGACGAGAGCAAGGCGATCTGCGGCGCCCGGATTTCCGCGCCTCGGGCCTTATCATTGGACATCGCCGTGCCAACTGACCTCGTGGCGCGCTGCGCCGGGCTGACACCAGCGGATATCGTGACCGACCTGCACCATCCGCTGATCGCTTCGGTCGGCACGCCGTTCGTCATTGCGCAGGTGGCGTCGGTGGAGGCCCTCGCTCGCGCCCGACCTGACCTTGCCGCGTTCCGTGAGGGAGCCGAGAGCATCCCCGAACTGGCAGATCGATTTAACCTACATCTGTATGCGCAACAGGGTGACCTCGTGCACCTGCGTACGCGGATGTTTGCGCCGATGATGGGTGTGCTGGAGGATCCGGCGACGGGTAGCGCCAATGCCGCGCTGGCCGCTCTGCTGACATCGCTGGCGCCGGGTGAGAATGTCGATCTGCATTACGAGATCGAGCAGGGAATCGAGATGGGGCGGCCGAGCCAGATCATCGCGTCGGCGCGGAAGACGGGAGAGGGGCCGGTGCTGGCGACGGTCGCCGGCAACTGCGTGCCGATGATGCGGGGGACGCTGGAGGTCTGACCGGCATCAGCCGCACTGGAGAAGCGCCGCCGCGGCCGGCGATAGGCTGTCGCCGGCGAAGGGGTTGATGACGCGAACGCCAAACAGGTGCGAGCCATCAGACAGGTCCTCTGTCAGGATGGCAGTGCATCCTGCCGCTGCCGCGATCAACAGCGCATCCCAATAGGAGGCGCGGCCGGACCGCGATGCCCGCAGTGCTCGTCTCACGGCGTCCGCTGATACCATGGCAAGCGGAAACAGGATCCGCCAGTCCTCTGCTTGCGCTGCGGCCTGATCGGCGGGAACTAAACGCTTGCGGACCGTCGCCGCGCAAAACTCGGAAACGGCCTGGATTGTCAGGCGGCAGTCCAGACGAAGCGCACGGCTGCTGATATCGTCAGCCAGACGTCGATGTGTCCCGGCTCTGCTATCCAGGGCGTAGGCGAGGACATTGGTGTCGAGTGTAAAGCGCTCAACGTTCATGCAGTGCGGCGCGGTCCAGCGGACCAGCACCAATTCCCAACCCGGCTCCATACGGCGCCGCGTGGGCTCCCACGCTGCCTGCTGCGCGGGCGCCAGGACGCGCTGCGCTTTGATCGGCGACATCCGCGCCACCGGTTCGCCATTGCGGGTGATCACGATTTCCTCGCCGGCTTCCACCTCGCGGACTCAGCGAGCGAAATTCTGGTTGGCCTCGCGGAGGCTCATGGTCTCGGTCAGGCAGCCTATGTAGCACGTGGCGTGCTACTTTTCCACGGCTTCACAGCAGCGGCACGTCATAGCGCGGCACGGCGTCGTCGACTGTCATCAGGATCAACCGCTCGGTAACGGCCTGCGCAATCAGCAGGCGGTCGAATGGGTCATCATGCAAGCGCGGCAGGGTGCCAGCGAGGATGCCGTGCGCAGGTTGAATTGGTAGCGAATCGAAGCCCATCCGCTGCAGCATCGTGTCGAACTGGTCCAGTGGGAACGTCAACCTGCTGAGCGCCTGTTTGATGGCCATCTCCCAGGCGGTGACGGCGCTGACAAAGACTGGTTCGCGGGCGACGCGGTGGCGTCGCGCACCGCCAGCCCCAAGTGCGCGTGATCCGATACCGCCCAGATGAGGATGTGCGTATCGAGCAGTAGCTTCAGGAGGCTGCACCTTCAAACGCCAGGCGAAAATCATCCGGTAGCGGCGCGTCGTAGTTCCGGCCCATAACGATCTGTCCAGCAAACAAACCGAGCGGGCGCTCCGCTAACCAAGCGGGCGAGGGGACGTCCAGCCTTGGCGATGACAATCTCCTCCCCGCGGGCGGCGCGCTCGACCAGTTCCCACAGGTGCGTCTTGGCTTCGTAGAGGTTGACGATCGTATCCATGGCAGGCTCTTGACCAACTTTGGTCAACATATGCGCCTGGCCTCAGACAAACTTAAGAACCTTGGTGCCTCCGTCCATGCAAGTCCTCCATCAACGGCAGATAAAGCCTGACAGTGAAACCTGAAGAACCGGTTAACTGCTCATTCCACGGTGACCGACTTGGCAAGATTACGTGGCTGGTCGACGTCCGTGCCCTTCAGCACCGCCACGTGATAGGCCAGCATCTGCACCGGGATGGCGTACAGGATCGGCGCCACGAATGGATCGACCGCCGGCAGCACCACGGTCTCGGTCGCGATGCCCTGTAGCTTGGCAGCACCTGCCTCATCGCTGAAGACGATGACCTGGCCGCCACGCGCCGCTGCTTCCTGCAGGTTCGACGCCGTCTTCTCGAACAGCGGCCCGGATGGCGCGATGGCGATCACCGGCACGGCCGGGTCGATCAGCGCGATCGGGCCGTGCTTCATTTCGCCGGCGGCATAGCCCTCGGCATGGATGTAACTGATCTCCTTCAGCTTCAACGCGCCTTCCATGGCAATCGGGAAGCAATTGCCGCGACCCAGGAACAGCACGTCCCGCGCCTTGGCCACCCGCGCAGCCAATGCCTGGATAGCACCGTCATGTGCCAGCACTTCCGCCGCCCGGCTCGGCACCTCCAGCAGGGCAGCCGTCATGGCTGCCTCCTGCGCCGCGTCGATCGCGCCGGTGGCCCGGCCGGCTGCCAGTGCGAGGCACGCCAGCACCGATAGCTGCGCGGTGAACGCCTTGGTACTGGCGACACCGATCTCCGGTCCGGCAATGGTCTCCACCACCGCGTCGCTCTCCCGCGCCATGCTGCTTTCGGGCACGTTCAGGATCGACAGGATGGTCTGGCGTTGCTCACGCATGTAGCGCAGCGCGGCCAGCGTGTCGGCGGTCTCGCCTGACTGCGACACCAGCAGGCCCAGGCCGCCTTTGCTCATCGGCGGCGTGCGGTAGCGGAATTCCGAGGCGACATCGCCGTCGGCTGGTATGCGCGACACTGCCTCAAACCACCAGCGCCCGACCAGCCCGGCGTAGAAGGCGCTGCCGCAGGCGCTCATGGTGATCCGCGGTACTTGGGCGAAGTCGATGCCCAGATCCGGCAGCGCCACCGCGCGGCTGCCCGGGCTGATCATCTGGTGCAGCGTATCGCCGATGACCGCCGGATGCTCGTGCAACTCCTTCTCCATGAAATGGCGGAAATTGCCCTTACCGATAGCGGCGCCTGTGAGCCTTGTCAGCTTGACCTCGCGCTCGACGCGGTTGCCTTTGCTGTCGAAGAAATCCGCGCTGCGGCGGTTAACCACGGTCCAGTCGCCGTCCGTCAGATAGGCGATGCGGCGGGTCAGTGGCGCCAACGCGAGCGCGTCGGAGCCGACGAACATCTCGTCCTCGCCAAACCCCACAGCCAGCGGTGCGCCATGCTGGGCGGCAACGATCAGCTCCGGATGGCCGGCAAAGATCATTGCCAGTGCATAGGCACCTTCGAGCCGCTGGAATGCGGCGCCGGCGGCTTCCACCGGCGGCATACCGCGCTTCAGATTCAGGTCGACAAGCTGGGCAACAGTTTCAGTATCCGTCTCGGTGCTGAATTCCTGGCCGGCAGCCTCCAGCTCAGCGCGCAGCTCCGCATGGTTTTCGATAATGCCGTTATGCACCAGCGACACGCGGGCCGTGCCGTGCGGATGTGCGTTGTTCTCGGTCGGTGCGCCATGGGTTGCCCAGCGGGTGTGGCCGATGCCGGTCGTGCCGTCCAGCGTGCGCTGCGCCAACGCGTCGGCCAGACGCGAAAGCTTTCCCTCCGCCCGGCGGCGTTCAATGTGGCCGTTCACCAGCGTGGCAATCCCGGCACTGTCATAGCCGCGATATTCCAGGCGCCGGAGCGCATCCAGTAGAAGTGGTGCCGCGGAACGCGCGCCGATGACGCCGACGATGCCACACATTTCAGCGATTCCCCTTCTTCGCCTTCGCCGCGGCCCGCATCTGCGTCGCCCGCCCTGGCTTTTGTACCTGTCGCCCACGCGCCAAAGCTAGTGCATCTGGCTCAACCGCATCCGTAATAACGCTGCCTGCCGCAAGAATAGCGCCGTCGCCGACCGTCACCGGCGCAACCAGCGCGACGTCGGAGCCGACGAACACATCTGCCCCAATCGTTGTCCGATGTTTGTTAACACCATCGTAATTACACGTGATTGTGCCGGCGCCGATGTTGGTTCGGGCGCCAACCGACGCATCACCAATGTATGCCAGATGATTCGCTTTCACACCGGCTGCAAGCGTCGCGGCCTTTACTTCGACGAAATTGCCGACGTGCACGTCCTGTGCCAAAGCAGCCCCGGGCCGCAGGCGGGCGAAAGGTCCGATGATAGACCCGGGCCCGATGGAGGCGCCCTCGATATGGCTGAACGCTCGGATCATCACGTTTGAAGCGACGCTGACGCCGGGACCGAACACGACATTCGGTTCGATTGTCACGTCCGGCGCCAGCTTCGTGTCACTGCACAAGAACACCGAAGACGGATCGGTCATGGTCACGCCGGCGTCCATCGCCTCCTGCCGCAGCCAGCCTTGCAGCACCGCCTCGGCCTGGGCCAGTTCAGAGCGTGAGTTGACGCCGGCAAGCTCGTCGGCCGACGCCTCGACCGCCACCACTGGAAGCCCGTCCGCGCGGGCCAGCGCCACCGCATCGGTTAGATAGTACTCGCCCTTCGCGTTGTCGTTGCGAACGGCCAGCAGCCAGCGCCGCATGCGGTCGGAGGCTGCGCACAGCACGCCAGCATTGCACAGGTCCAACGTGCGCTCGCGGTCGGTCGCATCCGCGTACTCGACGATCCGTTCGACTGTCCCGTCGGAGTCTGCGACCACGCGGCCATACCGACCGGGGTCGGACGGGCGGAACGCTAGCAAGGCGAGACCGGTGCCCGAGGCGGTGTCCAGCAGGCGGCGCAGTGTGGCCACGCGGATCAAAGGATTGTCCGCGTACAGGACTGCGACGTGGCCGGAGCCAAATTCCTCCACCGCCTGCAGGGCCGCATGGGCGGTGCCCAGCCGTTCCCGCTGCACCACGCAAGTATGTGGCGCTGCCTCGGCGCGGACCGCCTCCATATCGGGGCCGAGCACGACCACAATCCGATCGAAGACCGGTTCACAGCTCGCCAGCAGGTGCCGCAGCATAGATCGCCCGGCCAGCCGATGCAGTGTCTTTGGCAGCGCTGACTTCATGCGGGTGCCCAGACCGGCGGCCAGGATGATCGCGGTTGCGTGCATGCCCTCTCCCTGCTTCGGTAGTCGCGCTTGGCGTAGCTTCCCCGCCAAATCAATGTCAAAGAGTTCCGGTAACGGACCAGCTTCAATTCAGATTGCGGAGTGCGACAATTTGGCGCGGACACTGCTGCTCGACCTCGATGGAACCCTGGTGGACACCGTCCCCGACATCGCGGCGGCGCTGAATCGGTTGATGGAATCGCGGTCGTTGCCGCCCTTCACCGGTCCGCAGGTGGCCGCCATGGTGGGCGACGGCGTGGCAGCGCTGGTGACAAAAGCGTTTGCCGCCCATGGGCAACAAGCCGATGCCGACGCCGTTGCAGCATTCTCCGCCGACTATGGCCGGAACGTCGCCATACACAGCCGGCTGTTCCCGGGCGTCATTGAGGCGCTGCACGATCTGACGCGTTGCGGCTGGACGTTGGCGGTCTGCACCAACAAGCCGGAGCGCGCTGCGCGGGCGCTACTGGAGGCGCTCGACATCCTGCCTCTGTTGCGCGCAGTCGGCGGCGGCGACAGTTTCCCCGCGCGCAAGCCTGATCCCGCGCACCTGCTGGGCACGCTCGCCCGCGTGGGCGGCGATCCCAGCCGGGCGCTGATGCTTGGCGATCACCATAACGACATTTCGGCCGCTGCCGGAGCAGGGGTAAAATGCGTCTTTGCACTATGGGGTTACGGCGGCGCGGCTCAGGCTGACGGTGCGGTGGCCGTCGCCCGCGACATGCCGGAGGCAGTGGAGGCTGCGAACCGGTTGCTGCCTGCATAGGGATAGCCGTTCTCGAAGCAGCCTGTACGCCGACCGCCCTGCAGCGACTGGACGCCGCCCGTCGGCACTCTGACTGGCGCAGTCCCTCCCTCGTACCGGCTCAACATTGTGTGAACGGGCCGGAATGTAGAAGCGCGCATGTTTGCTCCTAACTCGGCCTCTGCATACTCCCTACCATTCCGGAGGTGACGGCATGGACGCGCGTAATCAGGCTGCGGCTCCCCGTGAGGCGCCGGCCAAGCCGACCGCGAATGTTTTCGCCGCCGCCGGTGGGGAAATGGCGACACTGATCGCTGAGACCGACTGGTCGGCCCTGCCGATTGGGCCCGAGGCAGCCTGGCCGCAAAGCCTGACCACTAGCCTGCGAATTCTGGTGACGTCCCGTTACGCCATGTGGATGGCCTGGGGGGCGGATCTGACGATGTTCTACAACGATGCTTACGCGCCGACGCTGGGTGTGAAGCATCCGTGGGCGCTGGGCAAGCCAGCGGACCAGGTATGGTCGGAGATTTGGCCCGATATCGGCCCACGTATCACAAAGGTGATGCAGACGGGTTCCGCCACCTGGGACGAGGGCCTGCTGCTGTTTCTGGAGCGCAGCGGTTATCCGGAAGAAACCTACCACACCTTCTCCTACAGCCCGCTGCCGGACGACGACGGGTCGGTCGGCGGCATGCTGTGCGTCGTGACCGAGGATACGGTGCGCGTGGTGGGCGAGCGGCGTCTGGCGACGCTGCGGGACCTCGGCAGCCAGCTTGCGTCGGCCAGCACGGAATCTGATGTGTGCGTGGCGGTCGAGCACGCGCTTGCGCGCAACGCTCGCGACCTGCCGTTCAGCATCGTCTATCTACGGGAGCCGGGATCGAACCGGCTGCGGCGTGTGTGCCAGACTGGCGGTGTCGACGATGGGCTGGCGCCTCGTCATGTCGATGACGCGGCGGGATTGCCCTGGCCAGCGGCGGACATTCTAGGGGGGACCGCCACCTGCATTGTGCACGACGTGCGCGGCGGCGGTGGGTTGCTGCCATGCGGCGATTGGGATCGTCCGCCGGAGCGGGTGGCGATCGTGCCGATTCCGGCGCAGGGGCAGGAACCGCCGGTTGGCCTGTTGATCGCCGGATTGAATCCATACCGGCCGTTCCAGGAAGCATATGCGGGGTTCATCGATCTGGTGGCGGCGCAGATCGCCGGCGGCTTGGCATCGGCCGGCGCGTATGAGGCCGAACGGCGTCGCGCCGAGGCACTGGCCGAGGTCGATCGGGCAAAAACCGTATTCTTCTCAAACGTTAGCCACGAATTCCGTACGCCGCTGACCTTGATGCTGGGCCCTTTGGAGGAGGAGATTGCCGCGCTGTCGAAGCACCGCGCCGGACAAGAGGTCGCGGCTCGGTTGGCCGTCGTGCAACTGAATGGGTTGCGTTTGCTTCGGTTGGTAAACACGCTGCTGGACTTTTCCAGGATCGAGGCCGGCCGGATGGATGCCCGGTTCTACCCGGTCGACCTGAGCCAGGTGACAGCTGACCTCGCCAGCACGTTCCGCTCCGCCTGCGATCGCGCCGGTCTGGTGCTGACGGTGGCATGCCCGCCGCTGCCGCAGCCTGTCTATGTCGATACCGACATGTGGGAACGCATTGTCCTCAACCTGTTGTCCAACGCCTTTAAGTTTACCTTGAAGGGGGGCATCATCGTTCGCGTTGAGGCGGTGGGTGAAGCGGCTGAATTCAGCGTGCAGGACACCGGCGTTGGCATACCGGTGCATGAACTGCCGCATCTGTTCGACCGGTTCCACCGCATCAAGGGGCAGCGCGGGCGGACGCTGGAGGGCACCGGCATCGGTCTGGCGCTGGTGAACGAATTGGTTCAGCTACACCGTGGAACCATTCGGGTTGAAAGCGCTGTTGACGTTGGCACTACGGTGACGCTGCGCATGTCCTTTGGCCGCGCCCACCTGCCAGAACGCAATGTTTCGGAAACAGATAGCCCGAATGACGTCGGTGGGATTGCGGCTGCCGCATTCGTGCAAGAAGCAATGCGCTGGCTGCCGGAGGCCGACGACGGGGCGACTGTGATGCTCGACGGTGTTGCCGTTGCTACGCCGGATATGCTGACCATGGCACCGCCCGTGGCGGGTGGCATCACGCAGCAGCGGCGGATTGTTCTGGCTGACGATAACGCTGACATGCGTGGGTATGTCTCACGCCTGCTGCGTAGCGCTAACTATGAGGTGGTCACAGTCCGCGACGGCGCCGAGGCGCTGAAGGCGGTTCGTGAAAACCCGCCGGACCTGGTCCTGTCCGACATCATGATGCCGCATCTGGACGGCTTCGGGCTGCTCGCTGCGATCCGTGAGGATGCCGCGGTTGCCGACCTGCCGGTCATTCTGCTGTCCGCCCGTGCTGGTGAGGAGGCCCGCGTGGAAGGGCTGGACGCCGGCGCCGACGACTACCTGATGAAGCCGTTCTCGGCCCGGGAACTGCTCGCCCGTATCCGTTCCAATCTGGAACTGGCGCGATTGCGACGGCAGGCGCGCGATGCGTTGCGCGACGCCAATGAGCGGCTGGAACAGCGCGTCATCGAGGAGGTGGCGCGTCGCACGGCGGCGGAGGACGCAGCGCGCCAATCGCAGAAGATGGAGGCGATCGGTCACCTAACCGGGGGCGTGGCCCATGATTTCAACAACCTGCTGACCATCATCGGCGGCGGCATCGAGACTTTGCAACGTACCCTCTCCACCATCCCGCTCGGCGCTGACGAACCGCGCGTCAACCGCTCCGTCGCCATGATCGTCCGCGGGGCGGAGCGGGCCGCAACGTTAACGCACCGGCTGCTGGCATTCGCCCGACGTCAGGCGTTGAACCCGCGGCCGATGGACGCCAACCGTCTTGTTGCAGGGGTTTCGGAACTCCTGCGGCGGACGCTGGGGGAGGCGATTGCGCTGGAGACAGTGCTGGCGGGCGATCTATGGCGGACTCTCGCGGACGCAAACCAGTTGGAGAACGCCTTGCTGAACCTGGCGGTCAATGCACGTGACGCGATGCCGGAAGGTGGCCGGCTCACTGTGGAGACCGCCAACAGTTACCTGAGCGACGAATATGCTGCCGCCCACCAGGATGTCCGGGCTGGCCAGTACGTCATGATCGCGGTCAGCGACACCGGCTGCGGGATGGACAAGGCGACGCTCGATCAGGTGTTCGAGCCGTTCTTTACCACCAAGGATGCGGGCCACGGTACCGGCCTTGGCCTCAGCCAGGTCTATGGCTTCATCAAGCAGTCGCAAGGCCACATCAAGCTCTACAGCGAGGTTGGCCACGGCACTGTCGCAAAGCTCTACCTGCCGAGGCTGATCGGCGCAGCGGCCGAACCCGAGGCGCCTGAACTGGAGCCCGCCGCGCCGCTTGGACGCGGCGAAACCATCCTGGTGGTCGAGGATGAAACAGTTGTGCGGGAATATTCGGTTCAGTCGCTGCGTGAGCTTGGTTACCGCACGCACGCCGTTGGCAATGGACCTGCCGCGTTGCGCGTGCTGCGGCGGGACTCTTCGATCGTGCTCCTGTTCACGGATATTGGTCTGCCAGGTGGTATGACCGGCCGCCAACTCGCCGACGCGGCGCTGGCTCTGCGGCCAAACTTGAAAGTGCTGTACACTACCGGGTACGCGCGCAATGCCATCGTGCATGGCGGGACACTCGATGCCGGTGCGCAATTGCTGCCGAAGCCTTTCAGTTTCTCAGCGCTTGCCGCCCGCGTGCGTGCTGTGCTCGACGCGTAGGCCGTCGATCCAAGACCGCGTGTCATGCACGATTGACGGTTGCCAGACGCATCCATTTTAGCGAAATTGACAATGGAAGTTGACAACGCCGGAACAGGCTGCCGGCCAGGCTGAGTCCAGGAGGCTACACTATGACGGTCGGGGCGGTGCTGAAAAGCAAGGAGACGTCCACAATCGTCGCGGTGGAGCCGTCTGCGACGATACTGGAGATTGCCGAGGTTATTTCGTCCCGACGCATTGGCGCCGTGCTTGTGCTTGACGCAGCCGGCGGAGTCGCGGGTATCGTCAGTGAGCGCGACGTGGTGAAGGCGCTTGCCGCACAGAAGGAAAAAGCCCTGACCTTGCGGGCCGACAGCTTGATGACCCGCAATGTGACAACGGCCACGTCCGCCACGACTGTGGTGCAGGCGATGAATATCATGGATGCCGGGTATTTCCGTCACCTGCCGGTGGTGAACAACGGCAAGCTGGAAGGCATTATCAGCATACGTGACCTGGTTCGCTATCGCATCCAGCTTCACGAACAGGACCTGGAGAACATGAAGGCCTATATCGCGCGGATGGTGTAGCGCATGGAGTGCCGCGGTTCAGAAGGGTGCCGGCTCGAAACGGTTGCAGCGCGGCAGGGTCCGGCGCCACCGGTCTGGATTATTACGCAGGCAGCCACCAGCGATCAGTCCGTCTTTGTGTCTGCCAGAGGGATCCGGCTGTTGCAGAGTCAGTCGTTCGGCCGGT
Organism: Pseudomonadota bacterium; assembly: GCA_018240405.1. GTDB lineage: Bacteria > Pseudomonadota > Alphaproteobacteria > Acetobacterales > Acetobacteraceae > Rhodopila. The sequence continues at coordinate 12,837 of JAFEFW010000001.1, forward strand.
GCGTGTAGCCGGTCAGCAGCGCCGGCGGCAGTAGTTCATTGATCCTGCCCAGAAGGGTTTCCAGACTGTACGGCTTTGGCAGCACCGGCAAGCTACGGTTGGCGTCCCGCATAAGCCCGGCATAACCTGAGGTCAGCAGCACTGGCAGGGCAGGGCGGTGTGTCATCAGCCATTGTGCAAGGTCGAAGCCGTCGAGCCGCCCTGGCATGCGAACATCCGAAAATACCAGATCCACGTGTGTATTCGATGTTAGAATGGCGAGTGCCTCATCGGCATTTGCCGCCTCCAGCACGTGAAAATCGCTGAAACGCAAGTATTCGGCCGCGGAAAGCCGGACGAGTTCCTCATCCTCAACGAGCAGAATCACTGGCGGACTGTGAACCGGGGCAGCCGTGCCGCGGGAGGTCATGGTGCCGGCAAGCATTGAGTGATTGCCCCTTCCAGCAGGCCAACCCTCGGCCGGCCGCATTGCATCCCAGTCTCTTCAGAAACAATATGATATCTTACGCCATCCAGAAACGGTATCACATCCGCGTTATCCCGTGCGTTGCTGTATCGAGCCTGGAAGTAGCATCAGTTCGAGTTGTCCGGCTCGGCAAGGGCCAGCGTTACACATACCGATCACTAATGCTGCTTCATTCCGACAATTATTACTACTTTAAGAGCTGGTTGACTATCTGTTCGACGCGCAGCTGGTGAAAAACCCCTGTATTGCTTGACGGACAGCGCTGCGGTCGGTCGAACGTGCGAAGGTCTACAGCACGGCAGTTTAACCAGAGCATCCGGCACCGGCCATGGGTTGATCAGCTCTGATGCAGGAACGCCCGTACCTGATCGGTCACCGTATCCTTCGGGAACATGCCCGCCAACACCCGCGCACGGGTTAGCGGATCGCTGGCAAAGAACCGCTCGTACAGAACCTGGCGGCTGCCAAACGAACTGCAGGCAATGTCCCAGGCTAGGTGGAATAGCCGCACGCGCTCGTCCGCGGGGCTGCCATCCGTTGCAAGATACTGCTCAATATGTCCTGCAAGTGGGCCATGCATATCGGCCTCGGTCGGCAGGATCATCAGGCTTGACGAGCCTAAGAGCTGCAAAATCTCCACCATCCGCGGGTATGCGGTCATGAACAGGTTGCGCGTCGCCTCGGCCGGCAACGGTGCGGGACACATGATGCCCCACTCATCGGTCTGTGCATCGGCCTCGGCCGCGCGCATGCAGGCACGCATAAGCTCCGCATACATCACAAGCTCGCCGATGCGCTCCTCGACGTGAGGCAATTGGGTGTTGCCCAGTGCCTCCGTCATCAGCAGCGCCACACCCAATACCAGTTCGCACTTCGCGAGATTCTTGGCGCAGCCTTGATGCGCCGTATGGGCCGACGAATGCGTGCGTGCGGCGGTGTTGTTGAGCTTTCCAACGTCACCGTGGATGAACACACGCTCCCACGGAACCACCACGTCGTCAAAGAAGACAATGCTGTCCATTTCCTCAAACCGCGAGCCCAGCGGGTGGTCGTAATGGGACTTGGCATCGTCAAAACTGTCACGGCAAAGGAAGCGCAGCCCGGGCGTGTTGCAAGGCAGGGCAAAGCTCAGCGCAAACGGGCTGTAGTGGTCCAGGTGCTGCGCGAGGCGAGGTGAGTAGACCGCAATCTCGTCCGCCAGCGGTCCGAGCGTCGCCAGCACGCGTGCACCGCGAACGGTCAAGCCGGCAGAGGACTCCTTGACCACCTGCAGCGCGGTACCCGCTTGTAGGTTGAACATACCATCAATCTTGCGGCTCCGCTGCAGGTTGATCAGCGAATGCGTCAGCACGAGGTCATTCTTTGAAATATAATGGTAATAATTGCGCATATTATCGGCAAAGTCGTGCGAGCCGGTGCCGAAATAGTCTGCCGCGCCGGCCCAGCAGGCAAAGGTGACGTTCATGAAGTCAGGCGACCGGCCCATCATGCCGCACGTGCTCCGGGCCCATTTCAGCATCATGTCCCGCCGTCGGACGAGATCTTCCTGTGTGCGCGGAATGATGAACGACAGGCCGAGCGTCTCACCCGTGTCGGGAGAAGCAAAGGTCATGCTCTCGCGGTGCTCTGGCGCGCATTGCTGATCGTACAGCGACGCGATCGCCCTCGCGCCATTGGCTAATCCAGGCTCCACAGTGACATCATCAACACGCTTGCCGCGCAGCCAGACCTCGACCTGCCGGTCCCGAAGTCCCGCCAGATACTGCGCGCCTGTGCGAACCGGCATCCCGTCCTCCCGTCTTATTGAGCAGGACTGTCCGCGCCCTGCGCTACCGGGTCAAGGCGTCGCGCGCTGCTATCACCATGCGACTGTGCGGGCCGTCAGCACCGTCTGCTCGGCGATCCGCTTCATCGGCCCGATACTCTCAAGCGGCTCCGAACCGGCGACGGCGTGGGCCAGGATAATGAAGTCGCGCGCCCAGCCGCGATGCACCATCGACGACGCACTCTGGCACCACAGCGCGATCAGCAGGAAGCGTTCGGCCCAACTCAGCCGTTGCGCCGGCAGCACCTGTTCCAGCACCAGACGGAGCGCCGCAGGATTGTCGGTCCGCGGCACGGTGGCGATCAGGCGGTGCACGTCCTGATGATCCTCGAACCAGGAATGCGCGACATCGTGGTCCGCCATCCAGTCCAGCATTCGCCGGAATGAAGCCTCCCGCGCAGCCGGCGTCCGGTCCTGCGCGTCCAGCGCATCAAACATCGCTGCCGCCTCGGCGGCGACATCGAGGCCACGGTCGCGCCAGTCGGGGCTGACGCTGTATTCGGCAATTTCCAGGACTTTCTGGCTGGGCACGTCGCCGTGGGCTAATCCGGCTCGAATAGCATGTTGGACGACGGTGTCGACGTAGGCACGCTCCACCTCATCGCAAACTACCGCGGACTTGAGCTCCTTGACCATGCTGTTGATGTCGCGGCGGGGTGCCTCGGGGTCCACCCACGCATCTGCGACGCCAACGCCGTGCTTGAGCAGCAGGCCCGCGACCAGGCCCTTTTTTGCGGAACGGCTAACCGCAAGGATGCTCTGAGCACCGGAGCCATCCACCACAGAAGCATAGAACATGACGTCGCCCGGCGGAACCCGGGCTGTGCCTGGCTGAGTGCCAGGCCACGGCCCGATTGGCACACCTGCCAGTCGCGCCTTCTGGATTGCTCTGTCCACACCCGGGCGATCAGCAGGCGGAATCCAATTCCGCACCGTAATGGCTCGCCGCAGCCAGTCAGGCGAGACAGTATCCGATCCGGCGATCTGTTCCATCGCGGCAGCGGCGGAGCGGCGGACGCCGCCATCGGCGTCGAGCAGCATCATCGGCACGGCTTCACGCAGCACGGCATGCGGCGACAGCGCAAGCTCCGTCGTCATGAAGCTGCGCAGGGCCGCGGGCATCACCGCGCCAGCGCTGCTGAGCGCGTCGATGACATCAAAGGGCGAGTCCACCATCGACGCCATCTCGGCCGAGACACTGCGCAGCGACGCCAGAAGCTCTTCCGGTGGCGCCGGTTCTGCGATCGTCATGCCAGCTTCGGCCAATGCCTGCTGCACCTCGTCCGACACTGGCACGCGCGCCTCGGTCATCGCGGCGGCGAGGGCGAACCAGTCCTGCTGGTCCAGAGTTTCCTCACGCCCGAGTTCAATCATCCGCTGCTGGTAGTCCGACAGCATGCGCTTCGCCCAGTCCCAGCCGCGATCCAGCCGATAGCGGACGAACTCAAGTTGCAAAGTCAGCAAGCGAAGGCAAACATCGACACGATTGCGTTGCCGCGGCTTCGCGGCCATCGCCTGCACCGTGGTCTCCATCAGCACCGGCAATAACTGTGGCGTCATCTCCAGCCACAGGCGATCATCCGGTGGAATGTCGGCCTTTGGCCGGCGGCTGCATTGATCCACCAATTGCTTCAGCCGTACGCGATCGTCCACATCAGCCGGCGGCGGCTCCTCGGGTGTTTCGTCGAACAGGGGTGGCTCATCGCTGTCGGCGCCCTCGGTCAAGGCCGCGAGGACGTCCTCCAGTTCCTCGTCCGATTCGTCTTCGGGCGCGAACTCCTCCAGCAAGTCGCTGAACGCCTTCATGATCGCCTTGAGGGAGCCGCTACGCTGCACAACCCGCGCATTGCGCAGAGTCTCGTGCTGCAACTGCCAAAGTCCGTCGATAGTCGCCGAGAACCCACGCTGCCGCAGCGTCACCCGTACCCCATACCGGCTGGTCAACGGATCAATGCGCCAGCGGACCGGATTGCTGCCGAGGCTCGTCTGGTCCTCGATCAGTGGCGGATCGCCGCGCAGGTCCCCTGGCTCCTTGTTCGGCGGCGACTGCCGGATCGGGTAGCGTGCCTTGTACTCCGCCTCATTGTTGGGATCGAAAAAATAATCCGCCAGCACGAGATTGGCGGCGTGGATCAGCGCAAGGTCGATTTCAGCTGCCCCAGGCTCCTCGTGTTCATCCGGCTTTTTCGGTCCGGGCGCCCTCTTCGCCATTGTCGCCCCCTGATCCAAGAAGTGTTGCCAGTTCCGCCCGTAAGGCCGGAATTCCGGCGCCGGTTTCGCTGCTTGTTGCCACCACGCGTGGAAAAGCCGCTGGATGCGACCGAGCCAGTTGTGTCACTTCCTGTAGTTTGCGCGCGAGTGCCGGAGGCTTCAACCCGTCCGCCTTGGTCAGTATGATCTGGAATGTCACCGCCGCGCGATCCAGCAGGTCCATGACCTCATGGTCGGCCGCTTTCAGTTCGATTCGTGCATCGAGCAGCAGAAAGACGCGTTGCAGTGAGGGCCGGCCGCGCAGGTAGTCGAACATCATGCCCTGCCAATCGGCTTTGATCTCTTTTGAGGCGCGGGCGTAGCCATAGCCAGGCATGTCGACCAGCGTCACCACGCCGCCGAGATCGAAAAAGTTGAGTTGCCGGGTCCGGCCAGGTTCAGACGAGGCGCGCGCCAGCCCTTTGCGGCCGGTCAGCGCGTTCAGCAGCGAGGACTTGCCGACATTGGACCGCCCGGCGAAGGCAATCTCCGGCCCGCCGATCGGCGGCAGCTGCGCCAGTGTCTGCGCGCCATGAAAGAACTGGCATTCCTTGGCAAACAGCAGGCGCCCGGCTTCCAGCGCCGCCGGGTCCTCCGCCGGGTCCAAAGGGTGGGCCGGGTCTGTTGGCACGGCTACCCGCACCCGCCTGTCAGGTACGCGCCAAGGACGGCTTGCCCAGGTGCGTCCTGCGCTGGATCAGCCATTGCTGACCGATCGACAGGGTGTTGTTCCAACTCCAGTAGATGATCAGTCCGGCCGGAAAACTTGCCATCATGAAGGTGAAGATGATCGGCATGAACTGGAACATCTTCGCCTGCACGGGATCGGGCGGCGGCGGGTTCAGCTTCTGCTGGAGGTACATCGTCACGCCCATGATCAGCGGCCAGGCGCCGAGATGCAGCAGCGGCACATACAGCGCCGGGTTGAATGGGATCAGCCCGAACAGGTTGAACACGTTGGTTGGGTCGACCGCCGAGAGGTCGTGGATCCAGCCGTAGAACGGCGCGTGCCGCATTTCGATGGTGACGAAGATCACCTTATAGAGGGAGAAGAACACCGGGATCTGCACCAGCAGCGGCAGGCAGCCCGAAGCCGGGTTGACCTTCTCCGCCCTGTACATGCCCATGATTTCCTGCTGCAGGCGCTGCGGCTCATCCTTGTAGCGTTCGCGCAGCGCCTGCATCTTCGGCGCCAGCAGCTTCATCTTTCCCATCGAGCGGTAGGAGTAGTTCGCCAGCGGGAAGAACAGCCCTTTGACAAAGACGGTGAACACCAGGATCGCCAGGCCGAAATTGCCCAGCAGCGTGTTCAGGTAATCCAGCGCCAGGAAGATCGGCCGCGTGAGGAACCAGAACCATCCCCAGTCGACGGCGTAATCGAACATCGGGATCTTCAGGCTCTTCTCGTAGTCCGACAGCATCGAGACCACCTTGGCGCCGGTGAATACGTGGGTCACGTGGTCGGTCTGCGCACCAGGCGCCGTGGTCTGCGCGTCAGTCGTGATGTAGTCGACCTGGTAGTGGTCGCCGTTGCCGTTCAGGTGGCGAAAGAACACCTTGGTTGATTGGGTCTGGTCCGGCACCAGGGCGGTCAGCCAATACTTATCGGTAATGCCGGCCCAGCCGCTGGTCGACGTAGCCTCAAACGCGATGCCGTTCTTCTTTTCCGCCTCGCTCTTGGCGTGGTCGTAAGTGGTTTCCTGCAACGTGCCATTGGCGACCCCGAGCAGACCTTCGAACAGGACGTAGTACCCGGCGACCTCGGGCTTGTAGTCGCGGCGGACGCGTGACCAGGGGAAAAGCGATACCGGCTTGTCGGTACTGTTTTTCACCGTCTGCTGCACGCTGAACATGTAGTCGTTGTCCACGTCGAGCTTGATCTGGAACGTAAGGCCGCCGCCATTGTCCCAGGACAGCGTAACCGGTTTGCCCGGGCTGAGCGTCTCGGAGGAGGCGGACCAGACAGTGTTGTTGTCCGGCAGTTTCACGGTCTCACCCGCCGCCGCGGTCCAGCCGTACTGGACAAAATAGGGCTTGTCGCTTGACAGCGGGCCGAGCAGGCGGACGTCAGGGGAGTTCGGTGCGAGCGTCTCCCGGTAGCCGGTCAGGGTGAGATCGTCGAGGCGCGCGCCGAGGAGGCTCAGCGATCCGGCAACACGTGGCGCTGAAATCTTCACGCGTGGCACATTGGCCGGAACCGACAGCGAGGCCTGATCGCCAGGGCCGGAGGCAGCCGAACTCGCAGGGGTGCCGTCCTTCTGCGCCGGCGTACCCGTGCTGCCGTCCGTCGACGCAACCTGCGTCTTGGCCGGCGGCGGCGGTTTCGGCAGGTGGGGTGCCACAAGATACTGGAACCCGAAGAGTATGGCGAGCGATGCAACGATCGCCACGAACAGCCGCTTTTGATCCATCAAAGCCCCGTATGCCCGTCTTCCCGACGGTCCGTTCCTGGCACCGGGTCATAGCCGCCCTCATGCCAAGGGTTGCAGCGCAAGATCCGCTTTGCCGCCATCCCCGATCCCCTCACCGCGCCGTGCAGGCGAAGCGCCTCGATCGCGTATTCGCTGCAGCTAGGCCAGAAGCGGCAATGGGGGCCGATGATGGGACGGACGGTCCACTGGTAGAGGCGGACCGCGCCGACGCCGACGGCGGCAGCAGGTGTCATAACAGCCCGGTCCTGTCCAGCGCCCGTTTGATGTCATTTTGCAGAGATTCGAAATTGCGCTCTCGCGTGCTGTCGCGTCCGATCAGCACGAGATCGGCGCCGCGGACCGGCGTGTCCGCCAGCACGAGACGCACGGCTTCCTTCAGCCGCCGGCGGGTACGATTCCGGATGACCGCGTTGCCGACCTTTTTCGTCACGGTGAAACCGAGGCGCGCTGGGGCCTGGTCATCGCGAATCAGGGCCTGCAGCACGACACCGCCGACCGCGGCCTTCTTGCCGGCGGCGGCGGCGCGCAGAAACTCCGCCCGCTGTGTCAGGCGATGCGGCTTGCGCGTGGTGCGGGATGGAGAGGGTGCGGTGGTCGGCGCTGGCGTCTGGGCTGGCATGGTCGGCATACCAGCTTTTCCGGTGCCGCCGGTCAGGCGGACAGGCGCTTGCGGCCCTTGGCACGGCGGGAAGCCAGAACCTTACGGCCGCCGACCGTCGCCATGCGGGCGCGAAAGCCATGCCGGCGCTTGCGAACGAGTTTGGACGGCTGATAGGTGCGCTTCACAGGGACTTCTCCGGAAACCTGTCCGGCCGAGGTAAAACGGCCGGTATCAAAACTGGGAACGCCGGCGCGCCAGCGGGCGTCCGGTCGGGAGCGGCGGCTTATACGGGCGCGGGCCGCCTGCGTCAACTTGTTCGGCGTTGTCGCGCCGGGTCCGCGCCTCTACACAGAACGTGGTCTTGCGGACGAGAGACGGAGATGAACGACACCGCCGGCCGCTTGCCGAGTACTGCCGAACCGGCCGTGGGCGATGCGCTCCGCCTGCTGTGCTGCCCGGCCTGTGGTGGTCAGCTTCGTCCGGCGCAATCAACGCGTTTGGCCTGTGCGGTATGCGGTGCCGCCGTGAATGTCGAGGACGGTATCGTGGATTTCGTCGCCGGCGGTGCAACCACGGCGCTGGACGACATCGACTACGATGCCCGCTACGCCATCAACATTGGCGCCTCGCTGCTCTTATATAAGGTGATTGTTCAGGCCGCCGGCCCGCGTTGGCCGGACGGTTTCGGCGCTGCGATGGAGATCGGCTGCGGCACTGGCGGTTTCAGCATGGCGTTCCTGAGCCAGGCCGATGTCGGGAAGGTGCTGCTGACCGATGTATCGGTGAAGATGCTGCGCATCTGCCGGGAGCGGCTGCAGCGGATGCAAAGCCTGCTGCGGAGCCAGCGGCTGGCCTTCGCCACGTTCAGCGGCACCGAGGCGTGCCTGACGCCAGCTTCGTTCGATACCTGCTACGGCACCGCCGTGCTCCACCACATTGCCGACCTGAAGCTGGTGCTGAGCCGGATTCATGCGCTGCTGAAGCCCGGCGGACGCGCCTTTTTCATGGAGCCGGCGCTGCCGTTCCATCACGCGCTGACCGCCACTGCCGCTGACCTCGTCGCCACCTGGATTGGTGACGGTAGCGTGCCGGAGGACGAACTGGTGCGGATCGCCAACTGGCTGGCGGAAATCCATTGCAATGTCGCCAATACCGGCGACATCGAGGTGCTGGCAGAGCGGGAAGACAAGCACCAGTTCGTCGGCGCCGAGTTTGAGGCGATGGCCACGGCTGTGGGCTTTGCTGTTGCTGATGCGTTACCAGTGGGCCCCGATCCCACTGGGGCGGAGACGATCGGCGTCTATCTCAGTCAACTGGGCCTGGCGGAGACGACGCTGGAACGCGTGCGACAGGCCTGGCCGGCGGCGCAGGCCGGGCATTTCGCAGCGCTGCCACCGCGTGAGCAGGCGCCAAGCTATCTGTTCTGGCTGGAGAAGGGACGCCGGCGCCGGCCCATCCGACAGCAACCGACGTCCGTGCCGCCGCCACTGGTGCTGGGCGAGGTGCCGCTGCGGATGTGGCTGGAGCTGAAGATCGAGCAGGGGGATAAGGGAGCGATTCTTTCCGCGCATGGCTGGTGTGTAGCAGCGGAGCCGGTGCGTGCCATCGAGCTGACCTTTGGCCGGCAGATCGCGCGCCTGCCGGTGTGGCTGGCGCGCCTGGATGTCGTCAGGGCGGTCAACGCGGAGGGACTGTATCCGAACCTGCAGGCGCTGTGTTCCGGCATCGATGGTGCCGTGATGCTGGTCGACCGTACAGCGCTCCCGGTCGCGATTCGTGTCGCCGCGGTCGCCGTCGCCGGTGGTCGGTTGACGGTTGGCAGCGCGACGCTCACGACACCAGGTGAGGCGCAGACGATCCACGTATCGATGCGCGGATAGGCCGAAGCACTCGTTCGGCACATGTGAAGGCCGTTGTGCGCGGCAGGCGAAAGACGCAAAATCCTGCGTAACCAGTTGTTGCAGGGAGAGCCGCAATGTCCACGCCCGCGCCGAGCTACATGCATGGCGCTTCCGATGTAGCGCTGATTGGCGAGACCATTGGCCTGTGTTTCGACCGCACCGTTGCCCGCTGGCCCGAACGTCCGGCGCTGATATCCTGCCAGCAGGGCGTGCGCCTGACCTGGCGGCAACTGGCCGAAAAAGTGGACGCCTTCGCCGCGGGACTGATTGCACTCGGACTGCAGCCGGGCGATCGCATTGGCATCTGGTCGCCGAACAATGCCGAATGGGTCATCACCCAATTCGCCACTGCCAAGGCAGGCCTTATCCTGGTGAACATCAACCCGGCGTATCGGCTGGCCGAGGTCGAGTACGCCCTGAACAAGGTCGGCTGCAAGGCGCTGATCACCGCCACGTCGTTTAAGACCAGCGACTATATCGGCATGATCAACAGCCTGGCGCCGGAACTGGCGATCAGCCATCCCGGCGAACTGCATGCGGCGAAGCTGCCGACCCTGAAATCCGTTATCCAGATCGGCGACAGCGACTCCGGAACATTTGCGTTTGAAAAGATCTACCACCTCGGCCACGACCAGCACCGGGCGCGGCTGAAAGAATTGGAGCTGCTGCTGCAGTTCGACGACCCGATCAATATCCAGTTCACATCCGGCACAACTGGACAGCCGAAGGGCGCGACACTGACGCACCATAACATTCTGAATAACGGCCTGTTCTGCGGTGAGGTGATGCGGTACACGGAGACGGACTCGGTCTGCATCCCAGTGCCGATGTACCATTGTTTCGGCATGGTGATCGGCGTCATGGCCTGCGTGACGCACGGATCGACCATTGTCTTCCCAGGCGAAGGCTTCGACCCGCTGGCGACGTTGCAGGCCGTAGCGGAGGAACGCTGCACGTCGCTGTACGGCGTGCCTACCATGTTCATTGCCGAGCTGGACCATCCGGAGTTTCGTAGCTTCGACCTGAGCAGCCTGCGCACCGGCATGATGGCTGGCGCGCCGTGTCCGGTGGAGATCATGCGGCGCTGCATTCGCGACATGCACCTGACCGAAATGACCATCGGCTATGGCATGACCGAAACGAGCCCGGTCAGTACCCAGACGCGCATCGGCGATACGATCGAGCAGCAGACTGCGTCCGTTGGCCGGCCACATCCGCACGTGGAGATCAAGATCGTCGACGCCGAAGGACGGATCGTTCCGCGTGGGACCTCGGGTGAACTCTGCACCCGCGGCTACTCCGTTATGCTCGGCTACTGGGGCGATCCCGAAAAGACTGCCGAGGCGATCGACAAGGCCGGCTGGATGCACACCGGCGACCTGGCGACAATGGATGCGGACGGCTATTGCGCGATCGTCGGCCGGATCAAGGACATGGTGATCCGCGGTGGCGAGAACATATATCCGCGCGAGATCGAGGAGTTCCTGTACCGCCATCCGGCGATCCAGGACGTGCAATGCTTCGGGGTGCCCGACGAGCGCTTCGGCGAGGAGCTGTGTGCCTGGATCAAGCTGCGCAGCGGCGCCGAGCTGACCGACGATGCAGTGAAGGAGTTCTGCCGCGGCCAGATCGCGCATTACAAGATCCCGCGCCATGTCCGTTTCGTCGAGGAGTTCCCGATGACGGTCACCGGCAAGATGCAAAAATTCATCATGCGTGCGAAGATGGTGGAAGAACTCCAACAAGCTTCCTAGGGGAACACGTCCATGCGCTGGGCTCGGATCGATCTGAACGGCACGCCAAGTTACGCGGTTGTCGAAGGCGAAACCGTCATTCCGGTTCGGGGCTCGCCATTCGAGGCGTGGGAGCGGACACCCCAGCGGCTGAAACTGGCGGAGACCAAGCTGCTGGTGCCGGTAATCCCACCCACCTTTTATGCCGCCGGCATGAACTACGCGGACCATGTGCGCGAGGTGGCGGAGAAGGTCGGGCAGCAGCCCAATCTGCCAACCCAGGCGGATATCGGCTACCGCACCAACAACGCGTTGATCGCGCAGGGCGAGCAGATCGTCATCCCGGCGGATGCGACTGACCAGGTCCAGTACGAGGGCGAACTGGTCGTGGTGATTGGCCGCAAGTGCAAGCACCTGACGCGGGAGAATGCGCTGTCGGCGGTGCTGGGGTACACGATCGGCAACGATGTTAGCGAACGTACCTGGCAGAAATCGGACCGAACGCTGTGGCGGGCGAAGAACACCGACACGTTCAAGCCGATGGGTCCGTGGATTGAAACCGACGTGAAGCTGGAAGATCTGGTGACGAAGATCCGGCTGAACGACAAGGAGGTGTTCCAGTTCCCGACCAACCACATGATCTTCGGCGTGATCGACTACCTGGTGAACATGACCACGTGCCTGACGCTGTATCCGGGCGACATGGTCTGGATGGGCACCGAAGGCGCCACGCTGAACATGAAGCATGGCGATACGATTGCGATCGAGATCACCGGGATCGGGACGCTGAGCAACCCGGTGGTCCGCGAGGGGATGTAGGTTCCATTGCGGGCGCGGCACAAGGCTGGCCCTCTTTCATGAGGGCCACCCTGTCCGCATCGGCGTCAGGATAACCCGGACCAGCCCTCTGCTGCCATGGCGGCCTTGTATCGGCGGCGACAGCGGAGCGGTGCCGCGGCTACCAGGCTATCGCGGGCTGCTCCCGGTGAGTATGTGCCAGGCGATCGATGCGACCGAAGCTGGTCAACCGCCCGACCGCTGCCGCTGGAACAGCATCTCCCGCAGCACGTGGCGGCGGATCGACCGATTCGTGGCGCCCGACGGGGACCACCACCACCCATCGGCATGCATCGCCTGAGCGGCGGAAACGAAACGATCCGCAACTGCGTCGAATTCCTTGACCCGGTAGTTCAGGCTGAAGATCAGCCGACCGGTGCCAACCCAGCTCAACGCGAGCTCGTGCATGCGTAGGTAATACTGCAGCATCCAGTTGTAGCGGGAAGGCTGCGTATAACAGACTGTCCAGACGGTTGACATGTTCTCCACCCGCACCGGCAGTCCTGCCGACCGCAGGCGCCGGTTCAGCTGTGCTGCCCGCCTGTCCCACACCGCATCTAGATTGTCGTACAGCGCAACGACCTCGGGCGACTGAAGCCGCTCCAGGAACACCTGCATTGTTCCCATGACGTAGGGGTGTGCGTTGAATGTGCCGCGGGCGAAACACACGTCCACCGGCCGCTCCGCCCGATACCGCTTCATCACTTCGGCTTTGCCGCAGAGCACCCCGACCGGCAGGCCGCCGCCCAGCGTCTTGCCGTAGGTCACCATGTCCGCCTTGACGCCGAAATACGCCTGCGCGCCGCCCGGTGCGAGTCGGAACCCCATGAAGACTTCATCGAAGATCAGCACGATGCCGCGTTCGGTGCAGACCTCGCGCAGTTGCTTCAGCCAGGCCGTGTAGGCCGCGCGGTCGTAGCCAGCGGTCCGGCTGCTGTCGACCAGCGCCGAATCGGACGGCGCTGCCTGGTTCGGGTGCAGCGCCTGCAGCGGGTTGACCAGCGCACAGGCAATGTCGCGCCGCGTGCGCAGCACGTGCAGTGTATGTTCCGACATTTCTGCCAGCGTGTAGGTATGGTCGGCCGGCATCGGGTTGCCGATGCCTGGTTGCACATCGCCCCACCAGCCATGGTAGGCGCCGCAGAACCGCACCAGGTGGCTGCGCCGTGTATGATAGCGCGCAAGGCGCACGGCCTGCATCACCGCTTCGGTCCCGGACATGTGGAACGACACTTCGTCCAGGTCGGAAATCTCGCGCAGACGCATGACGTTGTAGGCAGCCGCCGGATGATAACTGCCCAGCACCGGCCCAAGATGCCGAACTCGTTCCGTGCCCTCTTCAATGCAGGATTTGTAGAAGTCGTAGCCAAACAGGTTCACGCCATAGGAGCCTGTCACGTCGTAGAACACGTTGCCGTCCAGATCGGTGACGGTAACGCCGGCGGATTCGTTCAGGAAGGAGGCGCCTGGCAGATGGCGTCGGAGATAGCGGCTGAACTGGAACGGCACCCGGTAGGCGCCGGTGAACTGTAAGTCAGACAGCCCGGTTGCGGCGTCTGTCGTCAGCGCGCTGGTGCGGGCGAATCGCTCCCGGTACGTCTGTGACAGGCGCATGAAGGCGGCACGTCGGCGGTCAGCGACGTCGGGCGGAGCGCCATCGGCGGCGAAGAAACGGGTTTCGCCATAGTCATAGAACGGGATCAGGCCGGCAACGCGCTTTGCTATCCGTGCATGTCCCGTCAAGGAACGATGCTTCGCCCTGGAAAGGGCAAGGCGCTGCTTCAGCTTCGGCGCCAGTCCGGCGAGCATCAGCGCACCGCCAACCGCGTAGCCTGCTGTCATCAACATGTCTTTCAACGCCGCCGTACCGTTGTGCTACGGCAGCGATGTCATGGGACTTCGGGCAAGTATAATGAAGATTGTGCAACAGGAGGATGTGAACTTCCTGTTGACCAACCGGCTACCGCGCCGGCTGGCAACGCAGTTCGTCGGTCGGGTCAGCCGCATCGAACAGCCTCTGGTGCGTGATGTGTCACTGAAGCTGTGGGGCTTCTTTGCCGATCTCGACCTCAGTGATGCCAAGGAGACGCAGTTCCGCAGCGTGCATGACTGCTTTACGCGCGAACTGAAGCTTGGCGCGCGTCCGTTCGATCCCGATCCAGCGGTGTTGGCCAGCCCGTGCGATGCCATCATTGGCGCCTGTGGAACGGTGGAGGGCGGCAAGATCCTGCAGATCAAGGGCTTGCCGTACGCCCTCGAGGATCTGCTGGCGGACGCCGATCACGCCGCAACCTTCCGCAACGGCTGCTATGTGACGCTGCGGCTGACCTCCAGCATGTATCATCGCTTCCACGCGCCGAGCGAGCTTGCGGTGACAGCGGTGACGCATATCGGCGGCGACACCTGGAACGTGAATCCAATCGCGCTGCAGCGGGTCGAAAAATTGTTCTGCCGGAACGAACGAGCGGTGATCCGCACCAGTCTGGTGGAGAGCGGACACGCCGTTACCCTGGTGCCGGTCGCGGCCATTCTGGTGGCGGGAATCCGGCTGCGCTTCCTCGACCTGGCCCGCGTTTCGCGCGAGCGCGGCCGGACAGATTATGCTTGCCACGCGATCCTGCGGAAGGGCGAGGAGATGGGATGGTTCGAGCATGGCTCGACCATCGTTGTCCTCGCGCCCGCAGGCTTCCGTCTGTGCGACGGCGTCGCAACCGGCACGAAGATCAGGGCCGGCGGCGCCCTGATGCGGCGATAGGCGCTATTTCGCCTTCGTCAGTTGCCCGCGGATGGCGCCAGCGGGATTCTCCTTGGTGTGGACGTTCACATACATCATCCCGGACTCAAGCTGCTGCTGCTGTTCCGGAGTCAGCTTCGCGGTGCCGTGGATGGGGCTCTTCGGATTGGTGCCGAATGGCACGACAACGCCGGCATTCTTTCCCGCCTCGGCGGGGCCATGAATGTGCGCCGCGGTGACGTCTGTAAGGCCGGAGAAGGTCACGTCATAGGTGATCTCATGCGTGCCGGTGTCCAATGAGACGGTTGCCTCGCCTTTGCCATCCGCATGCGTCGGCGGTACCTCCGCGCCGGACGTCAGCGTGGCCTGATACTTCGTCGTCGCGGCAAGAGCCGCCGGTGCGATCGCGAATGCAAGGCCGGCGAGCAGGATAAGACGAGGCGTCATGGCGCGTTTTTCTCCCTCTGATCCATGCGATCGTGTCGCCCAGAGGGACTATTGACAATTCACAACCTGCTGCGCTGGTCACGCGCCGGGCCGGACCTTGCCGTATACGTAGCAGTCGCGCGGTTCGGCCCCGAGATTGGGGTGGACGCCCCAGCGCCGGAGCAATCCTTCGCGCTGCAGGCCAGATTTTTCCATGACGCGGGCGGAGGCCGCATTCTCGACGTCGACATAGTCGCCGATGCGCCAGATGCCGGGTTGCCGCAGCGCCCAGTCGGCGATCGCCGTCAATGCCTCGGTCATCAGGCCGCGGCTCCAGAACGGGCGGGCGAGGACGTAGCCGAAGCCGAGGCGCCAGGGTTCGTGTTGCCGCAAATCGAATGCGCCGATCAACGCGCCGCCGGTGCGGTCGGTGATGGCGTAGGTGCTGGCGGCGCAGGATGCAAGGTAGGCCTGGGTGTCCTCGATGCTTCGGTGCGGGCGCCACAGCAGGAAGCGGCTGACTTCGGGATCCTGTGCGTAGCCGTGGAAGATTGCGGGCGCGTCAGCGAGCGTAACCGGCCGGAGCAGCAGCCGCTCTGTGGTGAAATGTTCGGGGAACATGGCATGCACCAGGTGAACGTCGTTCGCCTGAGTACCCCACGGCGAAGGTAGGTCGCAGCGCTACGTGCGCAGGGCAGGGTTCTCCCGCCAGATAACCATGCCATCCCGCGGTAACACGGGACGTTCGAGGCCGCGCGCGAGCAGATACAGGTAGATCCAGGCTTCCGTTGGTCCTGCCGGCAGATCGATCCGCGCGCGTTCGCGCTGATAGACGCGGCCGTTATCCTCCAGTCGGTCAAGGCGGCCCATCCGGTGTGATGGCACGGCGAAGACTTCGCCGCCGATGATGGTTTTGCCGCGGATGACGCCAGGGTAGGGACCAAGATCGATCATCGCGAAAGCCGGCTGCGTCCGGCCCTCGCCGACGAATCTGCAGCCGGACATGGCGCCATGATTGCGGTAGCCGCGCTTCAGCGAGCCATAGACGAAGACCAATTCCACAGCCACCGTCAGCGTCCTTCTGCAGCCGGGCGCGCAGCAGCCAGCATTGGAAACCGCGCGCGCAGAAAGCTGGTCATCGCGCCAAACGCCTCGTCGCCCTGCGGCAGCAAGCCGGGGAAGAAATAGAACCCGTGCGGCATATCCTGGCTGACGAAGGATACGACATGCGGATTGCCGGCCGCGCGCAGCTTTTGCACAAAGGCCAGGTTGTCGTCGATCATCGGATCCGCGGTGCCAGATACCACCAGTGTCGGCGGGTAGCCGCGCAGGTCGCCACGGGACGGGCTGACATGCGGGTGGCCCCAGTTGCGATACTGCACGGCATAGGCGCCACGGATATAGCCGACGAAGGCGGTGTCGTAGACGATGCCCAGCGGCGCCAGCCGCTCGAACGACTCGTATTGTTCAACGAAGAAATCGGTGATCGGGCACAACAGCAGCGCCGCCTCGGGCGGGCGGACCGCGTCATCGCGGGCTCGCAGTGGCAGGGCAGCGGCGAAGTTGCCGCCCGCGCTGTCGCCCGCGACGGCAATCTGATCGGGGTCGCCGCCAAGCCTGACGGCGTTGGCTCGAAGCCAGCGCAGGACGGCGAGGCAATCGTCGAGGCCGGCTGGAAATGGCCACTCCGGCGCCAGGCGGTAGTTCACGCTAACCACCAGGATGCCGGTTTCGGCCGCAAGACGGCTGGTGATATAAGCGGTGTCCTCAGAGCTGCCGACGGTGAAGCCGCCGCCATGGATGTAGAGCAGCACCGGCTTCGGAACCGGCCGGGACTGGACGGCGTAGACTTGGCAGCGGATCGGTCCGCCCGGTCCGGCAACACTCACTTCGGTGACCGCAACGTCCGGATATAGCGCCGCGGCGCTGGGTGGCAGGTCCGTGACAGCTGGCGCGTCCTGGCCGATATAGCCATTGCGCACCGGCATTATCATCAGCTCACGCAGCGTCAGGGGATGGCGCAGGCGGGCGAGGAGTTGCAGGTATGGGGCGGCGGGATCGTTTGGCTTGATGCTGGAAAGGCCGGTCGGTTGCATGGGCATCCCATTGGAGAAAGGGCTGGGTGTTACGTCGCCGTCTTGATTTGGAGCGGGTTGTTGCACTTGTATCATGTGCTGGGGCGGTGGCGGCCGCTTATCGCGCGCAAGCCAGTAGCGACCCAAGCTGCCCAATGCGACGGTCGATCACACCGACCCGCTCCCGCAACCCAGCCGAAAGCCTGACGGCGGAGCGATCGAGGGGATCAGGCAGCACGACAGCCAGGCGGATGGCCTGCTCACGGGTCAGCGCCGCCGCCGGGCGACCGAAGAACGACCGCGCAGCAGCCTCGGCGCCATAGATGCCGGGTCCGAACTCGATGATGTTGAGATAGACCTCCAGCACGCGCTGCTTTGGCCACAACAGTGCAATCTGCGGCGTCAGCCAGGCCTCCAGCAGCTTGCGGAACCAGTCGCGGCCCGGCAGCAGGAACAGGTTCTTGGCCGTCTGCATGGTGATAGTGCTGGCGCCCCGCGGGCGTTCACCATCGCCCAGGGCGGCGATCTGGCCACTCAGCGCATCGAAGTCGAAGCCGAACCATTCCGTACAGAAACGATTATCCTCCGACGCAATGACGGCCTGCGCCAGTGTTGGGGCGAGGTGCTCGTAGGGCACCCAGTGATGGTTCAGTCCGTAGCCCTGCGCGGCGCGCAGCAGCATCAGTGGCGTCAGCGGAACCGGGACGAAACGGAACAGCAGGATCAGCAGCAACGGCCCCAGCAGCAGGACCGCTGCAACGGCCGCGGCGATGCGCCCCAGCCGCGACCGGGGCAGTCGCAGGCGGCGTTTAGGCGGCGTCCTCAAGGATGTCGCTGATCACCCGCTCCAGATGCCGCAGCGTGTTGCATACCGTCACCACGTTGCAGAACGGCGCATAGCGGTACATGTCGGAATCGCCCGTGCCCCAGGCGGACTTGTATTCCGGGTTCATCCAGATGATCCGTTTCGACCGCAATGACAGCTCATTCATGATCTCGGTGCGCGGATCGGTGCGGTTGCCGCGGGCATCGCCCAGGATCAGGATTGTCGTCTTGTTGGTAACGTAGCGCATCCAGCCATCGGCAAAATCAGCGAAGGAGTTGCCGTAGTTCGACGACCCGTAGCCGATCAGCGACATGATCTTGGTGATGGCTTCCTCGACCGGTTCTTTTTCGAGGATCTCCGACACCTCAATCAATGATCCGGCGAAGGCGAACGAGCGGATATCCGACATGGTTTCGTTGAGCGCGTAGAGGAACATCAGCAGGAATTGTGATAGCGCGGCGACGGAGCCGGAGACGTCACACAGCACCATCACGCGCGGCTTCTCGATGCGCTTCTGCTTCCAGACCGTGACGAACGGCACGCCGTCCCAGCCCATGTTGCGGCGAATAGTGCGCCTGGTGTCCAGCACGCCGCGGAGCCGCACACGGCGCGTCTGCGCGTAGCGGGCGGCAAGGCGCTTCGCCATCTGCCGCACCAGCACGCGCATCCGGTCGAGGTCGCGCCGCTCCAGGTTCGACAGGCGGGCGGATTTCAGCAGCTCCTCGCGGAATTTTTCCGTTTCGCCGCGCGCGTAGAGGATCAGATTGCGCTCGACGAAGTCGCGCACGGCGTCGCGCAACTGCTCGACGCGGCCTTCCATGAACTGGGCACGCGACAGGCTCTCGGGCGTGCCGCCCTGGCGCATGGCATCGATCTCACGCTCCACCTGGCGCAGGCCCATGCGGTCCAGGATGCGGCGGGCATACAGGTTGCGCTGGGTGAAGAAACGGATCGTTTCGATATTGGCATCCCGTGCCGCCTGTTCCATCGCCGTGGCCAGCGCGGCGCGGTCGTCGCCGGCGAGGAGTTGGCCGAGCGACTGGCCGCCGGAGCCGCCCATGCCCTCGCCGCCGGGGCCTGCGGTGGGCGGGGCGAATGGATCGCCGGACGGTGCGGCGTCGGTATCACCGCTTTCCCCGCTGCCGCCCTTGTCGGCGAATTCGTCGCGCTTGAAGAACAGCTCGAACGCTTCGTCGTAAAGGTTCTTTTCATCCGGTGTCTTTGCCAGCACCAGGCCGAGAGCGTCCTTCAATATCGTGCGGTCATGGTAGCCGACGATCTCTACCGTGCGGGCGGCGTCGATGCCTTCGGCGGCGGAGACACGTAACCCGGCCCCCCGGGCCACCTGCAGGAACCGGCGCAGCGGTTCCGAGGCTGGGGCGGCGTCGCTCATGGCTGGTTCCCCTGCAGCCGAGCGCATGGTCCTTCGTCACGGTATGCGCAAGCCCGCCAGCCAAGGCGTGCGGTGGCTTTCCAGGTCACGACAATGCGGGCGGCGCAAAAGCGTGGACGGCGGGCCAGCGCCCGCCTTGACGGGACACTCGGCACCGTCAGCCCACTCCGCCGTCCTGGCGGGCCTTGTGCGTCATCGCCGCCAATTGCTTGCCGGCGGCTTCGATATCCGCCTCGAACTTCAGCAGCACATTCAGCGTGTCGCGCACCAGGTCGACGTCCAGCACCGAAGTGTGCAGCAGCATCATCACCTTGGCCCAGTCGATCGTTTCGCTGACCGAGGGCAGCTTCTTCAGGTCCATAGCGCGAAGCTGCTGCGCGAAGCTGACCAGTTGCTTCAGCAGGCTGTCGTCAATGCCCGGCACGCGGGAAGCGATGATCTTCGCCTCCAGCTTGTCGTCCGGGAAGCCGATGTGCAGGTGCAGGCAGCGGCGCTTCAATGCGTCGCCGAGGTCACGCGTGCTGTTCGACGTCAGCAGCACGATCGGCGGCGTCACCGCATGCACAGTGCCGATTTCCGGGATCGTTACCTGATAATCGGACAGGATCTCCAGCAGGAACGCCTCGAACTCCTGGTCCGACTTGTCGATTTCGTCGATCAGCAGCACCGCGCCATGGGTCTGCTGCAGCGCGCGCAGCAGCGGGCGGGGCTCGAGGAACTCATGCGAATAAAAGATGTCGCCGAAGGCGTGCAGCTTGGCGAGCGCGGCGGTCAGGCCGTCGGCCTCCCCGATCACCGAGTTGATCTTGTCCTTCAGGATCTGGGTGTAGAGAAGCTGCTTGCCGTATTTCCACTCATACAGCGCCTTCGCCTCATCCAGGCCCTCATAGCATTGCATGCGGATCAGCGGCAGTTTCAGCCAGGAGGACACGGATTTTGCCAGCTCGGTCTTGCCGACGCCGGCCGGACCCTCCACCAGGATGGGCTTCTGCAGGTGGTGCGACATGTAGATGGCGGTGGAAATCTGGCGGTTGGCGATGTAGCCGGCCTCGCCCAGGCCCCTCTCCACGGCGTCGATTGATGGCAGGGAGATCACCCCGCCATCCGGCAGCGCATCGTTCACGTCTCACTCCAGCTTACTGTTCAGTAGCGTCGGATCGCATCAGTGGGGACGAATGTCAAACCTCCCGCGCGCAAGGCTGGTGCCGCGCGAGTGCCGGGTGAGACATCAGGATCAGGCGGCCGGCGTACCCGGCCAGTCCGCCCGGTCGTTCGCCCACAGGCCGGGCGTCGCGACTTCCAATGAATGACCATCCGGATCGCGAAAGTAAAGACTTGTCGCCTGCGGCCAAGTCAACTCACTCTCCAGGGCAACGCCGTTTGCCTCCAGATGGTGCCGCCAAGCCTCCAATGCGTCGGCCGGGATGGCGAAGCACAGATGCTGCACCCCCTGGCTGTCATGCGCTGGGATCGGCCCGTACGGCGTATCGCTCGGTTCGGTCGAGCCGCCCTTGCGGAACAGCAGCAGGACCTCACGGCCAGGCACCGCCAGTGCGACCATGCGAAAATCGTGCAGCATGACCTGAAAGCCGAACACGCGCTGATAGAAGGCGGCGGAGCGGTCGAGGTCCTCGACATAGAGCGACGTTTCCAGAATGCGGCTCACCATCGGCGGGGAGGTCATCAGCAACCGAATCCTTAAACAATGATGCGCCGAAACACCTGGGCACCGTCATCAACGCCGCGATTATGCGCCGGTTGCCGCACGGTCATGCACGTCTGGTCATGCGTTCACCGGCTTGCGATCGGCAGCCCACACGCAGCCGCGAAGCTGTACTCCGCTATCGCAAAGCGTTGGATCCACGCACCCTGAACAAGGCCGCCATGTCGTTGCGGGTCACCAACTCCAGCCGGTCGGGGCGTACCCGCTCCAGGTCCTGCGCGCCGCCTGACAACAGAACCAGCACGTAATCATACTTCGCCGGCCAATTGGGCAGAAAGCTCCACTTGTCCGTCTCCACCCGGTCGGGAAAGTCCGTCGCCAACACATGATAGCCGGGAAGGCTGCCAGTCCCGGCAAGGTCCGCCCATGCCTCCCGAACCGTAATGGGCTGTCGTCTGGGGCGAGCGAACAGCAAGGGCCAGAACGAGTCTCGCTCGATCAGGACCAGCGCCGGGAGATGGTCAATTGTCGGAATGCTTTCCAAGACAAATCGGCGGCGGGGCATGGCATTCCAGTAGGCCACATTATCGCTGCGACGAAGGCCGGTCGCCAGGACACGGCTATGAGGTGGTATCGCCGCGATCACCTGGCGCAGCTCCGCCAGATCGTGGTTCTGTCCCACCCAGGCCTGGGACACCAGAGCAACGCGGCCGACCACGAAAATGCAGAGCACAATGCAAATTGTCCGGCTGATGCGGGGGTCAAGCGCGCGGGGCGTGAAGCCCGCAAACAGCAGAAACCCGGCCATCGTGCTCAGGCGGATCGTGAGATGGGACCCGTCGACCACGGATGGAACGCTGAAGTAGAGTACCAGAAGAAGCCCAAGTGCCAGGATTGTCTCCGGGACAAACAGACCCTTCCGAATGGCCGCGCACGCTACCATTATGCCAACGATCAATAGCGCGAGGGCAATGTCTGCGCGCCGGTAGTATAGGAGAAAGGGCGCGAACAACTCGAACAGCGTCTGGTCGAACGGGTACCGGTCGGTGCCGGCACCCTCCAGACCGGCAAGGGAGCGCGTATAGAGGGCCGCAGCCGGCAGAAAGATGATCCCGGCCATGGACAGCCGCACGATCGCCTGTCGAAGCTGCAGGCGTCCGTTTGTCGCTTCGGATACCAGGACGGTCGCTTCATGGCAGAAGATCAGCAACCCAAGCAGGAGCACGCCGAACAGGTGCGCGAAGAATACGATGCTGGCAACAAGTACCATGGCTACGGTGGTGGTGACCGGATAGCGGTCTCGCCAGCGTATCCAGGCCGCGGCTGCTAACAGGGCCAAGCCAACACTGATGAGGAAATTCATAAAGCCATACAGCAGCACCGCGTTGTAGGCGACGAGCCCGGAGGCAAGCGGCCAATACGAGCGGACCCCCAGGACGGCCCTGCTGTAGGCGATTGTGCCAAAGACGGGCAGCACGATGGCGACTGCAAGCATGACGCGCCCGGCGGTGTAAATGGACATTGCCGCCAGCATCGGCGGCATAACCGCGTCCATGCCAATGTTCGGAATGGCATCCCAATGGATCGCATAAATATTTGACAGGAACGGGTCGCTTGCGCCTGCGGCCAGAACAACGATCCGTGCCAGGTGGTTTGGATAATCGACAATTGGCGGGATCTGCACCAAGGCTACAGGCACGAGCAGCACTGCGACCAATCCCGCGACAGCCACGCGGTACAGCCAGACACGTTTGCGGACGAGTTCCATCTCGTTGCCTTGTAGCCTCAACAAGGTGCCGCTCCAGGCTCTTGCCCCAGCACAGTCAAGGCTTCCTATCTCCGTCGAAGTCACGCACAGGCGCGCCTCAGGGACGGGGACGCCGTGCTGACAGTTTGCTCGGACAGTACCCGATACTGGCGATCCCGCGATCTGGCCTGCTGACGCGTCCGCGTCGCCCGTCCAGGCTTGCGCCGGCGTGCCGAAAAGGAGGCACCATGCGTCACGTCGGCGACGCCAGGTACGGCATGCTTAAGACTGGCCGCTCGCGCGGCCTTAGTGCAGTATCCTAGAAACCCAAGGGAAGGAGCGCGGGCGGGGGATCGACCACTGCGCCGCAGTGACGCCGCAGCACGCAGGCCAACGCGGCGGCGCGCCGGACTGGTGCTAATCCGCCGCGATCGATACGCCACCAAGGCGCTGTGCCTCGGCGTAGCCTCGTACCACGTCGCCGAACTGCTCAAAAATCGCGCGCGAAACGCCATCGGTGCGCCAGTCATATTCCGGGTGCCACTGCACGCCCACGGCGTAGCCAGGGCAGGGACCATCGGGTCCGGCAACCACCCGCACGGCTTCAATCGTGCCGTCCGGCGCCACCGCCTCCACCGTCAGGCCAGGCGCCAGTTCATTCACGCCCTGGTTATGCAGCGAGTTCACACCAACCTCGGTCGCACCGGCCAGTTTGTGCAGCCAGCCGCCGGGCGTGATCCGCACGGCGTGAGCCTTGCCCTGGCGGATGCGGGAGGACGGCTGCATCGGCGTCGAATGGTCGAATCGGTCCGGCAAGTCCTGCAGCCGCTGATGCAGCGAGCCGCCAAGGGCGACGTTCAGTTCCTGAAAGCCGCGGCAGATCGCCAGCAGCGGCACGCCCCGGCATACCGCTGCCCTGATCAGCGGCAGCGTGATGCCGTCCCGGGCGGGGTCTTCCCAGGTGCCCTCGGCATGCGGCGGACCGTTATACAGCGTCGGGTGTACGTTGGACCGGCTGCCCGTCAGGATGATGCCGTCCAGCCGCTCCAGCAGCGTCTCAATATCTGCCATCGGGCCGTTGGCCGGCAATAGGACAGGCACGCCGCCAATGACCTCATCCGTCGCCTTCACGTACGTGTCCGAGGCGGCGTGGTTGGGCATGCCGAACACGCCGAACTGCTTCGTGCAGCAACTGATGCCAATCAACGGCTTGACGACGCGAGGTGACCTCATGGCGGGAAGAACCATCCCCCAGATTCGCGGCAAAAAGAAGACATTTTCATATCACCGACGCACATGATCGTCGCGCCGTGTCCTGGCTGCGTCAACCCTTGCGGGCCGCCGGAGGCGCAAGCTGCTCGAACAGCGCCGGGTCGAAGCGTCCGCCGAGCGCAATATTGGTCAGCGTGACATGTGTTTCACGTCGCTGTGCGTCCACCACCACCCATTGCCGCAGCGCCAACGGCTGGTCGGTAAAGATCAGCGTCAGCGAGCCGTCGCCCGGGCTGTCGGTACGCACCAGCGTCATCTGCAGTTGGCCGGGCAGGCGCTGGATCGCCGTCACAGTGACATTGCCGGACAATGCAACGTTCTCCGCCAGCAGGATGCCGAGCGGCGTGCGCGAGAGCGGCACATTTGTTGTCTGCTGCAACGAGGAGTCGTTGAAAGTCAGCACGCCGTGCGCGGCAACCAGCAGGAACGGCGCCGGCGGATCATACTGGAAGCGCATCTTGCCCGGTCGGTCGACCCAGGCGGTGCCCTGGGAGATGCCGCCATCCGGCGCCACTTGATAGAATTGTGCCTTCAATGTCCGCAGCCCGTTCAGATAGGCCTCGACGCGGGAGATGTCGGCCTGGTCCTGGGGCGAGCGTACATCAAGCGCGGCGTGGGCGGAGAGGCTGAATGGAAACAGCGCGGCCGTGGCCAGCGCGAGACGTCGGGTGAGCATGAGCTCGATTTGGGCGTTTCCCACGCCGAATGCAATTTTCGTTGTGTTCATGTGGTGGCGCGGCTGCGGCGGGGCATCGGTGGAAACCGCCGATGAAGGGGATGAACGCCGATGACCGGCGGCGCGGCGTGTGGCGTACCTCTGCTTCAGACGTGCAACGCGTTTTCGATTAGCCGGCTCCGGGCGGCGGTGGACGCTTAATACTGGCGGTTCCCGTCCGCTCGTATGTTGATTGAGCGCAGGCTCTTTGGAGGTCGCGTGGCAGCATGGCGGATCGGCCGACCCTGGGCAACGCCCGGTGGGAAGCGTGGCCGCATCTACCTCATATTAAACAATGTCATAGTACACATCGCACCGGCGGCGCCTGGAAGGCAGTTTGCCGTAGCGCCCGCTGCTCTCTCGTCGCCGCTGGCTCCGCAGGCGGCCGGGTGGTCCCCGTGTGGCCGCATCGTGCGGCACCCGCGGCCCGACCGGCGCAAATCTCAGCGGAGCGGCGTCGAGCAAAAGCTCCCCTTCATCGTCCCCCGCAACCGTTGAGTGATATCGAACGTCCGATCGATGATCGGCGTTCATCCTCTTCATCAGCGGTTCAATACGCCGTCAGGAGGACGAGCCAGCGCCCTGCGCCTGGAGCTGCCAAGTGGCATGACAGGACGTTATCGCGCCTTTACCGGCCGATTGGCATGGCTGGTCTGCGGCACGCCACGGTTCAGCGACAAATGCGTGTGCACGCCCAACCACTCGCCGTCGGCACTGCGGTGGAACACCATGGTCGCGCGTCCGGGCCGGTCGAAGGGCTTGCCCTCGGGATCATAGCCGGTGCTGGTCCAGGGTGCGATCACCACCGCCATGGTCCCATCAGCCGAGGCCAGCACCTGCGTCGCGTCAAGGGTGAAGCGGAAGTCACTGGTCCGCGGCCAAACATTGTCCCACTGCGTGGCAATCCAGGCCTCACGATCGGGCAGCACGTCCTGGTGCGTGCCGAAGGCCAGAATTTGCGGATGGAACATCGGGCGTGCCGCGGCGTAATCGACCTCTTGCACATAGCCGGAGAATGTCTCCAGCCAGCGCAGAAAGAATGCTCTGGTCTCGGCATTGGCCAGTGGCAGTCCGGTCATGATGGCGCCCTATCTCCCCGACATTCCGCCATGGAATGCGCCGCTCCGTCGGCTGAGGATAGCGCGCGCCACGGGCAGCTGGAAGGGGCGCCGCTACGGCAGCCACCGACCGGAGATCTCCGGCAAACGGCCGGTTGCTGCGGTTCAGCCGACCGCGAGCAGTTCCACGTCGAACACCAGCGTCGCATTCGGCGGGATCACGCCGCCGGCGCCACGTGCGCCGTAGCCGAGTTCCGGCGGAATGGTCAGGCGGCGCTGTCCGCCGACCTGCATACCAGCGACGCCCTGGTCCCAGCCCTGGATGACGTGACCCGCGCCAAGCTGGAACTGGAACGGCTCGTTGCGGTCGCGCGAGCTATCGAACTTGCGGCCCTTGGTTTCCGGTGCGGCGGCATCAAACAGCCAGCCGGTGTAGTGCACGGTCACCGTCTGGCCGGCGGTCGCGGTGGCGCCAGTGCCCTGAATAAGGTCGGTCATGCTCTGTGCAGTCCTTTCTGCTGTGCCGTCGCCGGAGTCCTGTGCCGGGGCCGACCCGCGTCTGTAGCACGGATGGGCCGATGGGGAATGGGAGGGAACCGCCACGTGGCGGCTTGAAACGCCAAGCGGCGAAGCGCGCCAGGGCGTTGTCGCTGGTGTGGCCCCGGATACAGCAGGAACGTTTCCTGGGCATGACCCGCAACGTCCTGGCGTCCTTTGCTTGGCGTTGAAGCACCCAAGCCAGCCGTGGACACCGGCCTGTCCCTGTCCCTTGTCCCTGGCCACGGACCGGTGCTTCACGCTGTCCCGCCGACGTCGCCGGCGATCACATGTTAATGGTTCAGCACGATCACCAGCACCCCGGCCACCACCAGGACCAAGCCAAACACGTCGCTCCGTTTCAAGCGTTCGTGCAGGTAGAAACGGCTGAACAGCAGGGTGAACACGATCTCGATCTGCCCGACCGCGCGCACCAGAGCCACATCGGCCATGGCGAAGGCGGTGAACCAGCAGGCGGAGCCGACCCCCGATAGCGTACCGGCCCACATCGAACTGCGCCAGGTGGTGAACACCTTGCGCAACTGCTCCGGCTCCCGCCACGCCAGCCAAGTACCCTGCATGACGGTCTGCATCGTGTTCGTCACCAGCACGCCGAACAGCGCCTTCACCACGATGTTGGGGTCGGGCAGCGACTGGTTCGCCAGCTTGATGAAGACGGTGGTGAAGGCGAACAGGAACCCGGCCCCCAGGCCGCACAGCGCCGCCGGCTGGAACGTCGCGGCCAGCAACTCGCGCGGCTTCAGCCCACGGCCGGCCAGCGACAGCGTCATCACCCCTGCCAGCCCCAGGGCGATGCCGGCCCAGGCGAGGGGACGCAGGATCTCATGCAGGATGACCAGCGCGACGATGGCGCTCTGCGCCACCTCGGTTTTTGAATAGGCCGTGCCGACAGCGAAGTTGCGGTAGCCGAAGGACATGATCAGCAGGTTGGTCGCCAGGATCTGCAGCAGCCCGGCGGCGGCGGAGTAGAGCAGGAACGGCGTGTTCGGTGTCAGCGGCCCGTGCCCGGTAAGCAGCAATGCGCCGAAATAGATCACCAGCGCAGTCGGCGCACCGTAGAGGAAACGGACGAAGCCAGCGCCGTTGACCGACAGCAGGTGGCGCAACTTCTGCTGCAAGGCAGTGCGCCAGCACTGCAGCAGCGCCGCACCGATAGTGATGGGAATCCAGAAGGGCATCAGGCGGCGCCGTAGGCTGCGGGTCTGGCGAGCAGCCCGCTTTCTGTCGCTGACATCACGGCGTCTCCAAAGCTCGACCTGATCCAATCGGTGGCGGAAAGGCAAGTCAACCCTGGTGCATGGCTGGATACAGCGTCGCGGATCCCAAGCGGGTTTGATCATGCCGCTTGATTCTCGACTCGACTCCGAGACGGGGCTGCTTTTATGTTCCTGATATGTTCCCAAATTTCCCGCAACCCGGTGTCCCCGCGGCGCCTCCGGATCTGCCGCTTCCCGGTCAGTTGCGCGACCTGCGGGAGCGGGTTGCCATCATTGAACGTACGCATAGCCGAACGGCCACTACATCCCTACTGCCTTTCGGGCACGCTGACATCGATGGCGTGCTGCCTGGCGGCGGATTGCCGCTGGGCGCGCTGCATGAGGCTGCGTCGGCTGGCCCCGACACCGAACACGCCGCCGCAGCTACGCTATTCATTGCCGGCATCCTTGCCCGGCTGGAGGGACCGGTGCTCTGGGTGCTGGAGCAGCCCGACCTGTTTGCCCCCGGTCTTGCCGGCGCCGGGCTGCATCCAGACCGGGTTCTATACGCCGAAGCCAGCAAGGCGGTGCTGTCCACGATGGAGGAGGGTCTGCACCATGCTGGCCTTACGGCGGTGGTGGCGGAACTGACCGGACGACTAAGCCTGGTCGCCTCGCGCCGGCTGCAACTGGCGGCGGAGCAGAACGGTGTGCTGGCGGTGCTGATCCGCCGCAGCCGCAGCTTCGACGATCCGGTGCTGCAGCAGCCTTCGGCGGCGGTCACCCGCTGGCGGATTGCCGGCGTGCCGTCGCCGCCGCCGCTGCCGGAATTCCCCGACACGCCTGGCCTGGGTCCGGCGCGTTGGCGGCTGGACCTGACGCGCTGCCGTGGTGGCGAGGCAGCATCCTGGATCGTGGAGGCATGCGATGCGACGGGTCGTCTCGGTGTGGTTTCCGACGCTGCCCACCGATCGGATCAGACGCCAGCGCGGGTATCCACCTGAGGTATCCGACCTCCACCGTCAGGGCGGCCGCAGGTTCGCCAGGCACGTCTTTGCTGAAACGTCTCCGCCATCAACCGCGTCGGCACCACACGTCGCGGATGGCCGGCACAACGCCAGTCATGAGAGTGGGGCGATAGCAGCCTCGGCACTGAGTACCCCTCGCCGTCATGACACGGCGCTCAGCCGCACCATCGGCAATGGCGACCAGGCACAGATTTCGGCGACCCCGAGTGCGGAACCGGCGGATGTGCCTCCTATCGTCACCGCCGCCCGCGACGGCAATACTCGCCTGCTCGCCGCCGTCGATGCCACTGCGGCTTCCCTTGGCCTGCGTCCGGGGATGCCGTTGACGCAGGCCAATGTGCGGGTGGCGGGTCTGGAGATCCATGCGGCCGACCCAGACGGCGATGCCAAGGCGCTGCGGCAACTGGCTGCCTGGTGCCTGCGCTATGCCCCGCTCGCCGCGCCTGATCCGCCGGATGGGCTATGGATCGATGTTACCGGCGCCACACATCTGTGGGAGGGCGAAGCCAACCTGCTGAACGACCTCGTCAGCCGCTTCTCCGGTCGCGGCCTGGCGGTACGTGCCGCTATCGCCGACACGCCGGGCCTGGCGCATGCGATGGCGCGCTATGCCGCCGATCCTGTGCACATCATACCGCCAGGTGCGCCGCCCCCCGACTTGCCGCTGGCAGCGCTGCGCCTGCCGGAGGAGACTATCGAAGGCCTCCGCCTGGTCGGGTTCGAGCGCACCGCGCCGCTTGAAGCCGCGGCCAGGGCGCCGCTGGTTCGCCGTTACGGTACACTGCTGATGACGCGGCTGGACCAATTGGCCGGGCGCGTGTTCGAGCCAATCCAGCCGATAACACCTGAGGACGCGATTCAGGCGCGGCTGAGCTTTGTCGAGCCGCTGCTGACGGCGACAGCCTTCTCCGCCGTGATCAGCCGGTTGACGGTGCTGGTCTGCGGCGATCTGGAACAAGCCGGCTGCGGCGCCCGCAGCCTGGATCTGGCGTTCGAGCGGGTGGACGGATCGGTGCAGGTGTTGCGCATCGGCACGGCGCAGCCGAACCGCGACCCGGCCCATCTCGGCCGCATGCTGAATGAGCGGCTGGAGCAGGTCGATCCCGGCCTGGGCGTTGAGGCAATGCGCCTGCTGGTGGTTCGCGCCGACCAGGTCAGTCTGACGCAGACCCAGGCGGCACTAACCGATGCGCCCTCACCGTCGGATGTGACGCAACTGGTGGATCGGCTGGCGAACCGGTTGGGTGAGTCGCGGCTGTACCGGATTGAACCGGTAGAGAACTATGTGCCGGAACGCTCTGTCCGCAAAGTGGTGCCGCTGCCGGGCTGGCGGTTGAACAACCTGCAACTGGGGCCGTCCTGGCCCGAAGATTTTCCACGGCCGGTGCGGCTGCTGAAGCCGCCGCAGCCGATCGAGGCGATGGCGCTGCCGCCGGACGATCCGCCGCTCGCCTTCACCTGGCGGGGCATCCGCCACCGCGTCCGCCATGCCGACGGGCCGGAACGGATTGCCGGGGAATGGTGGAAACGTGAGAGCGAGATGTACGCGGTGCGCGACTACTATCGGGTCGAGGACGAAGATGGCCGGCGCTTCTGGCTGTTTCGACGTGGCGATGGAAGCGACCCGGCAACTGGCGACATGGGGTGGTTTCTGCACGGGTTTTTTTAGCAGGAGAACGATGCAATATGCTGGCTATTATGAAACAACTGTGACGATTGTCCTCAGCCTGCACGACGAATGCCTGACCTGGCTGTTCCACGACATTCGCGGCCGGATCAGATGCTTCACATCCTACCTGCGGTTTTGACCATCTCCTGAACCGCCATCATGGCTATGGCAGCTGCGGGCACCTCCAGTGCACGCCAGTCCTGCGGACCCGCAGCCACTGCCAGTTGTGCAAATCCATAACTAATTCGATATCGTCATAACATCGACGGCACCTAACGACTTTGTGCGTCGCGTCGACGCTATTCGTCGCGTAAGCGATCGAGCCGGCCGCGCCCATGATCGGAACGGCACCACTCACGTCATAACATGCCGCCGCACATGCTGCGGCGAGCGGCCGGAACCTTGGTGCGAGGCAGGGATCTCAAGATATTTCTGATGATAAATAACCAAGATTACACGACGACAAGGGCAACCAGCGCCGTTGTCGCCAACCTTGACGCCGTGCGTGGCCTGGCGTGCCTGCTGGTCGTGTCATTTCATGTCGTCGGTGAAACCGAGAGCAATGGCCTGCGGCTCCCGGCGACGTCGGCCTGGCACCACGCGATGCAAAGCATCGAGTTCCTGAGGATCCCCCTCTTCACCGCCATGTCGGGTTATCTGTACGCAGGGCGTCGCGTATTGCGTTCCGAGTTCACACAGTTCTGGCAAAAGAAATGGCGCCGGCTGGCAATTCCCTACGTCTTCGTGACGTGCGTGATCTGGCTGCTGCGAAGCGTCACAGCGGAGAATCCGACGTCGCTGCCTGACGAATTGGTGGCAGCAAGCACCCATCTCTGGTTCCTGCAAGCGCTCTTGCTGCTGTTCGCGGCAATTTCGATCGCCGACATCATCTTTCGTCCTGGTCCAATTGTCCTCATGCTGGTCGGCCTGGTGGCCATCATGTTGGCTCAGTCGGGACTGCCGATCACAACGGATTTTGGCCTGGCCGGGGCCTGCTACCTCGCGCCTTATTTCCTGTTCGGCATCATCCTGCGAGAGCACCCGCAATGGCTGCGTGATCCACAATCGGGTCTGCTGGCGCTGGGAATAATTCTAATCGTCCTAGCCAGTCAGCAGCTCGGACTGTTTGGCTTGGCGGTTCGGGTGGAGGCATTGCAGTTGCCGGCGGCACTGGCGGGTCTGGCGGGGGTGGTCTTCTTCCTGCAACGCGTGCCCAACAATCCGCTACTCGCCAGCATCGGGGTGTACTCCTACACAATCTATCTCTGGCACGTGCTGGCGAGTGCCTCGGTCAGAGCCGCCCTTGTGAAACTCGGCGTCACCTCGGTGCCGGTCTTGTTCGTCCTGTGCTTTGTAGCGGCCGTCATCGCGCCCATCGTGCTATATCATGCGGCGCGGCGTATTCCCTGGATCAGCATCGCGGTGACGGGGGAACGAGACCGCGCGTCTCCCCGACAGGCACGCCGGCCACTGCCTCGGACCGCCTAGCTCAGGTCCGCGCGTCCCACCCTGTCCGCACGGGCCGCGCTACTCCGCCGCGACCGGCACCGAAGCCGGATGCGCCGCGGCCCACAGCTCCGGCCGCAACTCTTCCTTGCGGTTCGGGAAGAACAGCGCACAGGCCAGCGTAACGACGGAGAATCCCGCCAGCAGCAGCGTCACCGCCACCAGGCTGCCAGTACGCTCAAACAGGGCCGCCACCAGCGGGGCGGACGCTGCCGCGCCAAGGAAGCCGACGAAGAAACGGATCGAGTAGATGCGGGCACGCATCTCCGGCGAGATATAGCGCGCCGCCATCGTTTCGTTGACTGTCACCTGCCCGAAGATCGAGGCTGCCACCAGCGCGGCCAGCGGCAGCACCGTCCAACCCTGCGCCACTGACAGCCCCGCCATTGCCGGCGCAAGAACCAAGCTGACCGGCAGGAACACCCGCTTCAGCGTGTTGCGGTCGATCAGGCGCCCGACGGTGAACTGCGTCAGCGCGCCGCATAGCGTGACCAGGAACGCCGCGGCGCCGACCAACGGCAGCAGCGAGGCACTGCCAGCCAGCCGGTCCTCCAGCAGTTTCGGCAGCAGCAGGGTGAAGGCGTTGAACACCAGCCCCGACGAGGTTGCGATCAGCAGCAGCACCACCAGTGCACGCCGCACGAGAGGAGCCGGGATCGGCGGAAACGGTCGAGCGGTGCCATGACGCGCGCCATGCACCAGCGGCGTCCGCATCCACAGTAGGCCAATGGCAAGACAGAACATGCCGGGCGCAATGAACGCCGCGCGCCAGCCGAAGCGGACGGCGAGGAACGCAGTAATCACCGGCGCCAGCGCCACGCCCAGGTTGCCGAACACACCGTTGACCCCGATGGACTTGCCCGGCTTGTCGCCCGCCGCCTCCACCAGCATCGTCGTGCCGATCGGATGGTAGATCGCGGTGAATGCGCCGGCGATCGCCAGCATGGTTGCCAGCATCCAGGACGACTGCGCCAGCCCCGCGCCGATCAGTCCTGCCGCCGTGCCGAGGAAGAACGCCGTCATCAGCGTCTTCCGCCCAAGGTGGCGCTCCAGCCAGCCCTGCGGCAGCGACAGCAACCCGTAGAGAACGAACATCCCGGTGGCGAGCGCCAGGATCGGGCCGTAGGCCTCACCGAATGGACCGCCGGGCCGCGTCATCGCCAGTACCGCCGTAGGCAGGATCAGCAGGCTGTAATGAGTAATCGTATGCGCTGTGTTGATGAACACGATCTGCCGCGTGGCCGGGGTCATGGGGCGCTTCCTCGACAGGATGATTACCTGAGTAGCCGGATCAGGATAACCTGACGCAATGGCGACGTTAGGCCAAGCTCTGTCGCCAGCCGGCCAACAGCGCCTCCGCCCCTTCGAGCGCGCGCCACGGTCGCTGGTCGGCTACACCTGCGATTACCCGGACGGCCATGCCACCGGCCGGCACACGCATCCGCGCGCGCAACTGCTGTTCGCCATCGCCGGGGTGATGCGGATCGCCACCGACCGGGCGATGTTCGTGATCCCGTCCGGTACCGGCCTATGGGTGCCGTCGGATACGCCGCATGAGGTGCGGATGGACGGACCGGTGGCGATGCGCGCGCTGTTCCTGCGTGCTGACGCGGCTGCCGCGGGGCCGGCTGACACCACCGTCATCGCTGTCTCGCCGTTGCTGCGGGAACTGATCCTGACCGTGTGCAATGAGCCGGTGGTATGGGACGCCCGCGGCCCGATCCGCCTTGTCGCGGCACTGGCGCTGCACGAGATCAGCCGGGCCGGCGCGCGTCCGCTATCGCTGCCGGCCTGCCGCGATCCCAGGCTACGCCGGGTCACTGACGCACTGACCGCCAATCCCGCCGACCCACGCGATCTGGAGGCGCATGCCGACGCCGCCGGCGCTTCGGTGCGGACGCTGACGCGATTGTTCCGCACGGAAACCGGCTTGAGCTTCCAGCAATGGCGCCGCCAGCTTCGCATGATCGAGGCGCTTGCCCTGCTCGGTCGCGGCGAGCCTCCTGCGCGGGTGGCGGCGGCGGTCGGTTTCGCCAGCGTGCCGGCTTTTGGCGCGGCGTTCCGGGAGACGTTCGGCATCACACCGTCGGCGATGGGGCCAGGCAAGGCACACGCTGCCGTTGCATGATGATTTCCCCGGCAGCTTTAGTTTAGCTGCGTGCCAAACCGTCACCTGGCCTGAGGTCGCCCATGATCGCCACAATGATTGCCGTCATCCTGCGCAACCTCCCTGCTTTCCTGTTGATTATCGCGCTGATCATCAGCCTGTTGGGGCCGCGCACCGCGGAGCGCACCTTGTCCTGGATTTTGCTGCTGCCGGTGGGCGTCTCCGGACTTTGGGCGGCGTTCTTTCACCTGTTTTTCCCATCCGTCGCGGCAGCCGACATTGGTTGGGCAACGAGTCCCTTCCAGTTCGAGGTCGGATTAGCCGACCTGGCGATCGGCGTGACAGCCTGTGTTGCCTACAGAGCGTCCCTGCCATTCAAGGCCGCATCTGTCTGTGTGGCGTCGATTTTCCTGCTGGGAGCGGCTGCTGGACACGTGCGGCAGATGATCGTCGCCGGCAATTTCCACCCCGGCAACGCCGGCGTTCCGTTCGTGCTCGATATAACAGCGCCGGTGCTGGCGATCGCCCTGCTGGCGGTGGCCTGGCGGGGCCGGCCCGGTTCTGCCTGGCGCAGGTGAAATCGCGGAACGCGCGAAATCGCAATGGCCGGCTTCGAATCGTTGACAGCTTCCTGCCCGAGGAAGCTTGCCGCCCGGTGGAGAGCCGCCTGACCGTCGACGAGGTGGCCCAATCACCAAGGGTCCCTGCTCCTGGAGGTCATTACTGCGCATGTTGTTGATACGCCGCATTATATAGTCGTTGCTCTTGCGCGTTGGGCGGGCAACCCTCATGGGCTTGAACGCAGCCGCATCGGTGGCTGGACCCTGCGGCACAAACCTCCCACCGTCTGGGGGAGGGGTGCATGCACGAGATAATGACAGTCAACACGCAGTGGATTGATTTAATGCACATGTGGACCAGTCGGGTCATGACGCTGAAGGAGCTTCACGCCCTGCCAGCCAGTCGTTCCGCTCACGGTGAATACGCCAGGCACGCGCCCCGGTAGAGGTGCGGACACCCGATATGCGACGTTGGCAGTGCGGCTCAGCCGCGCGGCGCCATCACCTGCGCGAGCGCCTCTACCACCGGCGTTCCGCGCGGTATGGTCAGAAGCCGGGTCGGGGCACTGGCGTTCAGCGCAGTCACGGCTTTCTTAGGGCAAAGGCCCATGCACCGGGTCTCGATAATGCGGACGCTGCGGCCGTGTCCCTGCGCCTTCAGCTCCGAGCGCAGTGCACTTCGCAGCGTCTGCTTCTTCTCCGGACCGTAGCCGCCGTCCATCTTGCGGGCGCATTTACCGCAGAGCAGGAGAACGGTCTGCCACGGCGTCGGCCGTGCCTCGATTGGATCAGTCATGCTGTCGGAGGTGGGGCGCAACGATCCCAGCGAAAGAGGCCGGCAAGGCACGGCGGCGTGATCGTTACCTGTTGATCGCCATCAATGAGAGCCGAGGCGGAAGGGTGCAACTATGCACTGCCGCGAACCGCACAGGTCCGCACAGATGACGCTCGCTTGTCCAGAGTTCGTTGCCAGTCTTGACCCGGGCCTCTGCCGCGCCGTGGACATCTATTGCGAGCGCACGTCAGAGGCGTTTGATGCAGAGCCGATTAATGCACTGTCCAACATTGCATTCCTGATTGCGGCGGTCCTGGCGTGGCGGCTGCATCCGCGCGCAAATCCTGCCGCGGCGCGTGCCGTTGCCGTGCTAAGCGTCATGGCGGCATCGATTGGTATTGGCAGTTTCCTGTTCCACATCGTGGCAACGCGCTGGGCGGAGTGGGCGGACGTCGTTCCAATCGTTGCGTTTATGCTTACCTATATGTGGCTCGCCATGCGGTGGCTGTTCGGCATCGGCGCGTGGCTGCGACTCGTGCTGATCTCTGGATTCTCGTTCCTCACGCTTGGAATGGAGTGGTCGGTGCCGCCGTGGGTGCTGTGGGGTGGCGCCTATTACATTCCGGCGCTGCTCCTGCTCGCTGGAGTCGTCATCGCTCTGCACCGTAGGTGCCATCCCGCGGCCGACGCCATGACAAAGGCTGCCGGCGTGTTTTTCCTGGCCTTCATCATGCGGTCGCTGGACACACCGCTCTGCGACGCGCTGCCAACGGGCACGCATTTCCTGTGGCACGTGTTTGACGCGACGTTCGTCTACCTGCTGATCAGGTTGGCGATCCTGTACGGTGCCGCACCTGCCCGCGCCACAGCGGTGACCTGCCAGTGAAAACGCCATGATCGTGGACGCGCAGTCTTTGATCCGCGAACTGATCGACTGGTTCGACCGCTGGCCGCTGAATGCCGCGGCGTCCCGCGATGCGTGGCGGATGACGCAGGCAGTTCACCCCTACGAGCATCTGTTCTCGCCGATTACAATCAATCGGCTGGAGTTGAAAAACCGCCTCATCATGGGGCCGATGGGCAACCTCGCTATGGTCGAACCTTCGGGACGGCCGAGCGAGGCGATGGTTGCGTATTTTGCCGAGCGGGCGCGGGGTGGGGTTGGTCTGATCATGACCGGGCTGGTACCCACGTCACCGGACATCGATCCGTCCGTCCTGCCGCGCGATGGTGCCGCCTGGTTTCCGCGAATCAACGGCGTGCGCAGTGTGCTGGCAGGCTGGCGTGACCTGGCAGAGCGTGTGCATGCCCATGGTGCGCCCATTTTCATCCAGTTGACTGCCGGGCTTGGCCGCGTCGGCTCGCCGGAATGTGTGAGGGCGCGATGGCGCCTGCCGGTGTCAGCCTCCTGGAACCCGAATTTCTATGTGCCGCCTGTGCCGTGCCGGCGGCTCAGTGACCGTGCCGTCCGCCGGATCGTGCGCGATATCGGCCAGGCTGCCGCCGACGCCCAGGAATGCGGGCTCGACGGCGTGCATCTCCACGGGCACGAGGGCTACTTACTGGAGCAATTCGCCAACACGGCGTTCAACCGCCGGAGGTTCGGCCGCTATGCGGACTGGCAGGCCCTGGGGCTCGATGCGGTCAGCGAAATCCGCCGGCGCTGTGGGCAGGCCTATCCGATTGCCTATCGCATCGATCTCTCCCTGGCCCTGCGCGAAACCTACGGCGATCGTCTGGAACGTGAGCCTGAATTACGCCGGTTCCAGCAAGAACGTTCGGTGGCGATGTCGCTGGCTTATATCCGGGCGCTGGTTGCGGCGGGGGTGGACATGATCGACGTCGACCTCGGTTGCTATGAGAACTGGTGGCTGCCCCACCCGCCGGGCCCAATGCCACCCGGGGCGTATCTGCGGGTGGCGCGGTGCGTCCGGGACTATCTCGCGGCCGAGGCCGTAACCTCTGGCGCCGGCCTGCCGGTGGCTGTCGCCGCAGTGGGAAAGCTCGGTTATCCGGACCTGGCGGAGGGCGCCCTGCGCGACGGGAACTGCGACATGGTCATGCTGGCGCGCCCGTTGCTGGCCGACCCGCACTGGCCGCGAAAAGCCTTTGCTGGTCGTGTCGCGGACATCACGCCGTGTATCGGCGATCACGAAGCCTGCCTGAAGGAGATCGTCGAAGGCGGCCATTTGCAATGTGCGGTCAATCCCCGTACCGGTTTTGAGACGGTTTATCCCGCCGATCCGCCGCCCGCCGCCAAGTCAAAGCGGATCGCGGTGGTCGGGGCCGGGCCGGCCGGAATCACCGCCGCCTGTCTCGCCGCGGCGCGAGGCCATCACGTGAGCCTGTTCGAACGAGCCGATCGGATCGGCGGTTGGCTGCGCGCCGGCAGTGTGCCGGTGATCAAGTTCGACGTGGCAAATTATCTCACGCATCTGGAACGTCGCGTCGGTCAGGCGATGCACATGCATGGATTGGTCCGCCACCTGTCCACAGCGGTGACAGCGGAGACATTGCGCACGGGTGGTTTCGATGCGGTGATCTGCTGCACGGGTTCCATGCCGATACGGCCCGCGATGGCGGAGACGGCGGCGATACCAAGCGTTTTGGCGACTGACCTGCTACTTGCGCCGGCATTGGCTGCCGGGGCACGAGAGGTCGTTGTTGTCGGTGGTGGCGATGTTGGCTGCGAAACAGCCCACCTGCTGGCTTTCGAATACGGCAAGCAAGTGACCATAGTGGAACAATCCTGCGCGCTGATGGCGTCGACTTCCACCGCGAATCGCGGCTACCTGCTCCATGCGCTGGAGCGGCAGGGTGTAACCTTGTTGACCGCCGCCCGCGTGGACCGGATCAGCGCGGGCGGCGTCGAAATTGTCCGCAACAAATCCCCGACGGTGCCGGCGCCCGGCGCGGTCTGGCGGCCCATCCTTCCGCGCAACATTCCAAGTCCGTTCATCCGCCGGCCGGATGTGGTGGAAGAACGGATCTCCTTGCGCGCCGACCTCGTCGTATTCGCTGTTGGGATGACGCCGGACGCGCGCCTGTATCATGCCTGCGTCTCGACTCAGGTGGCGGACGAGATCTGCAATATCGGCGATTCGTTCCAGGTCGGTACAGTGGCGGCTGCCACGAGAGCCGGTTATGTAACAGCGCTGGCCTTGTAGCTCACCACGTCAGATCACCAAGCCGCCGCTGACATGGATCGCCTGGCCGGTGATATAGCCGGCCGCGGGCGAGGCCAGGAAGGCGATGGCGGCGGCGACGTCCGCCGGCTCGCCAATGCGTCCGAGTGGTATCCGCGCCGTCTGGGCTGCCAGGGCAGATGGATCGATGGCGCGGTGCGCGCCGCTGTCCTTGCGGATGAAACCAGGCACCACCGCGTTGACCGTGACGCCCGTCGGTCCAAGCTCCACCGCCAGGGCCCGCACCAGCGCTTCCAGCCCCGCCTTGGCCGCGGCCGAGGCGGGGAAGGTCTGCACATCGGTGCGGAAGGTATGAGCGACGAAGCTGGAAATGCCGATGATCCGGCCATTCTCGACGCCACGCAAATGGGGCAGGGCCGCCGCGCAAAGCCGGAAAAACGCGCCCTGGATTGCCTGGGTCGAGGCGGTCAGCGCGTCATTCGTCAGCCCCGCTACCGGCGTGCGGTCAGCGAAACCGGCGTTGCTGATCAGCACATCCAGGCGCCCGAAAGCCCGCACCGCGGCGTCGACCGCAGCGGCAGCCGCCTGCGATTCGGCCAGGTCGCCGAGAACCACCTCGGCCAGCGCGCCGTTGGCGCGGGCTTCGGCGGCCACCGCTTCGGCGCCGCTACGGTTGCGGCGGGTGTGCACCAGGATGGCGGTGCCCGGACCGGCCATGGTGCGGCAGATGGCGGCGCCAATGCCGGAGGCGGCGCCGGTGACAAGGATGCTGCGTCGCGTGCTCATGGCGTGCAGCGTGACGCTGTCCGGCGCCGCCGGCAACTCGCAATCCGTGTCGTGCTCTGCCAAGGTCGCCGTAACCAATAGGGAGAAACACCATGAAAGCCCTCATCTTTGCTGAATCCGGTCAACCTCTGCGGGTCGAACAACGCGACTTGCCTCAGCCCGAACCGGGCGATCTGATCGTCAAAGTTGCGTATTGCGGCATCTGCGGCTCTGACGTGCACGCGACCGATCCGGGACCGTTCCAAATCGGCACCGGCACGGTGCTCGGCCACGAATTCTCCGGTGAAGTCGTTGAATCACGCGCCGATGGTTTCGCGCCCGGCGATCGCGTCATCGGTATCCCGGTCCGCCCCTGTGATCCGTGCAGGGCAGCGGGCGGCGAGTGTCAGGACCGCATGGGAATACACTGCCCGAATGCCCGGGTCGTCGGCATGTCGCCCGGTATCCCGGGCGGTTACGCCGAGTATGTCCGCATCGGCGCGCGCCAGGTGCTGCGCATTCCCGACGGCGTCGACGACCGGGCGGCCGCGCTGGTTGAACCTCTGGCCGTCGGTGCGCACGCGGCCAGGGCGGCCGGGTCGCTGCTGGGCAAGCGCGTGCTGGTGATCGGCGCCGGGCCCATCGGCAACGCCACTCTGGTATTCGCCAAGGCTGCCGGCGCGCGCGACGTGGTCGTTAGCGAACTCGACGGCATCCGCCGCGACCGCGCGCAGCGGCTGGGTGCGACCGCGGTGGTCGATCCAGCGGCCGGGCCGCTCGGCGAGACATTCGCCGCCCTGACCGGCGGCCCGCCCGAAGTAATCTTCGAATGCGTCGGCGCAACGGGTCTGATTCAGCAATGTATCGAACTGGCCGCGCCGAAAGCGACCATCGTCATCGTCGGTGTCTGCCGGGTTGAAGACCGCATGTTCCCGCGCCGGGCGATCACCAAGGAGCTACGGCTGCAATTCGTCCTTGGCTATGTGCCGGAAGATTTCAGTCTGTCGCTCGACCTGCTGCGCTCCGGCCGGCTCGATGTGGATGCGATGGTGTCGTCCGTCGTTTCCTTCTCGGAATTGCCGGAGGTGTTCGAGGCGCTGCGGCTGCCTAATCCGCATGGCAAGGTCTTGCTCGATCCGACGCGGCAATAAACGCGCCACGGTCGGTGCGTTATGTGCCGGATGTGATGCAACATCCGGCAGCACGCCGCGTTGGAGGGACGATCCATCACAGGAGAGTTCTAATGCGCAGCTTGCTCTTTATCCCAATGCTCGGTGCCGCCCTGCTGTTCGGGGGCGTGGCCCTCGCCGATGAGCAGAAGCCGGCCGGGGCCGGGAAGGGCGCCGCTGTCGGCGCCCTGGCCGGACACGAGGTCGGCAGCGGCCACGCCGTGGCTGGTGCCGCCACTGGTGCGGCGATTGGCCATCACCAGTCGAAGAAGGCAGAAAAGTCGAAGGAGAAGGCGCAGTAATCACGTCCCGCCGCCGCGCCGTCCGGGGCGCGGCGTTTGATCTGGATCAAGGCGGGGTCCGTCGCCTGCGGGCCGGATAGAAATGGCTACCCGTGAAAGAGCCGACGCCATGGACTATCAGGACCCAGCTTGCGCCTACTGCCCATCCACCGTGCGCGCCTGCCGCGCCGGCGAGGCTGAAACAAGAGGGCCGGGCTTTTGTCCGAGCAAGGTGGACCCCGAGACACAGGCGGCTGCGAGGGCGCTGTATGAGGAGCCGGAAACGCACCGCGTCGCCATCGAATCTGCTCGCGTCGAGGCAGAGGGTTATTGCAAATGGACCCGCGTCGAGGAGATCGTGCAGTTCTCCAAGAAAATGGGTTTCACGAAGATCGGCATCGCCAACTGCATCAGCTTTGTCGACCACGCCTACGTCCTGACCGGCATTCTGGAAAGCCATGGCTTCGACGTCGTTTCGGTGGCCTGCAAGAACGGCAACATTCCGAAGGAAGAGGTTGGCCTGGAGGAACACGAAAAGATCCGGCCCGGCAACTTCGAGGCGCTGTGCAATCCTGTCGCCCAGGCGGAACTGCTGAATGCGCATGGCTGTGAGTTCAACGTCGTCATGGGCCTGTGCATCGGCCATGACAGCCTGTTCTTCAAATACGCCAGGGGTCTGAGCACCGTCCTCGTCGCCAAGGACCGCGTGCTCGGTCACAATCCGATCGCAGCGCTGAACCTTGCCGACAGCTATTACAGCCGCCTGTGGGGCCCGGACAGGCCGGCGACGCCGCCGAAGGTGCCGGTGGCTGGCCGGCACGGAAAGACCCTGGCGAAATAAACCTGAAGCAGTCGGCTCGATAGGTGCCGGGTAGACTGTCCAGGCCTGAGGCCGGTGCCACGCGAGTGACCCGGCCCCTTGAGGACCTGCATCTTTGCCGGCCGGACTCTCTTTCCTGCTACCCCTTGGGCAGCTCGGTGCGTCTGGTGTAGCGTTCCGCCACTGACCAGAGGAACTGCGAAACGTCCATGCCCACCGTGCTTTATTCCGAGAACAACTATCCGGACGACAGCGTCGAACGCCGCATCTATGGCAACGAGATCCGATGGATCGTCCCGAAGCCGACCACCAGCCTTGCCGATCTTTCGGATGAGGACTGCGCCGCTGCCGACGGGTTGATGATTCTGCGCTACAAGGTCTTCGCCAAGGACCTCGAGCGCTTTCCCAATCTGAAAGCGATCTGCCGCATGGGCGTCGGCTATGACAATCTCGACCGCGCGGCGGCGGCGGAACGCGGCATCATGATCCTGAACGTGCCGGATTACGGCACGACCGAGGTGGCCGACCATGCCATGTCGTTGGCCCTGGCGCTGCGCCGCGGCCTGCTGTTGCACCACGAACTGCAA
Organism: Pseudomonadota bacterium; assembly: GCA_018240405.1. Taxonomy (GTDB): domain Bacteria; phylum Pseudomonadota; class Alphaproteobacteria; order Acetobacterales; family Acetobacteraceae; genus Rhodopila. Next base: position 54,958 of record JAFEFW010000001.1, read on the forward strand.
CGCAACGATCCACCGGCGACGTGGCGCTACGTCAACGACCCGCTGCTGAAGCGGTCGAGCGTGCAGACCTTCGGCATTGTCGGTATGGGCCGCATCGCCACCGCCGTTGCCCTGCGTGCCAAGGCCTTCGGCTTCCGCGTCGTGTTCCACGACCCCTACCTGCCGAATGGGGTCGAACTCGGCCTCGGCATCGAACGCGCGCCGACGTTGGAAGCGTTGTTGGAGCAGACCGACACGCTGTCGGTGCACGCGCCGCTGACCCGTACGACGCGCGGCCTGCTCGGGCTGAAGGAGTTGTCGCTGCTGCCGAAGGGCGCCGTGGTGGTGAACACGGCGCGCGGCCCGATCATCGATATCGATGCGCTGGCGACATTGCTGAAGAGTGGGCATTTGTCGGGCGTCGGCCTTGACGTGGTGCCGGTGGAACCGCCGGTCGAACCGGTGCCGGAACTGATGCGCGCCTACCGAGCGCGGGAGCCCTGGACGCTGGGGCGGCTGATTATTACGCCACACTCGGCATTCTACACGCCGCAGGCCTGGGACGACATCCGCAGCAAGTCGGCCGAAACGATGCGTGCGGCGCTGGTCGGGCCACGGGCACAGAACGTGATACCGCCGGAAAGCGATTGAACGGCGCCCTCTTCCGTCGTGGCCGGCCTGCGCCGGCTACGACGGCATCAGCAACCACTACGATACCGGCACCAGCTTGCCACCCCGCCACGCGTGTACCGAGAAGCTGGGCTGCGACAGATCGCCCTTTGCATCAAACGTCTGCGGGCCGATCACTGTCTGCCACGGCCCACCGCTCTTCAGCATCGCGGCGACCTTGCGCGGTTGCACGGTTCCGGCCTTTCCGGCTGCCTCGGCCCACACCTGTATGGCGGCGTAGGTGTACAGCACATACCCGTCCGCCTCTCGTCCTGCGGCGCGCAGCCGCTGCACCACCGGCGCCGCGTCCGGCCGCTCCCGCGGATCGGGCGTGAACGTCATCAGCGTGCCCTCGCCACTGGTGCCGGCAATTTGCCAGAACTCCTGCACCACCAGCGCGTCACCGCCGAACAGGATCGGGTTCATTCCCTGCTCCTTGGCCTGACGCAGGATCAACGCGGCCTCGGTGTGATAGCCACCGACATAGATAACCCCAATCTGCGCCGCCTTCAGCCTTGAGACGAGTGCGCCGTAATCGCGTTCGCCCGGCGTATAGACGGATGTGAGGGCGGGTTTTACGCCAGCGCTTTGCATCGCGCGCGTGGTTTCCTCAGCCAGGCCTTTTCCATAGGCCGAGTTGTCGTGCAGCACTGCAATGCGGGCATCGCGAAATCTGTCGGCCAGGTAACGCCCCGCTACCTGTCCCTGCTGGTCGTCGCGGCCGCAAACGCGGAAGGTTTGCCAGCCGCCCTTTTCCGTAAAGTCGGGATTTGTGGTGGCGGGCGAGATTTGCAGCACGCCCTCCTCGCCGTACACCTTGCTGGCCGGAATGGAACTGCCGGAACAGGCATGACCTGCGACAAACACCGTTCCGCGACCGACAAGTTGGTTCGCTACGGAAACAGCCTGCCGGGGATCGCAGGCATCATCAGCCACTTCAAGCGCGACTTTCCGACCCATCACGCCGCCCGCAGCGTTCAGGTCGGCGACCGCCTGCTCCGCCCCCGCCCGAAATTGCGAGCCGAGTGCAGCGAGTTGTCCGGTCATGGGTCCGACAACGGCAATGCGAAGCGGGCCGGCGCTGTCCTGCGCCCATGCGTGGCGACGCGCCGCGGCGGCGCCGACAGCGGCGAGTCCGGCGGCGACCAAGGTTCTGCGCGGATGCATCATCTTCATGCCCTCTTGCTGTCGCGGGCCGATGCTAGAGCCGATGGTCTATTCGTTCCAATGTGCCGTGCCGTTCACCGCCGTCAACAACCGCTGACCTACGCCGCAGCCTTGCGTTGCCGTGGCCAGCGCGCCGCGACCTGCGGCAGCACCTCCTCGATCAGACGCTTCGTCTGCGCCAGCATGTCCGCATCGCCTGTCGCCGCGGGGCGCAGGATGAACTTGGACGCGCCCGCATCCACGTATGCCTGCAGCCGCTGCATGATCGTGTCGGCATCGCCCATGGCGAACATGTGGCTGGCGTCGCGGCCGGTGCGGGCCTTGTATTGGTCCATCACCTTCGCCACGCCTGGGTCGTCGGGCCCGCCAAAGCGGTAGGCGAAGGCGGCGCCGTAATGATCGACGTCGATCGAGCGCCCGGTTTCCTGCAGCGCGGCCTTGATGCCGTCGATCACCTGCCCGACGGTCTCCGGCGTCTCCGACCCTGCCTGCCAGCCGGTGCCGACGCGGGCGGTGCGCTTGATGGCCGCTTCGGAGGAGCCGCCGATCCACAGCGGCAGGTCCGGCTGAACGGGCAGGGGGCGGATCGTCGCGTCGGTCAGCTTGAAGTGCTTCCCCTGGAACGTCAGCTTCTCGCCCGCCCACAGCCGGCTGATGATCTCCAGCGCCTCATCGGTCTTGCGCCCGCGCGTCGTCGAATCCAGGTGCATCGCGTCCCATTCGCCGCCGCGCGGACTGCCAATGCCAAAACCGGGCAGCAACCGCCCATTCGACAGCACATCAACGGTAGCACATTGTTTCGCCAACAATAGCGGTTCACGCATCGCCACAGAAACGACATTGACGCCGAACTTGATGCGCTTCGTCCGTCCGGCGATTGCCGCCAGCATGGTCATGCACTCCAGGAACGGCGTGCGGCTGACCAGACGATCCGTCTGCCAGATCGAGTCGATGCCGCCTTCCTCGCACAGGTCGACCCAGCGCCAGAAGCCGTCGATCGTGTCGAACGGGTATTCCATGATGCCGATCCCGACGGCGATCGTGCGCTTCATGTCCGGGTTCCTCCACTGCCTCGCCGGATCGTCACCCGTTTTGCGCCGTGCGGCAAGGCGGGCTGCCCGACTTCGCCGCCGCGTTTACGCGCAGCAGCGGATGACCCGGTTCAGACAGTCGCGCCGGTCCAGGCCTGCAACCAAACCGGCACCGCCGTCCGCGGCAGCGGTCGGGCGGCGAGGAAGCCCTGCACATGATCGACGCCAATCGAGCGCATATGCGTCCACGCCGCCTCGGTTTCCACACCCTCGGCCACCACCTTCAGGTCGTGTGCCTTGGCTGCGCGCACAGTTTCGGCAAGGTAGTGAAGTACCTCCGGTGCCCTCTCGGCCTGCGATACCAACCCCTTGTCAAGCTTAAGGCTTGTGAACGGCAGTGTCAGCAACCGCTCCAGATGCGGCACGGCCGGGCCGACATCATCGATGGCCACGCCGTAGCCCAAGGCGCGCAAATGCTCGACTGATCGGCGCACCGGATCCGGGTGGTGGACCGGCTGGCTCTCCGTCAGTTCGACGATGATGCGGTCGGCGGGAATGCCGCAGGCGGCGCGCTGCTGTTCCAGCCAGGCCAGCGTGCCCGGGCACAGCAGCACGTCCAGCGGGAAATTGACCGATACGCGTATGCCCGTCCCGGCGAGGCCAGAGCCAAGCAGATCGGCAAACACCCGGGAAATCATGCGCTGCGTGAAGCCTGCCGCCAGCCCGGCCTCCTCGATCTGTGGCATGAACTGGTCCGGAAGCAGCCGCCCCAACGCCGGGTGGCACAACCGGGCCAGCGCCTCAACACCGATCGGACGCCGGTCGGAGATGCGGATGATGGGCTGGTAGCGCACTTCGACGATGGCGTCGTCCAACATGGCAGCCAGGCTGGCGGCATCGCTGGCAAGAACCGGTCGGCTTCGTGCCGGCGACGTTATCAAGGCCTGATGTACGGCACTTGGCTCTGCCGCCTCGATAACCCGTAGATGCGCGCAAGCGATGTCGGCATTGCAACCCAGTAGGAGCATATCCAGGTCGGGGTTGGCGAACTCCGCTGCCAGTTCCGCGAGCGCGCCAGTCAGTCCATCGGCGTCTCGTTCATGCACCAGCAGATGGGTGTAGTGCGTACCTGTTCGCGCGAGCCGCTTGACCGCCTCACCGGCGCCGCACGTCAGAAGTCCGGCGTCCAGATCGTCGACGGCGGTCATCACGGCACGACACCACTCGGTGCTGCGGTTCACCACCATCAGGTTGAGCGGTGTCGCAGCATCGGTTCCGTCCCTTGACGGTGCCCTCACCACGTCCCCCGTTCCGGCGAGAAATCTCAACATGAACAAGAGGATAGAGCGGCCGCTTTAAAAGCGCGATAACAATCCCAACTTTGATACTAAATTCCCGCTCTTGTCACGCCAGTTCATGCCTGGGATGCATTTTGCAACCGATCATTGCTGCTGCGATAGGCGGTTCGACGATTTACGTCGGTTGTGACGGTGCAGACAACCGGCCTGACCACCATTGTTGCCGCCGTAGCCCAATCAATCCGACCACAAATTGCGGTACCGCCGGACCCCGCCATGTAGCTCCTATGACATGGCTGCCGGAACGTTCGGCCCGAGGGTTCAGGTCCCGGACGTGCCGCTTCCCAAAGGTGGGCGCCCGCGCCATGACGCGAGGGCGCGGGTTGCACGCTTTGCGTGAGCGCAGCGCGCGCGAGCAGGGTACAGCGCTTGAGGCCGCGGGCGCACCGACAGAACCTATTCCGCAAGGTATGGAAGCACCAGGCTCAAGCCCGGCCGTAACAATGATGAGGAAGCCGCGGCCTGCGGTCGCTCAGCCGGAAAAATCCGGCTTCCGCTTCTCGGCGAACGCCGCCATGCCTTCCTTCTGATGCGGCGTGCCGAACAGTGACAGGAATGTCGCGCGCTCATATCGCACGCCCTCGACCAGCGTGGTTTCGAATGCGCGGTTCACCGCGGCCTTGGCGATCTGCACTGCGACCGGCGAAAGCTCTGCGATCTTCGCGGCGACCTTCATCACCTCGGGCAGCAGCTGATCCGCCGGAAACACCTTGGACACGAGATTGGCGCGCTCCGCCTCCTCGGCATCCATCATCCGAGCGGTCAGGATCATGTCCATCGCCTTGGACTTGCCGACGGCGCGCGTCAGGCGTTGTGTACCGCCGGCGCCGGGAATGACGCCCAGGTTGATCTCCGGCTGGCCAAACTTCGCTGTGTCGGCGGCAAAGATCATGTCGCACATCATCGCGAGTTCACAGCCGCCGCCAAGCGCAAAGCCCGCAACCGCGGCAATCACCGGCTTCTTTACCGACAGAACGGCCTCCCAGTTAGCGCCGATGAAGTCTTCCATCATCGCCTCGGGATTGGTTTTGTCCTTCATCTCCTTGATGTCGGCGCCTGCGGCAAAGGCGCGGTCGCTGCCGGTGATGACGATGCAGCCGATCGCCTTGTCGCCGTCGAAGGCCCGTAGCGCGGCGCCGAGTTCCTTGACCAACGCATCGCAGAGTGCGTTCAGCGCCTTCGGGCGGTTCAGCCGGATCAGGCCGACGCGGCCTTCGGTCTCGACGATGATGTTCTCGTAGGCGGCCATGGATTGGTCCTCCGGTCTGGATGCCCGGGTGAATAGCTATCGCTGCAGGCGCGGACAATAGAAGGTGGAGCGACCGGACTGCACGAGACGCCGCACACCGTCGCAGGCCGGCTTGCCGGGGCAGGCTGGACAGGGCTTGCCTTCATGGCCGTAGACGCGCCAGGCATGCTGGAAGTAGCCGAGTTCTCCGTCCGGCTGAACGTAGTCACGTAGTGAAGAGCCGCCGGCGGCGATGGCATCGCGCAGCGTCTCCTTAATCGCCGGCACCAGTTTCGCCGCGCGTGCGCCGACAACTGTAGAGGCCAGCCGCCGCGGCGAGATACCGGCGCGGAACAACGCCTCGCTGACATAGATATTGCCCAGGCCCGCGACGATTTTCTGGTCCAGCAGCGCCGCTTTGATCGGCGTCTTCTTCCCCGTCAGCGCTTGGTTCAGCGCCGCCACCGAAAATGCCTCGTCCAGTGGTTCAGGACCGAGGCCAGCCAGCAGCCTGTGCTCGTCCTCATGCGCCGTCTCAACCAGATCGACGGAGCCGAAGCGACGGGGATCGACGAAGCCGACGCGCCAGCCGTCATCGGTCTCCAGCTCCAGATGCTCATGCGCGGTGATGCTGTTGGAACCGCCGGTGGGTTGGATCACCATCCGGCCGGACATCCCCAGGTGGAGCAGCACCGACCAGCCGTCCTCCAGCCGCATCAGGATGTATTTGCCGCGGCGGCGGAACCCGGTGACGCGGGCGCCCGTCAGCTTCTCCGCCAGGCCCGGCGGCAGTGGCCAGCGCAGGTCTGGCCGACGAGCGACGGCGCGCAGCAGGCGGTGGCCTTCCAGCTTGCCTTGCAGGCCGCGCATGACGGTTTCGACCTCGGGGAGTTCCGGCACGGCGGGGTGCGCTCCTGGCTGGCTTGCGTAGACGTTCGCATCGGCCGCTACCGTTTCGGCCGGCCCGGAAACGCTCTATAGAGTGCGGCCATGAGCGACAATCCCGACGCCACCGTCGATTTCGGCTTCCGCACCGTCGCAAGGACCGAGAAAGCCAGCATGGTCCGCGCCGTGTTCGACAGCGTGGCCACCAACTACGACCTGATGAACGACCTGATGTCGCTTGGTATCCACCGGATGTGGAAGCAGATCTTCGTCGGCGATTTGCAGCCGCGGGCGCGCGACACGCTGCTCGATCTGGCGGGCGGCACAGGCGACATCAGTTTCGGCTGGCTGCGCCGCGGCGGCGGGCCGGTCATACTGTCCGATATCAACCACGCGATGCTGGCCGTCGGCCGCGACCGCGCCATTGAGTGCGGCTTCATCGGCGACCTGTCGATTCTGGTGGCCAATGCGGAGCAGTTGCCGCTGCCGGATCGTTGCGTCGACCGAGTGTCGATGGCGTTTGGACTCCGAAACTGTACCGATAAACCAGCGGTTCTCCGGGAGGCCCGGCGGGTGCTGAAGCCCGGTGGACGGTTCCTGTGCCTGGAATTTTCCCGTGTTCAGGTGGCCGCATTGTCGCCGGTCTACGACGCCTGGTCTTTCAAGGTGTTGCCGAAGATCGGCCGGTATGTGGCGAAGGATGAAGCGAGCTATCAGTATCTGGCCGAGAGTATCCGGATGTTCCCAGACCAGGAAGCGCTGGCGCGGATGATGCGCGAGGCCGGCCTGTCCAGGGTCACAGTGCGCAATCTGTCCGGCGGCATTGCGGCGATCCACGCGGGATGGCGGCTGTGAGGTGCGTAAACCTCTCCGTTTTGGCGGCGCAAGACGCTGATGCCGCCATGGTGGGCAAACGCGCCTCGGCCGTCGTAGCGGGCGAAGGCCTCTCAACCGTAGTGGCTGGCGAAGGCCCGCCAGCCACGTCTAGCGGTGTGCAGCCAAATCGAGTGCGGTGCGTGGATAGGCACAGGCGTAGATGGCAGGCCATCGCCCGCCATCACGCGAGAGCAGCGTCGTCCCGCCATGACGGCGCGGTCGGGGGTGGCCGTGCCAGCTCCGTCACCCACCGCGCACGCACGACAGGCGCCGGTTTATGACCCTCGTTGGCAAGCGCGTCCTGCTCATCGTCTCTGGTGGCATTGCCGCCATCAAGGTGCCGGAACTCATCCGCCTGCTGCGGAAGCAGGGCGCCGGCGTGACTTGCGTGCTGACGGATAACGGCGCCCAGTTCGTCACGCCGCTGTCCCTGCAGGCGCTGTCGGAGTCGAAGGTGTACGCCGACCTGTTCTCCCTGACGGACGAGTCGGAGATGGGCCACATCCAGCTGTCGCGCTCCGCGGACCTGCTGGTGGTGGCGCCGGCGACGGCCAACATCCTGGCGAAGATGGCGGTCGGCCTGGCCGACGATCTCGCGTCCACGGTGCTGCTGGCGACCGACAAGCCGGTGCTGGTGGCGCCGGCAATGAACGTCCGCATGTGGCTCCACCCGGCGACACAGGCCAACATGACGACGCTCACCGCGCGCGGCGTACAGGTCATCGGCCCGGACGAAGGCGCCATGGCCTGCAACGAGTTCGGTCCCGGGCGTATGTCCGAACCGCCCGCCATTGTTGCCGCCATAGGCTCGTTGCTGACATCCCGGGCCAGGCCGCTGGCCGGCAAGCATGCGATCGTAACCAGCGGACCGACGCACGAGCCCATTGACCCGGTGCGCTACATCGCCAACCGCTCCTCCGGCCGGCAGGGCCATGCCATCGCCGCAGCATTGGCTGACCTGGGCGCTCGCGTAACGCTGGTCAGTGGCCCGGTGACCGTCCCCGATCCTCCTGGCGTGGCGGTGAGGCGGATCGAAAGCGCCGCAGAAATGCTTGATGCCTGCCAGACCGCGCTGCCAGCGGATGTCGCAGTGTTCGCCGCCGCCGTTGCGGATTGGCGGGTGGACAATGCCGCCACCGGCAAGATCAAGAAGCAAGCTGGCGCCGCGGCACCAGCGCTGAACCTGGTGCCCAACCCCGACATCCTGGCCACGATTGCCGCCGCCGGGCCGCGCCGGCCGCGGCTGGTCATTGGCTTCGCGGCCGAGACCGATGACCTACTGGCGAATGCGCAGTCGAAGCTGCGGCGCAAGAACGCGGACTGGATTGTCGCCAATGACGTTTCGCCGGCCACCGGCATCATGGGCGGGCTGGACAACGCGGTGCACATCATCTCTCACGCCGGCGTCGAGGACTGGCCAATGCTGGCAAAGGACGAAGTCGCCCGTCGCCTCGCCGCCCGCATCGCCGAGGCGCTGGCGTGAGCGGGCTGGCGCCCTGGCTGATCCGCTCCCTGACGCAGGACGATGTCGCGGTGTTTCAACCGCTGCGGCTGGAAGCGTTGCGTCTGCATCCGGAGGCGTTTGGCGCCAGCGTCGAGGAGGAGCTGATGGAAGGCAGTGGCCGCATGATTGGCGCTCACCCATCCCTCACACTCGGGGCCTTCGCGGACGGCGTGCTGATCGGATCCGCTGGCCTACAGGTGCCGGTGCGCGTCAAGCAGCGTCACCGGGGCAACCTGTTCGGGATTTTTGTTACTCCGGCGTGGCGTGGCCGGGGCGTCGGGCGAGCGATGCTGGAGGGGCTGCTGGCTCATGCCCGTGATGCCGGCCTGCGCCATGTCACGCTGTCGGTCACGTCCGGCAACGCGGCGGCCCGGGCGCTATACCGCCATAGCGGGTTCCTGACCATCGGCGTCGAGCCCGATAGCCTGGTGATCGACGGCACTGCTTATGATGAGGAACGGATGGCGCTACGGTTGACCGGCTATGTCACCGGCGCGACCGCGAACCCGCACTGAAGCATCAATCCCAGTGCGGCAGGTCCAGCGTCGCGACCGTACCGTCCGCTGATTCCAGCGTCAGCGTGCCGCCGTGCATCTCGGCGAAGCTGCGTGCCAGGGCCAGGCCCTCGCCCTGACGGGGAACACCCTCAAACCCCCACCCATTATCGGTAACGGTCAGCGTCGTGTGCCGCTCGCTTGTGATCAGCCGGATGGCAATCCGCCCGCTGGGCCGCTCCTTCATCCCGTGCTTGACGGCATTACCGAGCAGCTCATGCGCGGTGCGGATGATAGCCTCGCGGAGCTGCGGCGGGCAGTCGCCGCGCACAGTAACACCTACACGGATCTTCTGTCCCTCGGCGCTCATTAGGTCGGTGACGGCGCCCGCAAGCTGGCGGAGCCGGTACAGCATCGGCGCAGGGGCTTCGGTCAGGCCAAACAGGGCATTCGAAATGGTCGCTGAAAGGCAGATGCGATGTTCGAGTTCACGTGCGATCCGTTCGCCCTCGGGCGTGTCCATCAGGCCGCGCGCTTCCCCGATCAAGCCAATCAGCCGCTGCAGCGTGTTCTTGGTATGATGGCGGAGCTGGCGCAGATCCAGTTCGGCCTGCTGAGGGGCATCCGCCTCGGCTGTGGATGGCGTCGTAGCGGAAGACCCGTAACGCAGCTCTTCTGCGACGGGGGGCAAGCCGAACCGCGTCCGACCGGTGGTAGCGGCGGCATATGACATGTCCGTAGCCTCCGTTCTAAGGCCTGGCCGTCAATCAGCAGGCCAGGAAGCATGCAGCCTTCCAGCAATGGTTGTAACATGCGGGCGACGGTTGTTGCCGCAATGTGTATACAATTGCTGGTTGGATACAACCTGTATCACAGCACCGAGCGGAACGTATGTGGGAAAATTACCCACGTCAACCGAATTCAGAAAATTTGCGGGTATTTTTCCCACACGCAACTATGATAGATAAGCAACGGGAAAGGACCCGTATGCCGCCACCAGATCGCCCCGTGCCGGTCGTGCCTGAAGCCCTGCTGGCTGCGTGCCGCAGGCTGATGCGACCGCTGGTGCGTCTGATGCTTCGCAGCGGCGTCACCCTCCCGGTCCTTAATGACATGCTGCGCACCCTGTTCGTCGATGTCGCGGCGCATGACATCCTGACAGAACCGAAGGCGCGGACTGACAGCCGGCTCAGCCTGGTCACCGGGGTTCATCGCAAGGAGATCAGGCGCTTGCGGGAGCTTCCCCCTGATCGGCTGCAGGTGCCGGAGGTGGTGACGCTCAGCAGTCAGGTCATCGGCCGCTGGCTGGCAGTCCCTCCCTACGTCGACGAAAACGGGCGGCCACGCCCGCTGCCCCGCGCTGCCGATCCCGGTTCGACAGAGCCATCGTTCGAGTCCCTCGTTCTCTCGGTGACATCCGACATCCGGGCTCGGGTGGTGCTGGATGACTGGCTGAGCAAGGGCATCGTCAGCGCGAACGAAGCGGATCGGGTCATCCTCAATGTCGACGCGTTCATCCCGGCACCGCGTGCGGCAGAGCAACTGTTCTATTTCGCCCGCAACCTGCACGATCATGTCGCCGCGGCCGCGGCGAATATCAGCGCCAGTGACGCTGCTCCGTTCCTCGACCGCAGCGTGCACTACGATGGACTAACCGATGAGCAGGCAGCGGAACTCGAAGCATTTGCCCGAGCCGAGGCTATTCGGGTACTGCTGGAGGTGAACCGCCGCGCCGCGGCCCTGGCCGAGGCGAATCCAGCGGAAGCCGGAGCCAGCCGCCGCGTGAATTTTGGAGTCTACGTCTTCTCTGACACGGACCAGCCAGCCGAACCGGAGGCCGCAGATCGCGGCGCGGAGGCGGCATGAGACGACTTGTCCTCCTACTGCTGCTTGTCACTCTTGCTGCCTGCAGTGACAGGCCGCCGCGCGTGACCGAAATGCAGGTCGAGGCTGATGTCGTTCAGCCCGGCGTGGTCTGTCGAGTGGGGAAGGATGGCGGTCCGCTGCTGGCGGACCGGGGCATCGGTGGCACCGGCGTGTCCTTTGGCGACCGCCTGACCGATCGAGGTATTGGCGGCACTGGCATTGTCGGCGTGGTTACCGGCTTCGCCTCGATCTGCGTCGGCGGCCTCGAGGTGCGATACGATGGCAATGTGCCGGTTGATATCGACGGCAACGTGGCGGCGCCAAACCAGCTTCGGGTCGGCCAGGTCGTCGCTATCCGCGCCGCCGTCCCCGCGGCCGGAACCAGCTTGCCGTCTTGGGCCCGTTTCATATCGATCCGCACCGAAGTCGCGGGGCCGATTGAGGCGGTGGATGTCGACCGCAATGCCATGACCGTGGCCGGGCAGCGCGTCGTCATGCAGCCGTCCACCTGGGGGGCCAGCCATTTCGGCCTTGGTGACTGGGTCGCCGTTGGCGGCCTGCGCCGGAGCGATGGAACCATCATGGCAAGCCGCCTGGACGAAACCCCGACCGGCAAGCTGTTCGTACGCGGCCAGGTCAGCCGCCGCGACAACGGGTTGTGGATCGGTACGTTGCGGCTGGCCGGTCCGGGGGTCGGAGCGCTGCGGGCCAGCGACCGTGTGGCGGTGTCCGGCAGCTACGTGTCGGGTGTGGGGCAGGTAACCTCGGTCGCGCCCGACATGTTGGCCTCAAGCCCGACCACTTATTTCGGCGGCGCGGTGAACCAGTTGGTGCTGCAGGCCCTCGTCACGGTTGACCGCGACGTCGTCTGGCTGAATGAATCCCATAAAGTGCCGCTGGTGCCGGCGCTGCATCAACCGAAGCCGATCTCCGGCGATGCCATCGTGACGCTGGAGCGCCAGCCGGATGGCAGCTTCCTGGCGGTTGGCCTGCGCTATACGAAATATCCGTCGACGTCGGGTGAGATCGCGACTGTCTCTCAGGCTTGGCACGTCACGACGGTACTACCCATTCCGCCGATGCCGCCGCCGATGGCACCGCTGCCGGGTGGTTCGGCTGCGCCTGCAGACGTGGCAGCCGATCCGGTACCCGATGCCGTCGCAACGCCCAAGGCAACGTCCAGCGAGGAGCCTGGCAGCGCCACACGTAGTGCCGCGCCACCGGGTAGTTGTGCCGATTGCACCGGGACGCAGCCGGATGAGCGGCCGATGGCACAGAAGCTGCGGCCCGGTGTTGACGTAGCGGCCGCCGCGAAGCGGCCGATCGGCCGCATCACACCGGCTTCGGTCACGGTCTTCTCTTCCTCGGATACGGCGCCGCCGCGTGGGCCGGAGAATATCCCGTCGCGCCTCCGCTAGCGCTTTGCTCTTGCCAGCCGATCCGGGCGGCGTGCCATAACGGCGCGTCAGCCGAGTGCGGAACGGTCGCCGTGCCGCAACGGTGGGGGGAGTTGGGGTATTCCAGGACATGACCGAGCGGGCGGCAGGGCGCGGAAAGCCGGCTTATTACTTGACCAGTGACGGGCGGGTTGTGTTCGGCAAGCGCCGCTCCCGCGTGTGGGTTGTCGTGATTGTGCTGGTCATTCTCGCCATCGTCGGCACGCTCGCCGGCGTTGCCGCGGCTGCAATCCTCTTGACCGAATCGGGCCGCACACCGCGTGAATGGGCGGTCTATCTGCGCTCACAGAATGTCGGCGGCAGTGCCACCGCCGCAAAATTCGTCGATCAGGTGGCGGATTATCTTAGTCGCGTCGACGGGATCGGTCCCGCAGACGGCCTTACGATCCCGCAATCCCACGGCGCATCGGCTGCTCGTTCCGGCGATACGCGGATTGGCCATGTCCGCCTCGTACGCACGGTAGACGCGTTGCGGGATGCCGTCGCCTCCTCATTGCCGAACGACATCATTCTGCTGGCGCCGGGGACGTACCGCGTCACCGGCGGCGCCGTGCAGTTCGCAACGATCGGCAACCGCGACGGACGGTTGACGCTGCGAGCCGCGACCCTGGGCGACGTGGTGATCGAATCCGATGTCGTGGAGGCGTTCAACGTCAGCGGCCCGTTCTGGCAGTTCGAGAACCTCGTGATGCGCGGGGTCTGCGGCGATCACGGCAAGTGTGAACATGCCATCCACATTTCCGGCGCCGCCACGGATACGACGATCCGCAACAGCCGGTTCGAGGATTTCAACGCGCACCTGAAGATCAACGGCGACCGCGGCGAATGGCCTGATAACGGCGTCATCGAGGGAAATACGCTGGTCAACACGGCACCGCGACGCACGCAGAATCCGATCGTGCCGATCGACCTCGTGGGCGCCAGCGAGTGGCGTGTCAGCGGCAATGTCATTGCGGATTTCGCCCGTGAGGGGCGCGGGCAGCCGACCTACGGGGCCTATTTCAAGGGGGCCGGCCAGAAGAACGTGTTCGAACGGAACGTCGTGCTGTGCGCCTGGAAGCTGAAGGATTCGGGTGGTGCGCGCGTTGGCGTTTCCCTGGGTGGCGGCGGCACCGATCCGGCGCAGCGGCGGGACCGCGGCGCCCTGGGAATGGAGCAGGTGGGCAGTGTCATCCGGGACAACCTGATTGCGTTCTGCTCAGACGCCGGAATCTACCTGAACCGGGCGGCGCGTTCGACGATTGCCCACAACACGCTGTTGGATACGGCCGGCATCGACGGCCGGTTCATCGAGACCTCGGGCGACGTGGTTGCCAATATCGTCGATGGTGCAATCCGCACCCGCGAAGGGGCGACTCTACGCGGGTGGGACAACGATCATCCCTATCTGCTCGGACTTTTCTTCGGCCACCACCCGCAGCAAGCCTATTTCCGGGATCTCGTAAAGCTCGACCTCGGCTGGGTACGGGCGCCGGACAAGCTGGCGCCTGATCCAAATGACACCGGGACCGATCTGTGCGGGGAAAAGCGCGGACCGTTGACGCGCGCCGGCGCGTTCGACGACTACGCGGCCTGTCTAAAGCGCCAGTAGTTCCGTTGCCAACATATCCCACTCTGCCTGAAGCGCGATGGTAACTTCCGTACGGCCAGCACGGTTGTACCAGTAGCGGGCGTTGGCCAGGTCGGGCTCCTTACGGTGCAGATAGGCATGCACGGCGGAACCAAGCGGTCCTGGATCCGCCTGGGCGCATTGGTGCGCCTTGTCCCAATCGCCCTTCGCGTCCCACCACAGCGCCTGCAACGGCAATCCGGCGCTGGCCGGCGGTTCGGCGCTGGTCGTCGAGGCCTTGAAGGCGGTCAGATCCATTGTGCTCATGCAGCGACCCTCGGGCTGAGAAGCAGGCGCTTCAGCTTGCGCACTGCGCTGTCGGGCGTGGTGAGCACGCGCGACCCGGTCGCCTTCTCGATCAGTGGCGCGGCCCGAGCCAGGCTGAATTGACTGAGCGCGATGACGTCGCAGCCAATCAGCGCGTGCACGGCCTTCACCGCCGCGGCGTCATGCCCGGCCGTGTCGCCGCGGTCGAGCGCGGCGAGCGCACCCTCGGCGAGGCAGGGCTCGACGCTGATGCCGGCGCCACCGGCATGGTGGAACTCCGGCGGCATAGACTGCAGCGTTGGCGGGAAAGTGGCGAGCAACCCGATGCGTCCGGTGGGACCGGCGAGAGCCACGGCGTCCTCGATCATTGCCTCGTTCGGCTTCAGCACAGGCATCGGCGCAAGTTCGCGGGCGCAGGCCTCAATGCAGGGACCAAAGGCCGAACAGGTGAACAGAATGCCTTGTGCTCCGGTCGAGGCGGCATAGCGCGCCAGAGCCAGGAACCGCTCGGTCATCGCCGGCGTCAGCGCCCCGTCACGAGCGAGATCGACCGAAAGCGAGTCGTCCAGCAGGTTCATCAACGTGGCTTCGGGCCAAAGACGGCTAAATGCGTTAGCCGTCGGGGCGATCGAATGCGTCAGGGCATGGATCAGGGTGATGCGCATGACCCGGTACACTGCTCCGGCGGGAAGGACACGGCAAGAGCGGCAGGGCCGCCTGTCCGCCCGTGGCCCAGGCCTGTACGATAGCTCTCGTCCGCCCGTGCCCATGACGGCGGTTCAGGTAACCGCCATGGCGCGGTGTCCGCAGCGGGCCGCCGTCTCATGGTCTTGCGCCGCTCTCGGGTGTCTCCAGCGCCTGCGCGAGCAGGGCCGAGCGGGGTGCGGCGGGCGTTACCTGCTGCTCCGTCAGGAGTTTGCGCAAGGTGCCCATGCCGCCAAGCACTGCTGCGTAACGGTTGACGGCGGCCTGGGCGAAGTCGCGGCGCATCTCATCCGTGGTGTCGGCCGCGCCGTAATCCAGGACGGAGCGCGGCGGCCCGATCAGCTCGCAGTGCCCCGGGCTGAGTGCCACCAGCGCACCTTTCCAATCAGGTTCACGCGTGTTCTGGGCACGGTTCACAAAGTAGCCGCCAATTGCCAGAAAGCTGGTGGCGCCGACGTCGAGGCGCACGAATTCCCACGACACACGCGACCACGCCTCATTCACCAGTTCCGGACACCGTTCGAACAGGCTGGCCGGCGCGCGTGGGAAGGGCATGGCGGAGGCCGCAAGGCTCAGGCCGAACACGGGATCGCGGACCGGCGGGTCAGCAGCCGGGGCGGTCCGGCAGGACAGCAGGGCGGCGGCGATGCCGAGGAGCAGATTACGGAAAGCGGAAGACCACGAAGGCCGGCTTCTCCTTGCGGAACGATGGGCCGGGCCAGAACTCGCGCTGCACAAAGTCGGAGATCCAGTTCTTGCCGTCATAGCCCTGCATATGTCCGTCCGACGACTCGGTGGTGGTCTGAATCACGGCAATGTCACCAGGTACCGGCTCATATCCCTCTCCAGCGACCGGCTGGAAGCCGAGGCGCTCGAGTGTCGGTCCCCAATCCTTGGCGGAACCGGGATGCGGATCCGTCTTCATGCCGGCAGCCTCAATCGCCAGACGCACAAACCGGGCACACTTGCCGGCCCCGAACGGTGGCAGCGCATTTTTCCTGAGCGCAGTGGCGAAGGCCTCCGTATCGAACGGCATCGGATCGTCTCCCTGACGGTTTTGTTCCTTCACCGGTCGATATTGGGATGTACGCTGTGCGAAACAATAGGGTTCCAAGGGGAGCGATCCGCGCTGCAAGACCCTGGGTCCGAGGGCCGGATTGCCCTGCCGGCGACACGGCCTTGCGACGGTGATAGCATCGCCTTTCCCGTCAGCAACATGAACATGAGGACCGCCGCCCCATGCCACGCCGCATCGTCGATATCTCCAACCCGTTGAAAGCTGGCATTAAGAGCGATCCGCCGCACATGCTGCCAAAGATTGACTACATGACGCACCAGCAGACGGCGCCGCAGATGGCCGAATATATGGGTATCCGCGTCGATCAGCTTCCCAATGGCGAGTATGCGGCGGTCGAGCGGGTGGAGATCAGCACGCATAACGGCACCCACATGGATGCACCGTACCATTTCTTCAGCCGCATGAACGAGGCGCTGAAGCCCGGTGGCGAACCGTCGGCCACGATCGATGAGGTGCCGCTGGACTGGTGCTTCCAGCCTGGCGTGAAGCTCGATTTCCGCCACCTGCCCCACGGCTATGTCGCGACCCCGGGGGATGTGGAGGCGGAGCTGAAGCGCATCGGCCACGAACTGCGCCCGCTGGAGATCGTCGTGGTCAATACCGCGGCCGGCGCCCGCTACGGGCAGGATGACTTCGTTGACAGCGGCTGCGGCATGGGCCGGGCGGCCACGCTGTGGCTGCTGGAGCGTGGCGTGCGGGTCGTCGGTACCGACGGGTGGAGCTGGGACGCGCCGTTCTCGTTCACGCAGAAGCGGGTGAAGGAAACTGGCGACGTCAGCCTGATCTGGGAGGGGCATCGCGCCGGCCGCGATATCGGCTACTACCAGATGGAGAAGCTGGGCAACCTTGCGGCGCTGCCGCCGGATGGCTTCGATATCGTCTGTTTCCCGGTGAAGATCCACAAAGCGTCGGCTGGCTGGACGCGGGCGGTGGCGATTTTCAACGAATAACTGGTTCCACGGATGTCCTGCCTCGCGCCGCTGCTGACCAAAGCGGCGGCGAAATGAACGTGTCCTGGCCGATGCAGGCGGGAAAATTCGTGACGTATACTACCCCGTCGGCGGCTCCTCCAGCCGGTGGACGATCCGTTCCGGGTTGTTGTGGATGCCCAGCAGCCGCAGCGTCCCGGGGCCAGGATTGCGGAAGGCATGCGCCTCACCGGCGGGCAGCGAGATCATGTCGCCCGGCCGAAGCTCGACCGGACTGTCCTGCCCACCATCCATCCAGGCGTGCATCGTGCCTTCGATGATGAACAGGCACTCGACATAGGGATGGTAGTGCAGGGCGGTCTGGTAGCCCGGTTCGCAGGTCTGCACGCCGGTGAACACCGGGCCGCCATCGGCGTTGATCAGCTTTTGGTAGTGCGACAGCGGCCCGAACGGGATCTTCTCCGCAGTCTCCAGCCGCGCGACGGTTGGCGGCCTACCCGATGTTGCCGATGGTTCGTTCATGGCTAGTACCTCCCCTGCCGAGCCTGACACCACACCATCTGGCAAGCCGGCGCAACATCGGCCACGCTAGGGTCAACCAACAGGGAAACGGCCCGGATGAACGACGACGACCATCCCATCCCCAACGCGCTCGCGGACGCGCTGCGTTTAGCGCCCGCCGTGCGCGCCGCGCGTGAGCAGGCGGAGGAAATGCGGCGCACGCCGCCCGAACTCGCGGCGCAAATCACCGCGGCCGGGCTGTACCAGATGTATCTGCCGGCCTCGATCGGCGGCCCGGAGCTTCCGCCGCTGACCGCGTTTCGGGTCGTTGAGGAAATCTCCCGCGCTGACGGATCGGTGGGATGGAACGTCATGATCGCCAACGCCATGGCGCTGAATGTCGGGCGCCTGCCGACTTCGGTCGCGCGCGAGATAGCCGGGACGCCGCCCGACTACCGCGCCGCCGGCTCGGCCCGGTCCGGCGGCGGCGCATGGGCGGTGCCGGGCGGCTACCGCGTGAAGGGGCGCTGGAATTTTGCCTCCGGCGTCGACAATGCGCGCTGGTTGTACTGCACCTGCAACATGATGGACGGTGACACGCAGACTCCGGTGCTGCGCGCGCTGTGGATCCCGCGCGAGCAGGGCACGCTGCTGGACACCTGGCACGTCATGGGCATGCGCGGCACCGGCAGCCGCGACTTTGTCATTGACGATGTATTTGTGCCGGAGGAGCGCAGTGTGTTGTCCTCTGCCGCACCGGCGGAGAAGACGCCGCTGTTCAACCATCGCGCCTGGTATGTGCATCTCTGGACGCCCTCGGCCGCCAATGTGCTCGGCATCGCGCGTGGCGCTATCGACGACCTGAAGGCGATCGCCACGACCGAGGCGTCCACGCTGAACACCGCATTGCTGCGCGACCGCCCGGCGGTACAGGCGCGTCTGGGCGAGGCGGAGGCGATCGTCAATGCCGCCCGCGCCTACGTGTTCGATGCGGTTGGGCGGCTGTGGCGCATGCTCTGCGCCGGGCAGGATCCAACCGACGAACTGATTGCCCAGGCGCGCCTGGCGCTGGTGCACGCCATGCATGAGAGCGTGCGGGCCGTGGATAAGATCTTTCACGCTGCCGGAACGAATGCCATCTACCTGCGCTGGCCGCTGGAGCGTGCCTTCCGCGACGTCCACGTTGCGATGACGCATGGCGCCGCGCTGCCGGTCTACTTCGAATCCGCCGGCAAGGCGATGCTGGGCTTGCGGCCGAGCGATCCGGGATGGTGACGATCAGATAGAGCGATGGGTTCACCGCAGGCTCCCGCTAGCCGGTGGTCCAATTCGCAGAACGCGTGCTTCCGACCAAGTGCGGGTCAGGGCGGGCAGCTTTGAAGCACGTAGTTCACGCGGTGCCGCTGCTCCTATGAGTGCTGCCGGCAGCGCGGTCCGCCAGCCTTAGGGGTGGGCGAGCCACGGACTGCCGTGTGGCCCGGCGGCTGCTTGCCAAAGCCGCCCCCGCTGGCTACGCACGCCGCATGATAGCGCGCAGCGACATTATCTGGCTCGGCGTTTCCGCTGGCGTCACCGGTTCCCTCGTCGGCGG
>JAFEFW010000200.1 GCA_018240405.1 Pseudomonadota bacterium
AACGCCCGCATCAGCTTCCAGGCGTTGGATTTCGTGTGGTCGGACGTGGCGAAGCCGGGCATTGTATAGGCCAGGATGTCCTGGCGCGGCATGCCAAGCAGATCGAAGGCCTGCGCGCAAACCAGCAGCGCCTGCGTCGAATCCAGGCCACCGGAAATGCCGATCACCGCTCGCCGCGAACCTGTCGCGCGCATCCGCTGCGCCAGGCCGGAGACCTGGATGTTGTATGCCTCGTAACAATCCTGTTCCAGGCGGGCAACGTCCGCCGGCACGAACGGAAAGCGCTCCAGCGTGCGGCGGAAGCCGACATCGCCGGTTGGCGGTGCGACCGCGAAGCTGACCGTGCGGAACCGGCGACCATAGCGCCGGCGGTTGGTATCAAACGATCCCATCTGCAAACGCTCCTGCAGCAGTAGATCGAGGTCGATATCGGCGATTGCCGCCTGGTCCGCTACTGGAAACCGTTCGGTCTCGGCCAAAGTATTGCCGTTCTCAAACACTGACGCCTGGCCGTCCCACGCCAGATCCGTGGTCGATTCACCGGCCCCGGCTGCAGCGTACAAATACGCCGCCAGGCAGCGCGCCGACTGCGAGCGGCAGAGCAGCCGCCGCGTCTCCGCCTTGCCGATGGTAATATTGCTGGCCGACAAATTCGCCAGAATCGTTGCGCCCGCGGCTGCGCCTTCCCCGCTTGGCGGGTTTGGCACCCAGACGTCCTCGCAGATTTCCGCATGGACGACAAAGCCGCGCAGGTCGGACGCCGCAAACAGCAGGTCCGTGCCGAACGGCACAGCTTCACCACCCAGGATGATGGTTCCGCCGTCCGTGCCATCACCCGAAACGAAATGCCGGGGCTCATAAAACTCGCGGTAGTTCGGCAGGTGAATCTTCGGCACGATACCGAGCACCTGCCCACGATGGATGGCGACGGCGCAGTTGTACAGCGCGCCCAGATGGCGCAGCGGCGCGCCGACCAGCAGCAAGGGCAGCAGGTCCCTCGACGCCGTACGGATCGTTTCAATTGCGGCTTCAACAGCATCCAGCAGCGTTGTTTGCTGCAGCAGGTCGCTGATCGAGTAGCCGGACAGTCCGAGTTCCGGAAACACGGCCAGCGTCACAGCCTGGCGATCACAGTCTTCCGCCATGCGCAGGATGGCGGCCGCGTTGGTGGCCGGATCGGCGAGCGACGTGCGCGTCGTGCAGGCGGCGACGCGGGCAAAGCCGTGGCGGTAGAGGGAGCGGAAACTCATGGCAGAATCCGTGCTGTGTCACCGGTTAATATGGCGCGGCGATCCGGGTTGCACCAACCGCAGGCGGTGAACGCTACGGCGCCTGCGCCGTCACCGGGTATTGGCCGGCATTTTGGTCTGCGGTGACAAACGTCATCCCGTCGGCGATGGCCTGGGCGATCAGCAGCTGGTCGAAGGGATCGCGGTGGCGGTCGTTCAGGGGCAACTGATCAAACACATAAAGGTGGCGCTGGGTCGGCGAGAGCCAGCGCAGTTTGCTGTTCGGGTGCATCTGGGCCGTGACGGCATCGACCTGCACATCCAGCTTGCCGACCCGGCGTTTGCTTACGATCTCCCACAGCGACACGATATTGACGAACACCGGGACGTCCGGATTAGCAATCCGGTCGCGGGTCTTGGTCGTCAGTCTTTGCGGCTCCCCCAACACCCAGATCAGGATGTCGGTGTCCAGCAGCAGCGGGCTCACGGATCGCCGTGTTCCATCACGTCGACAATATCGGCCGGCGTTTCATCGAAGTCGGGCGCTATCCGGATTTTCCCACGCAACGCGCCGAAGGGCACCGAAGAGGACCCCTACCGTGACGGGGAGAGCGCGGCCGTCTATCACCCGCCTCGTGCCCGACCTCCCGAACCTTCCCGTCATCGACGCCCTGCCGGCGCTGCGCGACACGCTCGCCGCCGGGCGCAACGCCGTACTGGTCGCGCCGCCGGGCGCCGGCAAGACCACGCTGGTGCCGCTGGCCCTGCTCGACGCGCCGTGGCGAGGCGACCAACGCATCCTGATGCTGGAACCGCGTCGCCTGGCCACGCGCGCCGCCGCCACGCGCATGGCGTCGCTGCTGGACCAGCCTGTCGGCCAAACCATCGGCTATCGCACCCGCATTGACGGCGCCGGCAGCGCCGAGACCCGCGTCGAGGTTATCACCGAGGGCCTGCTGCTCCGCCGCCTGCAATCCGATCCGGGCCTGGACGGCATCGCCGCCGTCATCCTCGACGAAATCCACGAACGCAGCCTGGAGTCGGACCTCGGCCTGGCGCTGTGCCTCGACCTGCAGAAGGTGCTGCGCCCCGATTTGCGCCTGCTGGCGATGTCAGCCACCGCCGATGGCGCCCGCCTCGCCGGCTTGATGGACGCCGCGGTGATCGAGAGCGCAGGCCGGATGTTTCCGGTTGCGGTCGAGCACCTGCCACGCGACATCATGCATCCGCGTGACCTCGCCGACGCCGTCGCCCGCGCCATCAAGGCTGCGCTGAACGCGCACCAGGGCGACATCCTCGCCTTCCTCCCCGGCATGGCGGAAATCCGCCGCGCGCAGGCCGCACTGGCCGAATGCGGCGCGCTGGTGCTGCCGCTGCACGGCGACCTGCCGCCGGCAGAGCAGGATCGCGCACTACGCCCGGCCGACACGCGGCGCGTCGTACTGGCAACGTCCATCGCCGAAACCTCACTGACCGTTCCCGGCGTGCGTATTGTGGTCGATGGCGGGTGGCGTCGCGCACCGCGGCTCGATCCATCCACCGGCCTGACCCGCCTGGCCACGGTCCGCATCAGCCGGGCAGCCGCCGACCAGCGGGCGGGGCGGGCCGGGCGTGAGGCGCCGGGTGTCGCCATTCGCGTATGGTCGCAGGCGCTGCACCGCGGCCTGACGCCGTTCGACCGGCCGGAAATCCTGGAAGCCGAACTCTCGGCGCTGGTGCTGGACTGCGCCGCCTGGGGTACGCCGCCGGCCGATCTCGCCTTCCTCGACAAGCCGCCGCCGGGCGCACTCGCCGCGGGCGCCGCACTGTTGCGGGAACTCGGCGCGCTCGACGACCAAGGTCGCATCACCGTGGCCGGGCAGGAAATGGTACGGATCGGCGCCCATCCGCGCCTCGCCGCCATGCTGCACACGGGCGCCACGCCAGCCGAACGCGCGCTGGCCGCCGATCTTGCCGCGCTGCTGGAGGAGCGCGATCCGATGCGTTCCCAGGACGCGCCCGCCGATATCGCGCTGCGGCTGGACGCCATACGCCACGGCGATCCCGCCGCCGACCGCGGTGCGCTCGCCCGCATCCGGCAGGCCTCCCGCCAGTACCGGCAGCGCCTGCGCGTGCCTGCCGCCACCGAGGCCGCGGGCGATCCCGGCCACCTGCTCGCCGCCGCCTTCCCAGATCGCATCGCGCAGCGCCGCGGCGAGCCCGGCTCCTTCCGCCTCTCCGGCGGCGGCGGCGCGCGGCTCGCCGTCAACGATCCCCTGGCGAAGGCGAACCTGCTGGTCGCCGCTTCCATCGAGTCAAAAGCCGCCTCCCGCATCCGCCTTGCCGCGCGGCTGGAGCCGGACGCGCTGCCCGCCACGCTGCTCCCCCGCACCACGGAGCAGGTGGAAACCGGCTTCGACCCGGTCACCGGCAGTTTCCTGGCGCGCCGCCGCCGCCGTCTCGGTGCGCTGGTACTGTCGGACCGCACGGAACCGGCCGATCCGGCGCTGGTGTCGGAAAGCCTCGCCGCCAAGGTGGCGGCCGAAGCCCTGCGCCCCCTGCCCTGGACCGATGCGGCGCGGCAGTTCCAGGCCCGCGTCGCCCTGATCCGCGCGATCGAGCCGGCTGGCGAATGGCCGGATCTGTCCGACGCCGCGCTGATCGAAACCATCCAGGACTGGCTGCCGCCCTACCTCGCCGGCATGGCCCGGCTGCCGGACCTGCAACGCCTCAACCTGCTGGATATGCTACGTGCCCGCCTCCCCTGGTCACTGGCGGCGCGCCTCGACCGCGACCTGCCGACCCATGTCACGTTGCCCGGCGGACGCGCCGCGATCGATTATGCCGAAGACCCGCCGCTGGCCGCGGCCAAGGCACAGGCATTCTACGGCCTGGCCGCGACGCCGAAACTGGCGGACGGCCGCATCCCGCTGCGTCTTGCCCTGCTGTCGCCGGCGCAGCGCCCGATCGCCGTCACCGCCGACCTGGCCGGATTCTGGAAGGGCGCCTGGGCCGATGCCCGCCGCGACATGCGCGGGCGCTACCCGAAGCACAACTGGCCGGAGGATCCCAGTACGGGGCCGTGACGACCTCGGACCGGTTGGAAACCCAAAACTGATCACACGGATTCTTGTTACAAGGCCATGCCCGTGCCATCTGGATGGCGGCGCACCCGCCGCCGGAGGCCGAGTCCCGTATGCCAGCCGAACCTGCCGTCTCCCAAGCCCGCCCGGCGTTCTCGCGCCGTGACGTGTGGCGCGGGCTTGCCCTCGGCGTGCTGCTAACCACAACCGGCTGCAACGTCACCGATGCCACGGCACGTGGCGCGCCGGACAGCCTGGCCCCGCTGGTGAAGAAGGTGCTGCCCGCGGTGGTCAATATCGCTGTTACCGAGACCGTCTCCGGCAGCGACATCGCCAGCGAATTGCCGCCGGAACTGCGCGACACGCCGCTGG
The DNA here is from genome assembly GCA_018240405.1 of Pseudomonadota bacterium. Classification (GTDB taxonomy): domain Bacteria; phylum Pseudomonadota; class Alphaproteobacteria; order Acetobacterales; family Acetobacteraceae; genus Rhodopila. Next base: position 4,664 of record JAFEFW010000200.1, read on the forward strand.
GGCGCGAATTCCGCCGCCGCTTCAACAACCGCCGCCAGCAGGTGGCAGGCGCCGGATCGGGCTTCATCATCGATCCGTCAGGCATCATCGTCACCAACAACCATGTCGTCGGGCACGCCGAGAAGATCGTCGTCTCCCTCGCGGACGGGCGCCAATTGCCGGCCCGCGTCATCGGCCACGATGAACTGACGGACGTCGCGGTCATCAAGGTTGAAGGCACCAGCGGCCTGCCCGCGGTCACCTGGGGTGATTCCCGGCGGGTCGAGGTTGGCGACTGGATCATGGCCGCCGGCAATCCGTTCGGCCTGGGCGGCTCCGTCACCGTCGGCATCATTTCGGCGCAAGGCCGCGACCTTGGCTCCGGCCCGTTCGACAACTTCCTGCAACTCGATGCGCCGATCAATCCGGGCAATTCCGGCGGACCCGTCTTCAACATGGACGGCCAGGTGATCGGCGTCAGTTCCGTCATCGTCTCGCCGACGGGCGCCTCGGTCGGCATCGGTTTCGCCATCCCCAGCGAGACGGTCAGCCGCATCGTGTCCCAGCTTCTGGCCAAGGGTTCCATAGAACGCGGCTGGCTGGGTGTTTCGGTTGAAGACCGGGATAACACGGTTATCATCGCAACGCTGGACCGCAACGGCCCCGCGGCAAAGGCCGGCATCCGGCCGGGCGACCAGGTGGTTGCGGTCAACGGCGAGCCGATCGACAGTTCCCGCGGCCTGATCCGGGCGGTGGCCGCGGAGCGCCCCGGCAGCAGCGTCCGCCTGACGATTCGGCGCGCCGGGCGCCAGATGGATATCGGCGTCAATGTCGGCCGCCGGCCGACGGAACAGGCTGGGTGAGGAGAACGACATGCGCATCCTGGTGGTCGAGGACGACAAGGACGTAGCCGGCTTCGTCGTGCGAGGGCTGCGTGAAGCCGGGCATGTCGTCGAGCATGCCGACAATGGGCGCGACGGCCTGTTCATGGCCGTCAGCGAAGGATTCGACGCTGTGATCCTGGACCGCATGCTACCCGGCGGCATCGATGGGCTTAAAATCCTGGAAACACTGCGGAGCCAGAAGAACAACGTGCCGGTGCTGATCCTGTCGGCGCTCGCCGATGTCGACGACCGGGTCAAGGGCCTGAAGGCCGGCAGCGACGACTACCTGACGAAGCCTTTTGCCTTCGCTGAACTGCTGGCCCGTGTCGAGGCGCTGACCCGGCGCGGCAAGGGCGAAGGCCCCATCACCAAGCTGGAGGTCGAGGATCTGGAGCTCGACCTGCTGTCGCGGCAGGTGAAGCGCGCGGGCCAGAAGATCGACCTGCAGCCGCGCGAGTTCCGGCTGCTGGAATACCTGATGCGCCACGCCGGCCAGGTGGTGACCCGCACCATGCTGCTGGAGGGCGTGTGGGATTATCACTTCGACCCGCAGACCAACGTGATCGACGTGCACGTGTCACGGCTGCGGCAGAAGGTGGACAAGCCGTTCCCGACGCCGTTGATCCACACTGTGCGCAACGCCGGCTACATGCTGCGCGCTGAACCGACCTGATCCTTCAAGCCGGATGATCGGCCGCGGCCTGTTCCGCTCCGCCGGATTCCGGTTCGGCGCGATCTATGCGTTGCTGCTGACCATCAGTGCGATGGCCCTGGCCGTCTTCCTGTGGTGGGCCACAGCCGGTGTGCTCGATCGGGAAACCGAGGCGACGATCTACGCCGACGCCATGGATCTCGCGGCGCGGTGGAATGAGGGAAGCCTGCCGGCGCTCGCCAGCACGATCGATGACCGCCTGGCGCAGAATGTCGATGACGACGCGGTCTATCTGCTGGTTGACCCGACCATGCACCGCGTGGCCG
>JAFEFW010000201.1 GCA_018240405.1 Pseudomonadota bacterium
ACGCCGTCGAGCCGGAATTCGCTCAGCGCCCGCGACGCCCGTCCCACGGCCGTGGCAAAGTCGCGCGACGGCGAATGGGCAATCACTTTCGCGAGCAATGAATCGAACGACCGACTGGTGCGATAGCCGGCATAGCCGAAGCCATCGGTGCGCACGCCGGGGCCGCTGGGCGGTTCATACGCCGTCAGCGTGCCGCCCGAGGGTCGTACCGACCCATCCGCTGCCACCGTTTCCATGTTCACACGCGCCTGGATCGCATAGCCGCGTGGCACCGCGACGGAGGGTGAATCCAACCCAAGCTCTGCCAGCGTTGCGCCCTGCGCCAGGTGAATCTGCGTTTGCACGAGGTCGACACCGGTCACCGCCTCGGTCACCGTGTGTTCAACCTGCAGGCGCGCATTCGTTTCGATGAACACAAACGGCTGGACGTTCGGACGGCCGGTGACATCGACCAAAAACTCGAACGTGCCCAAATTGCGATAGCCGACGCTCTTGGCGAAACGAACCGCGGCGCCAATGATATCGGCGCGCAGGGCGTCGTCCATCGCTGGTGCCGGCGCGATCTCCAGAATCTTCTGGAAGCGGCGCTGCACGCTGCATTCGCGCTCGCCCAGATGGGCGATGTGGCCGAGGCTGTCGCCGAGGATCTGCACCTCGACGTGGCGCGCGCGCGGAATGAAGGCCTCGACATAGACATCCGCTCGGCCAAAGGAAGCCTTTGCTTCCGACTGGCAACGCTCGTAGGCGGATGCGATTTCGTCCGCAGTCAAAACGGCACGCGTGCCACGGCCGCCGCCACCGGCGACCGCCTTGATGATCATGGCGCCGCCAGGACCGAGGGACTCGAAGAAAGCCCGCGCCTCATCCAGCGACACGGCATGATCCAGACCGCGGATCACCGGCACTTGCGCCGCCACAGCCGCGGCCCGCGCACGGGCCTTGTCGCCAAAAAGCTCCAGATGCGCGATATCCGGCCCGACGAACACCAGCCCATTCTGCGAGCACTGCCAGGCAAAATCGGCGCGCTCTGCCAGAAATCCATAGCCGGGATGGATGGCGTCACACCCGGTTTTCTTGGCCGCGGCGATGACGGACTCGATGCTCAGATAGGCCGCAGCACCCTGCCCCGTCAGCATGACCGCTTCGTCGGCCATGCGCAGGTGCAGGCTTTGCGCGTCATCCTCGGAATAGACCGCGACGCAAGCCAGCCCCATATCGGTGGCCGCGCGCGCGATACGAATGGAGATCTCGCCGCGGTTGGCGATCAGCAGTTTTGTTATTGGCACGTTTCTTATCCGGTTATCGTCCGACCCAGCGTGGTGCGCGCTTTTCGACAAAAGCGCGCGGGCCTTCCTTGAAATCCTCGGTCTGCCGCACGCGCGTTCCGGCCGCATGGCAGATGTCCCACAGGTCCGCTTCCGGCCGGTCGTAGGCCTGGCGGGCCACGCCCAGGCTTTCGGCAACAGCGATGGGCGCGTTGACCGTTACGCGGCGTGCCAGCGCCAGGGCCGTGTTCAGCACCTCATTCTGCGGCACCACCGCGTTGAGCAGGCCGTACTGTGCCGCACGCGGCGCCGGAATCGGATCGCCGGTGGTAATGATTTCAATGGCAATCGCCTTCGGAATGGCGCGCGGCAGGCGAAACACGCCACCCGCACCGGCAACAAGACTGCGCTTCACTTCTGGCAGCCCGAAATTCGCCGTTTCCGCGGCCACCGCCATGTCGCAGGTCAGCAGCAGTTCCAGCCCGCCCGCCAGCGCATGTCCCTGCGCCGCTGCGATCCACAGCTTGCTGCGCTTGGCACGCACAAAGCCGCCAAATCCACCTTTCGCTGTCGAAAGCGCCGCGCCATTCCCCGAGGAAACTTCCTTCAGGTCGGCGCCGGCGGAAAACGCCGGGCCGTTGCCGGTCAGGATCGCCACCCACAAATCGGGATCCGACTCCATGCGCTCAACCGCCTGTTCCAGGCCGGTCGCGACCGCGCCATTCACGGCGTTGCGCGCCTCCGGACGGTTCAGCGTCACCAGTGCAATATGCGGTTCGATCACCTCAAACAGGACGGCCGGTTGCACCGAACCACTCATCGTTCCCTCCACGTATTCCTTGTTGTCAGGTCAGCATGGGGGCGTCCGGGCGTCAAACCCGGGCGCTATCCTGCCAGCCGCTTCTCCAGTTCGTGCCGCTGAATCTTGCCTGTGGTGCTGCGTGGCATGTCGTCCAGCGCGATGAACCGCACGCCCTTCGGCCGCTTATAGCCGGCCAGGTTCGCTCTACAGAGGGCCACCAGGTCATCCTCCGACAGGCCGTCGTCGCGGCGAGCCACAAACGCAATCGGGACCTCGCCCCAGGTCGGATCCGGCGCGCGCACGACCACGGCATCCGCGACCCGTGGATCACGCAGCAGAACCTGCTCGATCTCCGCCGGATAAATGTTCTCGCCGCCGGACTTGATCATGTATTTGACGCGATCAACGAAATCGATCGTGCCGTCGGGGTGGCGCAGGAAAACGTCGCCCATGTGGAACCAGCCGCCGCGGAAATCGCGCGCATTTGTCTCGGCAGCGTTCCAGTAGCCGCTGAACACCGTCGGGCCACGGATCGCGAGTTCGCCGGGCGAACCGTCCGGCACGTCATTGTCGTCCGGATCGACCAGGCGAAAGACGCAGCTTGCGCTTGGTGTCTTCGACAGCCGTTCCGGCACGTGGCCGATCGGGATGCGTCCCGCCGAGGCCGGCGGCAGGCCCGTCTCCGTCGCGCCGAACGTATTGGCGTAAGGCGCCTGCAGCAGCGTCGTCACCTCGATCAACTGGTGCCGCGGCACCAGATCGGCCATCGCACCGATCAGCTTGATGCCGCGCGGTGCCGCGCCGCGTCGGCGTGCCGCGGCGACCAGATCCTCGATCATTCCGGGCATGACGACCAGCCACCACAGCGCTTCGGTTTCCACCGCGTGGAGAATCCGGTCCGCATCGTAGCCTGGGATCACGATCACTTTGCCGCCCAGGCACAGCGTGTGCACCGATTGATCCGTCGATACCATGTGAAACATCGGCGCCCAGGCGACGAACACATCCCCTGGTGCCAGATCGAAATCCACACAGCTTGCGTGCAACCGAGCGATCTGGGCTCGGTGGGATATCAGGGCGCCTTTGGGGTTGCCGGTGGTGCCGCTGGTGTAGAGGATGATGTGGCCGTCCTCAGGCTCCGCAACGATCAGCGGTTCCGCATCCGGGCTGCGGGCCAGGCGCTGCTCATAATCGTCGCCCAGGCGGATCGTTTCTCCCAGGATATCCCGCAGCCGCTCTGCCGCCCCGGCATGGGCGGGCGAGACGAAGGTGGCCTTCGGTCCGGTCAGCGTCACGCAATGGATCAGTTCCGGGTCGGCCAGGCGCCAGTTCAGCGCACAGACGATGGCGCCCAGCTTGCCGGCCGCGAACACAAGTTCCAGGTATTCGCAGCGGTTCTCCGACAGGATCGCCACGCGGTCGCCGCGGGCAATGTCCAGTGACCGCAACAGCGCGGCCAACCGGTTCACGCGGCTGTTGAACGCAGCAAAGGTGAAGCTGCGCGCCCCGTCCACCACGGCTATCCGCTCGGGATGACGCTGGACGCGGGCGCGCAGCAACTCGCCGATGGTCAGGCCGCCGGTCTTGGCGGCCAGGCCAGGATCGATCCCATGCAGCATATTACGCCGCGGACGCCAGCGACGGGCTCGCGCCGCCACCGCGCAGCAGACGACCAGAGAACGTGTTGGTTTCGCGGTCGTTCTCGATCGTCACGGCGCCGTTGACGAGGACATAGCGATAGCCCTTCGCCCGCTGCACACGCCGCCATTCCCCGCCTGGCAGGTCATGCACGATTTCACTCGGCAGCACCTCCAGCTTCTCGTAGTCGTAGATGACGATGTCCGCCGGCGCGCCAATCGTCAGCACGCCGCGCCCGGTGAACCCGGCCAGCATCGCCGGCAGCGCCGACAGGCGCCAATGCGCATCCTCCAGGCTGAGCATGTTATGCTCGCGCACCAGCTTGGCCAGCGTCTCCGTCGGGTAGCGCCCTGCCGTCAGGAACTTGGTGTGGGCGCCGCCATCCGACACGCCGAACAGCACGTATGGGTCGTCCACGATCTCCTTCAGATGCACCATCGACACGTTCGGCGGCGCGGCGAAGAACTCCGTGGCCAGCCCATCGGCCACGGCAATGTCCAGCATGGCGTCGACCGGATGCTTGCCCAGCGCCTCGGCCACCTGACCAACCGTGTGATCCAGCCAGCGTTTCGTTTCCTCTGTGCGTGGGCCGGTGATCACGATGTTGGCGATCGGGCCGGTGACGGTCAGCGGCACCTGGGAACGCAGCGCCGGACGGCGCTCCGGGTCGCTCAGCTTCGCCAACCGCTCCGCGACCGTGCCCAGCGTTGCCTCCCGCCAGGAGGGGCGGTCATCCCACAGGTTCCAGTCCTCGAAGGTGAAGGTGAAGCCGGCGTCCGTGGTCAGACCCTGGCCGTAAACGCGGATACCGCGCTCGCGGCAACTGGCCAGCCATTTCAGCCCGCCACGATGCACCTCGGGCTTGTGGTCATAAGCCTGCACGACATTCCACAGCAGCGGCCGGCCGCTGATCGTCGCCAGGCGCTCCATATGCTGGCGGTCATGCTGGTAACTGCCCGAGGAGATGGTCATCTGCATGAAGCCGGCATTGCGGCGACCCAGGACCTCAGCCAGCACTTCGCAGGTTTCGTCGTGCATCACGTCGGTGACCATTGGCGTGCCGTCATGGTCGAGCTGCACCGCCGATGGGCCGTCCGGCATCAACCGCTGCGCCGACCACCCGCACCCGCCCGCATCCAGCGCCGTTTCGAACAGGCGACGAAGTTCCGCGTGCTGCGCATCCGTCGGCTTCTTGCCGGCCTTAGCATCGTCCAGGCCCAGCACGCTGATCAGCATCGGCGCGACCGGGACATAGGGCAGGATATTGATCGCCTTCGGCGCGCGCTCGACGCTGTCGAGGTATTCGGGGAATGATGTCCAGTCCCAGGGCATACCCAGCTTCATGGACTCGAACGGGATCGCTTCCACGCGGGTCATGCTCAGCATGGCGCGCTCCCGCATCTCGGGCGCGACCGGGGCGAAGCCAAAGCCGCAATTGCCGATTACCGCCGAGGTGACGCCGTGCCAGCCGGACAGGGTGCAGTACGGGTCCCAGAACAACTGCGCGTCATAGTGGGTGTGCAGATCGATGAAGCCGGGCGCGACGTGCAGGCCGTCGGCATCGATGACACGCTGCCCCTGCTCCGCCGGGATATGACCGGTCGCAGCAATGACGCCGTTGCAGATGCCGATATCGCCGCGGTAACGCGGCGTGCGCGTGCCGTCGAAGATCAGGCCATTCTTGATCACGATGTCATAGCGGCTCATGGACGGGCTCCCAGGTGTTGTTGTCCGCCAGCGTAAGATGCCGCGGCGCCGTCGCCAACTACCTGCGGGTCTGCGTCCAGCCGATATACAGGCCGGTGGCGACGACGATGGCCGCGCCCAGCCAGGTCATTGCATCGGGCAGGTTGGCGAACATGACGTAGCCGACCAGCACCGATCCCAGAAGCTGCACATAGCTGAACGGCGTAACGATGTTGGCCGGCGCGAATTTCAGCGATAACGCAACGAAATAGTGGGTCAGCGCGCCCAGCACGCCCATGCTGGCGAACATGGCCAGGTGCGCCAGGGTCTGCGGCGTCTTCCAGATGAACGGCAGGATCAGCAGCATGCCGAAGGCGCCAACAATGGAGCTGTAGATGGCCGAGGTCTCCGGGGACTCGGTGTCGGCGATCTTGCGCGTCAGGATCTGGTACATGCCGTTGGTGAAGGCGCTGAAGATGACGAACAGCGCCGCCCAGTGGAAGACCTCCGACCCCGGGCGGATGATGACCAGCACGCCGATAAAGCCGACCAGCACCGCGACGACGCGGCCGGGTGTCGTGCGCTCACCCAGCATCGGCCAGGCCAGGCCGGCGACGATCAGCGGCCCGATCATGTTGATCGACGCTGCCTTGGCGATCGGAATGAAGGTAATGGCGAAGAAATAGCTCAAATTCGAAATGAACAGCAGGGAGGAGCGCACGACATGGTAGCCCAGCCGGTGCGTCCGCAGCATGCGCACGCCGAAGCGCGGCATGAAGAACGCCAGCATGAAGACGATGTGTCCGAAGGCCCGCGCCCAGGACACCTGCATGGAGTTGTAGGTCTCGCCAAGCAGTTTGGCGAACCCGTTCATCAGCGGCGAGGTCAGCGCCGAGAGGCAGATGAACCAGATGCCCAGAAGCAGGCTGCGGTCCCATTGCCGCCGTGTGGTCATTGCAATGGACATCGCAGTTTGCGGTCAGCCTTAGGCTTGGCGGACGAAAGGCACGTGCCTCCGCCCGCCGCTATCAAAAATTACGCCTTGCCAGGCGTCCACTTGTAGATACGCTGCAGCGAGCCGCCCATCAACGTCGCCTTGTCGCTGGC
>JAFEFW010000202.1 GCA_018240405.1 Pseudomonadota bacterium
TCGCGGAACAGCCCGGTTTTTTCGGCAAACGCGCTGCGAACAATGCTTTCCGTCGGCGCAAAGCCGAAATCCGGCGTCAGCGCGACGCGCAGCTTTGACAGGTCGATGTCCGGCAGCGGGTAGAACTGCTCCGGCGACCGCACGGTCTGCCCATGCACCGTCGTGGCCAGGGGATCGCCAGAATCGTCGCTCGCCATCGTGCTGAGCAGCAGCGCCGTATCCGCCACCGTACGCGCCATCGGGCCGAGCACCGGCAACACGCTCCAGCCATGCAGGCGGCGTTCGCTGGTCACCAGGCCCGGCGTCGGCCGGTAGCCGACGATGCCGCAGAACGCCGCCGGATTGCGCAGTGAGCCGCCGGTATCGGAGCCCGAACACAGCGGCGCCATGCCGGTGGCCAGCGCCACGGCCGATCCGCCCGAGGACCCGGCGCAGGTTTTTGCCGGATCGAACGGATTGCCGGTGGCACCGTAGACGGCATTGCGCGTGTTGGCACCGGCGCCAAATTCCGGAGTGTTGGTCTTGCCGATGACGATGCCGCCAGCGCGCTTGATGCCGGCCACCATTTTGCAGTCGGCCGTTGGAACATGGTCGCGGAACAGCGGGCTGCCCCAGGTGGTGCGCAGCCCTTCGGTCGGCTCCAGGTCCTTGATGCCGACCGGCAGCCCGTGCAGCGGCGGCAAGTCGTCACCACGCGCCGTCGCCGCATCCGCCGCCTTGGCTGCCGTGCGGGCACGAGCGAAGTCACGCGCCACCATGCAGTTGACCGCGTGGTCGACGGCTTCGATCCGCCCAATACAGCTTTCCAGCAGTTCCACGGCGGACAGCTTCTTCTGGCCGATCAGACGGCGCGCCTCGACCGCAGTCAGGTCACAGGGTTCGCTCATGGTTCAGTATCCCAGCGCCATGCCGTCCTTGCGGGGCTCCGATCCGCCAACCAGGAAGCCACGCTTGTGGTCGATCCAGATCGCCTGACCGCCGCCATGCGGCCGGTCGATCGTTTCGCAGGGGTGGCCAAGGGCCTCCAGCTTCGCCGCCACTTCGGGCGCAATGCCATGCTCAAGCTGAACGACACCCTTGTAGGGAAACAGCCGCGGCAGATCGATCGCCTGCTGGATATCCAGGCCGTATTCCAGGAAGTTGGTCAGGAACCAGGACTGGCCCATCGGCTGGTAGTGCCCGCCCATCACGCCGAACGGCATCACCGCCTGCCCGTCCTTCATCACCATGCCCGGAATGATCGTGTGCATCGGCCGCTTGCCGCCGGCGATGCAGTTCGGGTGGCCGCGCTCCGCCCTGAAGCCAAAGCCGCGGTTATGCAGCATGATGCCGGAGCGGTGCGCCAGGATGCCGCTGCCAAATCCCTCGAACAGCGAGTTGATGAAGCTGCACGCGTTGCCGTCCTTGTCGACGACGCAGAGATACACGGTATCCTTGTGCGGCGGCAGGATCGCCTCGCCGGCGGCCGGCAGCACCGGCATCGCGCGGCTATCGTCGATCAGCGCCCGCAGCGAGGACAGGTATTCCGGGCTCAGCAACTTCTGCACCGGCACATGCACCGCGTCCGGATCGGCCAGGAATGCGTCCCGGTCGCGATAGGCCAGCCGCGCTGCCTCAATATGCCGGTGCGCACGGATCGCGCCGCTCGGACCGTCGGGCGCGGTGGGCAGGCCGCCGAGCATGCCAAGGATTTTCAGCACCAGCAGGCCCTGGCCGTTGGGCGGGCACTGATAGACGTCGTAGCCCTTCCAGTGCAGCGTGATCGGCTCGACGAACTCAGCGTTGTTCAGGCCGCGGGCGAAATCTTCTTCCGTGTGCAGGCCGCCGCGCTCACGCAGCGTGGCGATCATGTCTGCGGCGATTGGGCCTTCATAGAACGCCTTGGCACCGTGTTTGGCGATGGCGCGCAGGGTCTCGGCCAGCGCGGGCTGGACGAACAGATCGCCTTCCTTCGGCGCTGCGCCACCAGGCAAGAACGGATCAGAGCCGCCTTTCCGCAGCTTTTCCTCCAGGCGGGACCAGTCCCAGGCGACCTTGGAGTGCACCGGCCAGCCCTCGGCAGCGTAACGGATGGCGGGCTGCAGCACCTCATCCAGACCCTTGCGGCCATGCGCTTTCAGCAGCGTTTCCCAGGCGCTGATCGCGCCGGGCACGGTGACGGCGTGGGCGGAGGTGTTCTCGATGGCGCTGATCTGGCGCTCCTCGAACCAGTCGATCGAGGCGGCGGCCGGCGCCCGGCCGGAGCCATTCAGCGCGATCACCTTGCCGGTGCCGGCGGGGGCGTAGAGGCAGAAGCAGTCGCCGCCGATGCCGGTCGATTGCGGCTCGATCACGCACAGCACGGCGACGGCGGCCACCGCGGCGTCCATCGCATTGCCGCCGGCGCGCAGGACGTCGAGCGCGGCCAGGGTGGCGGCCGGCATGGACGTTGCCGCCATCCCGTGCGTGGCATAAACCGGGCTCCGGCCGGGGAGATGGAAATCGCGCAAGACGCACCTCGGTTGTGAACTTCGTGCTACACTATCCGCCGATCCGGCAGGAGGAAACCCGATGATCTCTTACGAGCAGTTCGAGGCGGTGGATATCCGCGTCGGCACGATCATCGATGCGCAGCCGTTTCCCGAGGCGCGCAAGCCGGCGATCAAGCTGGTCATCGATTTCGGCGACGATATCGGGATGAAGAAGAGCAGCGCGCAGATCACCACGCATTACCGTTGCGACCAGTTGATCGGGCGGCAGGTCTGCGCCGTTGTGAATTTCCCGCCGCGGCAGATCGGCCCGTTCATGAGCGAGGTGCTGACGCTGGGGATGCCGGACGATGACGGGTCGGTGGTGCTGATCCGGCCGGATTTTACCGTGCCGAACGGAGGGAAGCTGTTTTAGGGGCGTTCGCGCTTGGGGACGTACAGCACGTCCGGCAGGTGCGCAAAATGGCGGTCGCACGTCAGCAGATCCGCACCATGCGCACGCGCTGTGGCATAGACAATTGCGTCCGCGGTTGCGAGTTTATGCTGCGTGCACAGGTTCGAAGCCGACAAGGCGACAGGGGTATCCAGCGGTACTACGACGCAGGTGTCGGTGAAGGCGATGACTTCATCAACAGTGCCCTCGCGCACGTCTCGTGCCAGCCACTTCGCCAACTCCAACTGAACGATCGTCGGCACGAGCTACTGCGCCGTCGCCGGCAGTTCCTTTGCTATCGCCGCGCCGATGCGCGAACCAATCAGCCACTCGATCCAGGCCGAGGTATCAACCAGCCGCATCAGGTGCGGTCATTGCGATCGCGGTAATTCCTGTTACTGGCGCCCCGCGCTATGCCGGCAAGCTTTTCGCGGCTGGGCACAGGGACGAGCAGCATCCCTTCGCCTTTCGGGACGAAGGCGAACACTTGCCCCGCCTGCCACTGGCGCGCCGTGCGAATGGCCTTGGGAATCGAAATCTGGAACTTTGATGAGAGCTTAGCGGTTTCGTTGGCTGACATCCTGTTACCCTGATCGATCGGCTGGTCGTAAGAAATAGTGCCGCGGCACCGGTAAGGGCAGGGATCGCTGTCGGCCCTGTTGATCATCGGGGTTGGTGCCGAGCGTCCGCCCCGCGGGCAGCAGCGTGCGGCTTCCACCTGCCTCGCCAAAGGAACCCGCAACACAGCCAAACTATGCTATACTACTGACCGTCGCTATACCACCAACCGTCGGCCGGATCAGCAACGACCGGCCCGCCGGAGGAGGGCATAAACCATGCAATCGGCACCGCTACTGCAGCCGTTGGACATTCAGGCGGCGGCCGCGCCGCAAGTATTCCAAGGCGTCGCCGGCGATACCTCCGGCGCGATCCACTACCCCGACCAGGTGCTGGCCTATCCGCTGGCCGCCACCGATAGCAACCGCGATCTGGTCGAGGCATGGCGGAAGTCGCACGCCTTCTTCGTCATCCCCGTCGACATCGCCATTGCCCCCGCCCCTGGCGCCATTCCCGACCGTGTCGATGTTGCCCTGGCCTTCGCCGGATTGGGGCAGCTCAACCGCCAGCCGCTGGTGATCGACACATTCCCCAAGACCGGCTTCGCCCCGGCGCCGTTCTCGGGCAAGGCGGAGGTCAAGGTCGGCGCCGACATGAAGTTCGAGGCCGCCGGCATCGCGACACCCAGCGCCGGAGTTGATGCGTCACTCAGCTATGCCTACGCGCCTGCCTACGCCAACGTCATCGCCGGCTACGGCTCCGGCAGCGCCTTCTGGCAGTTCGTGCGCACGCAGGACAAATACCCGGTCGGCGATATCCCGATGAAGCTCGTCGTCGCTGTGCCGAAGCCGGCGGCGGCGCAGCCGCTCACCGCCAGCGTCGATGCGCGCGTGGAATACCCGGGCGGCTGGTTCAGCGGTAAAGGCCTGTCGGTTGCCGGCTTCCGCATGCGCATCGCGCTGCCGGTGACGCCATGACGCCGCCGGAGGAAAAGATCGACTGGCGCGCCGAGGCGTTCCTGCAGGACGATCCCGACCGCGCCGTCCTCGCCGCCCTGGTCGCGCCTCCCAAACAGGCCGACACCCTGGCCCGCACGCTCGGCCTGCGGAACTACGGTGCGTTCCATTTTGTCGATACGATCGTCACACGCACGTCGGCCGCCGACCTGCTGGCCTGGCAGGCGCGCGACGACGTACTGCTGATCGAACCGATCGCCGACGACATGGGCCGGCGGGTCACCGATCTGCTGACCGAGCTGTACCGCGTCGTGCTGTATCATCACCTCGGCAGCTTCCACCCGGCAGTGCTGAATCTCAGCATCGGCGTGCCACGCGAGTGGCTCAACCAGGGCCTGACCGCCGACCGGGTGGTGCACAGGGCGCTGCAAACAGTGAGCACGGACGTCGGCATCCCGGTCGTAATGTCCGCCGGCAATGACGGCCCTGCCCCCGGCCTGATCAATCCCTGGGCACTGGCGCCAGGCGTATTCATCGTCGGCGCCACGGATGAAGACGGCACGCGCCTCTGGGAACGGTCCTCCCGCTTCGCCAGCGGTGGCGCCGCCGGCCGCCGCTTCTTTGTTGCACACGGCGAGAACACCGTGGGCGCGCTGGCGTCCGACGACACCAAGACGCCGGAACAGCTTGCAGCGGAGCAGATCGTCGACCTGGCCGCGATCGTCGGAGCAGACAACGTCGCGCGCTATTCGGTGCGCAGTGGCACCAGCTTTGCCGCGGCGAAACTGTCGCGCGCGATCTGCCTGGTGCACCAGGCGGTGAAGCTGCTGCAGGCTCGCGCCTCAACCAATACCGGGATAGGCCAGGCAACGCTGGAGCCGTTTGTGCGGGCCTATATCGACTCTGGCTTCGACCGCGGCCACCCGGTGTTCGCCAATCGCCTGGCGGATGAGCGGCGGCATTTTGGCCCGCCCACCTATCCGCTGACGGTCGAGCGAAAGCAGCAATATTGGGCGCTGCTGGTCAGCAACGCGATCGACTTGCCCATCCGCTACACGCCGCTGGTGGTGGAACGCCTGCTGCGCAAGGCCGCGCGCCCTGTGCCTGGCTGCGATGCGGATACGGCCGGTGCGGGTTTCGTCTCCTGGGAAGCCGTGGCGGAGACGCTGCGCGCGCTGCGGATGTCGGACCTGATTGCGCTGTTCGGCGATCCGGACGACACGCGAAACGACGCCTGGCGGCAGACGCTGGCCGAGGCCGGCGATCCGCTGCTGTTCGACCCCGAGGACATCGGTAACGTCAACGAATACTGCCAGAACTGCGACCTCGTGCTGGGGCTGCCGCTCTCCGGGCCGAAGCCGCGGTGAGATAAGGATCTGGCAGCATTCAGTCTGCCTCCCGCGCACCCGGCCCGCAGGCTGACCGACGGGGCTGGGCCGGTCAACAATCGACAGCAGACACCACAACAGTCGGATGCAAGCCGCGCGCGGCTTGACCGCGCGCACGCGAAACGGAACCCTCCCCACCAACAGGGGAACCACGCCACCATGACCACGCAACGCCACCTGATCGACCCCGCGCGGATTGAGCGCCTGGAACGCCGGTTGCAGGCACTCGAAGACGCCGAGGCAATCCGCAACCTGAAGGCACGCTACGCCGCGCTCTGTGACGACAACTACGACGCCGACGGTATCGCCGCGCTGTTTGCCGAGGATGCCGTATGGGAGAGTCCCGGTCTGGGCCGCTTCCAAGGCCGCGAGGCCATTCGCAGCTTTTTCAAGGGCGCCGGCGGCATTTTCTCGTTCGCCATCCATTACAGCCTGAACGGGCAGATCCATGTCGACCGCGATACGGCGCAGGCGCAGTGGTATCTGTTCATGCCCTGCACGCTAGCCGAGGGTAACCGGGCGATGTGGCGCGCCAGCATCGAGAACGAGCGCTACCGGCGGGTGGACGGGGTGTGGCTATACACCGAGAAACGATCCCGTCCGCTGATGAATACGCCATTCGCCGAGGGGTGGGCGCAGACCCGGTTCACCTGACCCACACCGGAAGCCTCATTCCGCCGGCTGCAGCCGGCG
>JAFEFW010000203.1 GCA_018240405.1 Pseudomonadota bacterium
ATGTTCAACCAGCACGCCAAATGGCTGGACATCTCGAAGAACCACGTGCCCTGGCGGGCGCCGATCGCGTCGGAAAACATCCTGCTGTCCTCGACAGTCTGGCGGCAGGACCACAACGGCTTCAGCCATCAGGATCCGGGCTTCATCGACCTGGTGACCAACAAGAGCGCCTCGGTGGCGCGCATCTATCTGCCGCCGGACGCGAACTGCCTGCTGTCGGTGGCCGACCATTGCCTGCGCTCGACCAACTACGTGAACGTCATTGTCGCCGACAAGCAGCGGCACATGCAGTTCCTGACCATCGACCAGGCGATCACCCACTGCACCAAGGGTGTCGGCATCTGGGGCAAGGCGAGCAATGACCAGGGTTCGGAGCCGGACGTGGTGATGGCCTCCTGCGGCGACGTTCCGACGCTGGAGGCGCTGGCGGCGACGGCGATCCTGCGCGAGCGCCTGCCGGAGCTGAAGCTGCGTTTCGTGAATGTTGTCGACCTGTACCGGATGCAGCCGGCATCGGAACATCCGCACGGCATGACGGACCGCGACTTCGACGGCCTCTTTACCACGAGCAAGCCAATCATCTTCAATTTCCACGGCTATCCGTGGCTGATCCACAAGCTGGCCTACCGGTTCCACAACCACGACAATCTGCATGTGCGCGGTTACAAGGAGAAGGGCAACATCAATACGCCACTAGAACTGGCGATGCTGAACCAGATCGACCGTTTCAACCTGGTGATTGACGTGATCGACCGCGTGCCGGGCCTGCAGGAACGTGCGGCGCACCTGAAAGAGGAAATGAAGAACGCGATTATCGACAATCTGACCTACGCACGTACCTATGGCAGCGACCGAACAGAACTGGCTGAATGGGTATGGCCATATTAGCGGGTAGCGCCCAGTGACCTCGGACTTGCCGATCCCCCAGCACGGGACCACCGTCAGCCTGGCGGATGAAGATGCGGTGCGGCGCATCCTGACCGACACGCTGTTCGGTCTGTGGGCCACGGTGAACAACCTCAGCCGCATGCGGCCATCGAAGCGGGACCGCTACCGCGTAACCGTGTTCGGTTCCGCCCGGCCGGAGCAGGGTCACTTTGTTTATGAGGAAGTGCGGCGCATGTGCGCGCTGCTGACCGAAATGGGCTGCGACATCATCACCGGCGGTGGCCCGGGCCTGATGCAGGCTGCGAATGAAGGCGCGCACCAGTCGCAGGCGGAGGGGCGGGGGCAAAGCATCGGGATCCGCGTGAACCTGCCGTTCGAACAGGCAGTCAACCCGTTCGTCGCGCAGGCGTTTGAGCATGAGACGTTCTTCACCCGTCTGCACCAGTTCGTGCTGATGTCCGATGCCTATATCGTGGCGCCGGGTGGCATCGGCACAGTGCTGGAAGCGATGATGGTCTGGCAGTTGCTGCAGGTGCGCCACCTGCACGACACGCCCCTGGTCTTTGCCGGCCCGATGTGGAAGGGCCTGGTGGATTGGGCGTCGGCACAGATGCTGCGCCCGGGGTTTGAGCTGGCAAGTGCCGAGGATATGCGCATCCCAACATGCGTGGATAACGCAGACCAGGCCGTGGCGGTGGTCCGAACCCACCATCAGCAATGGCTGGCAGCGCAGACGGCCCAAGCCTGAGCACGAAGCGGCCACAGATTTACCCCATTGCGCCTGCCTGCTTGTCCTGGGGTCCTGAACCACATACGCCACCAGAGCTGCGGAGACTCGATGATCCGTCATGAACGCCTGCGGCCGCCGCAGCATGATTACCCGGCGGACGAATGGAACATCATCGAAAGACGCTTCAATCCGGACTTCCTGGCGCAGTTCGAGACCGTACTGGCCCTCGGCAATGGCTATCTCGGCATGCGCGGTTGCCCGGAGGAAGGCGGACCGGCGGTTGAGAACAGCACGCTGATCAATGGGTTCTATGAGGTCCGCCCAATCCTCTACGGCGAGGACGCCTACGGGTTCGCGAAGACCGGCCAGACCATCCTGAACGTCACCGACAGCAAGACCATCAAGCTGTTCGTCGACGACGAACCATTCTGGCTGCCCAGCGCGACCATCCTGCGCTACGACCGCCGCCTGAACATGCGGGCCGGGACACTGGACCGGGAAATCCTGTGGCAGACGCCGGCGGGAAAGGAAGTGCTGATCACCTCCCGCCGCCTGGTGTCGCTCGCGCACCGGCACGTCGCCGCCATTTCATACCGTGTTGAACTGCTGAACGCGGACGCGCCTGTCGTTCTGTCATCGGAAATGTCCGCCAACCAGACGAGCGGCTCCACCGTCGCCGACGATCCGCGGCAGTCGCGCGGCTTCAGTGGCCGCGTGCTGCATCCCGCCGCAGGTTACGCCCGGGAGCAGCGCGTGCTGCTATGCCATGAGACACTGGGCAGCCGCCTGCGCCTCGCCTGCGGCATCGACCACCTGCTGGACACCGCCTGCGCAACGACCAGCCGGACAGAGCAGCATGAGGATTTCGGCCAGGTTGCCTTCACTGTGGAGGCGCGCCAGGGCAGCGCGATTCACCTGACCAAATACATGGTCTATCATACCACCCAGACAGCGACGGCGCAGGAACTCTGCGGCCGCGTCGAGTGGACGCTGGACCGTATGATGCGCAACGGGTTCCAGGACCTGCTGACCGCACAGCAGCGGTGCATGGACGATTTCTGGCGGCGCAGCGATATGCGCATCCACGACCTGCGGGAGGCGCGAATCAAGCGCTCGACGGTGGAAATCCAGCAGGCCATCCGGTTCAACCTGTTCCAGGCCATGCAGGCTTCGGCGCGTGCCGATAATGCGGGCGTGCCGGCAAAGGGGCTGACCGGGCAGGCGTACGAAGGGCACTACTTCTGGGACACTGAAATCTACCTGCTGCCGTTCCTGATCTACACCACGCCGCGGATCGCCCGGAACCTGCTGATGTTCCGCTACCGCATGCTGGACGCCGCCAGAGCGCGCGCGCGCCTGCTCGGCCATCGCGGCGCGCTGTATCCCTGGCGCACGATCGACGGGCAGGAGGCGTCTGCCTATTACGCTGCCGGCACGGCTCAGTACCACATCAACGCCGACATCATGTACGCGCTGCGCAAATACGTCACGGCCACTGGCGACGAGGCGTTCCTGCATGAGTACGGCGCCGAGATGCTGGTGGAAACCGCACGCTTGTGGCGTGACCTGGGGTTCTACTCGGACGCCAAGGACGGCCGGTTCTGCATCAACTCGGTCACCGGCCCCGACGAGTACAACACCGTTGTCAATAATAATGCCTATACAAACCTGATGGCCGAGGAGAACCTGCGCTACGCGTCGCAAGTGGTTCAGGACCTGCAATCGTCGCACCCTGACGCTTACCGGCAACTCGTCTCCCGCACCGCGCTGGACCCGGCCGAGATCGAGGAATGGGCGCATGCCGCCAATGCCATGTATGTTCCCTATGACGAGAAGCGCGGCATCATCCCGCAGGACGACAGCTTCCTGGAGCGCGAGCCGTGGGACTTCGCCAATACACCGGCCAATCATTTTCCTTTATTGCTGTACTATCACCCGCTGAACATCTACCGGAAGCAGGTTATCAAGCAGGCCGACATCGTCCTGGCCATGTTCCTGCTCGGCGGCCGCTTCTCGCTGGAGACCAAGCGGTTGAACTTCATGTTCTACGATCCGCTCACCACCGGTGATTCGTCCCTCTCCTCCTGCATCGAGGCCATTGTGGCGGCGCAGATTGGTGAGATCGACAAGGCTATCGAATACGGGATGGCGGCACTGCTGATGGACCTCGCGGATGTCGGCGGGAACGTGAAGGACGGGTGCCATATCGCCGCGATGGGCGGCACCTGGATGATGCTTGCGTATGGCATGGCCGGCATGCGAGACGACGACAGTATCTTGTCCTTCTGGCCTCGCAGAGCACCCCAGGACCAAGCCGTGCTGCAATTTCCTTTGACCCACCGCGGCCGGATTCTGGACGTGGAGATCGACACCGGCACGGCCCGCTACAGCCTGCGGGAAGGCGAGAGCATGGTGATCCGCCATGAAGCCGAGAAGATCGAGTTGACCAGCGCTGAGCCGGTGGCAGAGCGCCCGGTGACGCACTGGTAGACATCATCGGTTGATACGGTTCCATGCCAGCCGACCTCACCTACCCGGACGATGAGCAGCAGATCAGGGCGTTCCTCGAGCAGCGCCTGGGCCGCCTGCATGCGCGCCAACGACTGGGCATCGAGGCCGCCCATGAAGCGCAGATCTTTGGCCAGGGCCTGAATTTCTTCCATATCGAGAACTGGTACTCGATCCACACGGTAATCCGGACGACATTGCGGCTGGCGGGGCTGTACCGCCGCGGCGTGCGCAATGCGGGCGCCGTTCAGGTGGTGCGGAACGAGATCACCAGCCCACGCCTGCCGCGCGCGTTTGATGGCTTCACGCTGCTGCACATTACTGATCTGCACGCCGATATCAGCGGGCCCGCGATGCGGCGCGTGATCGATCTGCTGCCCGGGCTGGACTACGATTTATGTGTGCTGACCGGCGACTATCGCGGCGCTACGTTTGGTCCGCATCAACGGGCCCTGGACGGCGTGGCGGAGGTTCAGGCGCATCTGCGGGCACCGGTCTATGGCGTGCTGGGCAACCACGATACCATCCGCATGGTGCCGGCGCTGGAGGCGATGGGCATCCGGATGCTGTTGAACGAGTGCATCCCGCTGGAGCGCGACGGCGCGCGCATCTATCTCGCCGGGGTCGACGATGCGCATTTCTTCCGCGTCGACAATATCGAGAAGGCTGGCGATCCGATCCCGCAAGACGCGTTCTCGGTGCTGCTGTCGCACACGCCGGAAATCTACCGCCAGGCTGCCCATGCCGAGTTCGACGTCATGCTGAGCGGTCACACCCATGGCGGCCAACTCTGCCTGCCCGGCGGTATCCCGCTGACCCTGGACTCGAACCTGCCGCGGCGCTACGGCGCAGGGGCGTGGCGGTATGAGGGGATGGCCGGCTACACCGCACGCGGCGCAGGCAGTTCGATTGTCGCCGTACGGCTCAACTGCCCGCCGGAGATCACGCTGCACCGCCTGCGCTGCGCGTAGCGCCGCTGGCCTTTCGTTTCGCGGCAGGTTGGCAGTTGCGAGTGTGGCGGCCGTAGAGAGTGAGGCCGTCGCCATTTGTGCTTCTGCCATAACCACGCGCGCATGGCCTGTAGACCACTGTTGCAAGGTGGACCCGGTGACCGCTTCCCGGACTGACGATGGCCTGTGGTGATGGACGTCAAGAGGCGGATCGTTCCGATTTCAACAATATCGGGGCGAGCCCGCGCACACGTCGCGCGCATTGGTGATGCCCGCCGCCGGCTGTGCTTGGGCTAGGTGGCGCGACGCCGGTGTAAGCTTACGGGTTCCAAAGGTGCCCAGGCCCTGAGTCTGGCGGTACGTCTGAATCGCGCTTAGCATTTAACAAAATCCCGGGACGTAGGGGGGATAAACAAGTGTCGCAAACAAGCCCGGCGGTCGACCGCCTGGAGCGGGAGACTATGCGCCGCGTATCGTGGCGTCTGATGCCGTTCCTGATTCTTGCCTACCTGCTCTGCTACATTGACCGGGTGAATGTCGGCTTTGCCTCGCTGCAGATGAACAAGGCAGTAGGCATCGATCCAAAGACCTATGGCCTGGGCGCCGGCATCTTCTTCATCGGTTACTTCATTCTGGAAGTGCCGAGCAACCTGGCTCTGGCGCGGTTCGGCGCGCGCACCTGGATTGCGCGGATCATGCTGTCCTGGGGTGTGGTGTCGGCAGCCTTTGCGCTGATCGGCGGCCCGACCTCGTTCCTGATCCTGCGCTTCCTGCTGGGGGCGGCCGAGGCGGGGTTCTTCCCCGGCGTCATCCTCTACCTGACCTACTGGTTCCCGGCGGAATACCGGGCGAAGATCGTCGGCATCTTCATGGTCGCCATCCCGGTGGCTGGCCTGATCGGCTCACCGATTTCCGGCGCCATCCTCGGCATGGACGGCGTCCTCGGGCTGGGCGGCTGGCAGTGGATCTTTATTCTGGAAGCCCTGCCGACCATCCTGCTGGGCATCGCCGCCTTCGCCTGGCTGACCGACCGGCCGGAGCACGCACACTGGCTGACGGCAGAGCAGCAGGGCTGGCTGACCGCCAAGCTGCAGGGTGAGGCACAGCGCGCGCCGAAAGTGGCGCACGACTCGGTCTGGAAGGTGATCACCAACCCGACCGTGCTGATCATGGCGCTGGTCTATGCCAGTGCCTCGGGCGCCTCGACCTCGCTGTCGCTGTGGATGCCGCAGCTGGTGAAGTCGTTTGGGCTGAGTAACTTCGGCACCGGCCTGGTCAACGCGGTGCCGTTCGGCATCGCCGCGGTGTGGATGGTGCTGTGGGGCCGCAGTTCCGACCGCAGCGGGGAGCGTGTGTGGCACAACGCCGTGCCGCTGATGTGGATGGCGGCGGCGATGGTGGC
>JAFEFW010000204.1 GCA_018240405.1 Pseudomonadota bacterium
ATCTGGCAGGCATTCCAGCTATAGGCCGCGTCGCACGCGCCCTATGACCGCCGCAACAGGCGTGACCAGAAACCCGTCGTTGCCCGCTTACCATGTGATACGTGCGGCGCGTGCGCCGGCGGCGGCATGGCACTGCTGATCAAATGGCGCCCCAGGTCGCGCATTGTGATGCGGCTACGCTGGAAGCGGATGATGGCCGTTGCCGTCTCCTCCTGCGTCCGTCCGGCAAGCGTGTCGGCCCAGGAAGCGGCCTCCTCGAACGCGCCGGCCCGGCGCAGCACGTCCAGGCGGCGCAGCCCGATCTCGATATCCGTCGTCCCGGCCCAGAGCGCGGCGACGCCGGCGCGCAGATGGGCGGCTTCGGACATCGCTGCCGCATCATCCGCCGCCCAGGCCGCCTGCAGCAGGCCCTCGGCCTGATTTGCCTGGTCACCGATGCGCTCGCAGATCAGCGCCCAGCGGCGGAATGGCAGCGTCTCCTCCAGCACGCTGGTGGTCAGCTCCTTGTAGTCAGCCGACTCCACCGCCGCCCGCGCCTCGGCCGGCAGCGCCGCGAGGTCCGGCGCAGCGGCCGTGCAGCGGCGGCAGGTCTGGATCCAGTCGGCCAGCGTCGAGCGCGCCGGCTCGCCAGGCCGCATATCCAGATCGGGGGCGATCTCGGGCTGCGGCGCCCGGAATGCGGGGCGGGCGGCAGCACCACAGACGCCGCAGACGGGTTTGGCAGTTCCACTCATGATCGCATCTCCGCACGCAATCCGTCGCGCAGGCGCTGCATCGCCCGCTGCATCAACGGCGCCGACTGCGCGTAACAGACGCGCAGCCAGCCTTCCCCGGCGGTGCCGAAAGCGACGCCGGGTGCGACGGCAACGCCATGCCGGGTGACCAGTTTCTTCGCCAGGTCCAGGCTGTCGTGCAAACCCTCCACCTTCAGAAACGCGTAGAAGGCACCGTCCGGCGGCCGGTAGCGCACGCCGTTCAGCCCAGCCAATCCTTCGCCCGCCAGCGCTCGGCCGATTGCACAGTGCTGGCGGAACGCCTCTACTGTGGCGACATCGCGGATGGCGGCGATGCCGGCCCGCTGGGTGAAAGGCGCGACGCCGGAGTGGCTGACTTCCACCAGATCGGCTACCGCCTCGGATACGCCCTCCGGCATCACCAGCCAGCCGAGCCGCCAGCCGGTCATGACCCAGGTCTTGGAAAAACTGTTGCAGACGATGACCCGATCGTGCGGCTCCGCGATATCCAGCAGTGACGGCGCGGCCGGGCTGCCGTCGTAGACCAGCCGGGAATAGACCTCATCCGAGATCAGCCAAGCGCCGTGGCGCTGCACGATCTCCTTGATCGCCTGCAGTTCGGCAGCGGTCGCCGTCCACCCGGTCGGATTGCCGGGCGAATTCAGCACGAAGGCGCGCGCCCCGGCCATCAGCGTGTCCAGCCGGTCCAGGTCGAGCCGGAAGCCGCCGTCAGGCTGCACTTCCAGGTCCAGTTCCTCGACGATGGCGCCGCGCAGGCGCAGCGCATTGCCAATGTTTGGCCAGGTCGGGCTGTGCATGACAACGCGATCCCCGTGGCGGACCACGGCCGCCAGTGCGACCGAGAACGCCGCCATGCCGGAGGCTGTGACCTGGATGCGGCTCTCCGCCACCGGCTTCGCATGCAGGCCGGACAGATATTCGGCCAACGCCGTGCGTAGCTCCGGCAGGCCGCGCACGTCCGGATAACGAGTCTCGCCGTCCTCCAGCGCCTTCACTGCCGCAACCCTGGCCGCCGTTGGGCTGGGCTGATCGGATTCGCCAAAGCAGAGGAAATCGACGTCAGGGATGGAAAACGCCAGACGCGCGACCTCGACGATCCGCGAGCCCGGGATGCGGGTGATGTCCATGCCGCTCATATGGCATGTCCCGCGACGAGGCGCAGCCTCACCGTCTCGCTTTATCCGGCGGCGGGATGCCGCGGGCGCGGGTTGGCGGCCGGCACGCCGCTTTCCAGCAACGTCGCCATCCTGGGTAGGCGGACCCAGGTCCAGACGAACACACACATGCAAATGACGACGCCGACCAGCACCGGAATGCGCAGGCCAAAAAACTCCGAGGCGGCGCCGTAGATCAGCGCCCCCATCGCCGGCGCGGCGCGCGTGATCATGCCCCAGGTGCTGAGCACGCGGCCGATCATGCCGGGCGAGGCGCTGTTCTGCAGCAAGGTCTGGCAGGAGATGCCATGAATGGTCGTCGCCGCGCCCATGGCGGCAATGCAGATGACCCCGACGGCGAAGCTGGAGGTAGCGACGAAGCCGGCGGTGAAGATCGCCAGCACCAGGCCGCAGCCAACAGCGATCCGCGTCAGCCCGGTCATGCGGCCGCGAATGGCAATGAGGAAACCGCCGATCAGTGCGGCACAGCCCATGGTGCTGGCCAGCGTCGCCAGCCCCTCGGCGCCGCGGCCGAAAATATCGGCGACGTAGGGCGGCAGCATCTCCGGCACCGACCGTAGCGTCATGCCGACAGTGGCGGCGAACAGCATGGCCGGACCGATGCCACGGTGGCGCGTGACGTAGCGGATGCCCTCCAGCGCGTCCTGCAGGATGCTGGCGCCACTGCGCTTGCCCAGCCGCACTTCAGGGTCGAGCCGAAGCAGCACCATGGTCAGGCTGGCATAGGCGAAGGCGAAGGCGTTCAGGGCTATCGACGGCACCACGCCCCAGAGCGCGATCATGGGCCCGGAAATCGCCGGACCGACGAACCGGGCCGCGTTGTAGGTCAGCGAGTTCAGCGCCACCGCGCCGGGCAGGTACTGGCGCGGCACCAGGCCCGGAATCAGGCACTGCCGGGCGGGCTGGGAGAAGGTTTCGGCGGCACCGTTGCAGAGGGTGAGAAATGCCATGAACTCGACGCGGATCAGTCCGGTCAGGATCAGGACCACCAGGATCACAGCCTGGGCAACCGAGACGAACTGGCTCGCCATGGTCAGCTTCACCCGGTCCAGCCGGTCGGCGATGACCCCGGCGATGGGCGAGATTACCACCGACGGCGCCAGGTTGCAGAAAGCGATGACCGCCACCCACAGCGCCGAGTGGGTCAGCTCCCAAGCCAGCCAGTCGGTGGCGATGCGCTGAATCCATGACCCGGTCCAGCAGACGATGCTACCGGAGTAGAAGATGCGGGCATTACGCTGCGCCAGGACTCCGCCGATCGCGGAAAAGCTGGCCATCGCGCGTGCCGGTCAGGGCCGGGCCGGCGGTGGCGGCGGTGCGGTCTTCTCGCCGGTGGTCGGGCCGCTGGGGGTGGTGATGCCAGCGGTGCTGCCGGTCGGGGTGCGTGACGTGCCGGTCCCAGTGTTGCGCACGCAGTCATTCACCATGCGGTCGAAGCCGAACACCTGTGACAGGCCCCGGTTCGGCACATCCGGTGTCCAGTTGGCCGAGTAGGGCATGTTGACCTGTGACTGCTGGCTGAAGATCGCGCCGCGGTTCTGCTGATCGTAAACCTCATTGGCGCGCGCCCGGCAGGCGGCGATCGTTTGGGCGTCGGCCTGTTCCTGGCTGCGCAGCGGCGCCGGAATGTTGTCGCAGGCGCACAGCGTCATGCCGGTCAGCATGAGGGTGGCAATGAGGCGGGTCATGAAGCGGCTCCTGACAGACGACGGCCGGCGTCGCCCTGCGACGGCGCCTCCAATTGGAAGCCGGCGGCGAATCGGTTGAGCCGCAGGCGGAACCCCGCTTCATCGAAACGAGCGTCCTGGGTCAAGGGCTGAGTCGCCGCGGCGCGCAACAGCGCCGGATGAAACTCGGCGCCGTCGCGCGCCAGGCGGCAGAGTGGGCGTGCCCAGGGCGCCCGCGCCAGCAGGTCGACCAGGGCGAGCAGGCGCAGGCAAAGGGACATGCCGGTAGCGCTGGTCAAGCCGACGCTGCGATCGACGGCGCCGGCCCAGCAACGCGCGTCGCGGTCCGCGAGCGCCAGGTCGGTGTGGCTGCCATCCGCACGGTTGAACCGGAACGCGCGCACGGAGTCCCACCGTTGTTGGATCGCAGCATCCCGGGCGGCATACCAGGCGAGTTCCAGGTCGCGCTTGCAGACGCTGGGCAGATCCTCGGGCGGCAGGTTCACGTCGTAGGTGACGGACCCGCCCGGACCGGCGCTCATGCGGATGGTCCGCGCTTCGCCCTGCGATGCGTGCTGCTCCCCAGTCATCGCGGGAGCATGAACCGGTCGGGACGATGGCGCCAGTGCTGGTTGATACGTGTCGCGGCAGGTACCTCCGCAGTGTGTGAAAAGGTGGAAGGAGTAGGCCGGGCGGTGGCCTTGCGACCGGCCGCCCAGCCCGTCCCCTAGCGTCGTTTGCGAATCAACTTGATCTTGACGATCAGAATGATCACAATCTTCCGCAGGGTAGTCTGATGGGTAGTGGCCATCATCTGCCTCCTTCCGGAAAAGGCGGTCGGGACATCCGACCGCCGTTTCTGTTTCTGCAGCAGGCAGATTAACGGCGGGCTAACGCGGCGCCCGATAGCTGGCTCGCATCGGCTTCAGGACCGCCAGCGCAAGAAATGCGGTCAGCAGGTCCACGCCGATCGCGACACCGAACACCGTCGTCCAGGACCCGGTAGCGTCATGCAGCACCGAGGCCATCGGACCACCGAAAATGCCGCCAACACCTTGCGCGACGAACAGACAGCCGTAATTGCGGGTGGCATTCCGCATGCCAAACGTGTCCGTCAGGGCGGCCGGGAACAGCGAAAAGATCTCCCCCCAGCCAAAGAACACCAGGCCAGACAACAGGACGAACATGACCGGATCGGAGCGCTGGGACAGCCATAACGCCATGGCCGCAGCCTCCAGCGCGAAGGCGATGCCCATGGTGACCTCGCGGCCGATGCGGTCGGAGACCCACCCGAAAAACGGCCGGGTCAGGCCATTGGTGAAGCGGTCGACGGTCAGCGCCAGCGGGAGCGCCGCGATGCCCCAGACCACCGCGCTGCCAACGCCGAACGCTTCGGCAAAGGTGGCCATCTGCGAGGTGACCATGAGGCCCGAGGTCGCCATCATCGTCATCATGATGAACATCAGCCAGAAGATCGGTGAGCGCAGCATCTCCGCTGTCGACGCGCCGGTCGCCGCTTCACCGGCGCTGCGTATCGACGGAGCACGGCGCAGGCCCAGCGCCGCGACGAACCCGATTGTCCCGAACACGGCGCCAAACCGCAGCAGCGTCGCCTGGTAGCCGATGACATCCAGCGCGTGGCTGATCGGAAACGTGGTCAGCATCGCGCCCATGCCGTAACCGGCCGCGACGACGCCGGTCGCCAGGCCGCGGCGGTCAGGAAACCACGCAACCATCTGACCGACCACACCAATGTAGACGATGCCAGAACCCAGCCCGCCGATCACACCGTAGGTCAGGTAGAGGCCGGCCAGCGACGTGACAAAGGAAGCCAGCACCCATGACAGGCCGGCCATCGCGCAGCCCATGCAGATGAGCAGGCGTGGCCCGAACCGATCGACCAGCCAGCCCTGGAACGGTGAAAAGAACGTCTGCAGCACGATCAGCAGAGAAAACGTTACCTGGATCGCCGTCGCTGAAGCCCCAAGCGTCGTTCCGAACGGTTTGGTGAACAGGGTCCAGACATATTGCGGGCTGGAGATCGTCATCATGCAGATGAGCCCGAGGCCGAGTTGGCCCCATCGTGCCAGGCCGCCGGGCGTCGCGGCCGGGACAGCGATCGTATCGGACATGCGCAGCGGCCTCGTCGAGATGGGGAAGCCACCAAATAGAAGCCGAACGACCGAAGCACACGCAACGCGATTCTTGCGAAGTGTCACCGTTCGTGGCGCTTGCCAGGGGCCTGAATACGGTTTCCGCCACCACCGCCGGCAGGCGGAGCCGCCTCCTGGTCCATGGCTGTGGCCTCCGGCCCTAGCGGCGGGCAGGCTTCGCACGAAACCTGCTAAGAGCGCGGCAGGTTGTTGCTGGAACAGCCACCATGCGGCTGTCCGCCATGAGGTCATCAGCAACCGGGTCGTGGAGTGCACCTGCCGAGCACCCTCCCCCCTGCTCTCCCCTTGCTGTAAGACAACCGGGGCGACGAAGCTGGGGAGCCCCCATGGACGACGACTTCCGTAAGGCCGCACTCGACTACCACCGCCTGCCGCGACCTGGAAAACTGGCGATCGAGCCGACCAAGCGCATGGCGACGCAGCGCGATCTCGCCCTTGCGTATTCGCCCGGCGTCGCCGCCGCCTGTGACGCCATCAAGGCCGATCCCGACGCCGCGTTCGACTACACCGCCCGCGGCAACCTGGTCGCCGTCATCTCCAACGGCACCGCCGTCCTCGGCCTCGGCAATATTGGCGCACTGGCTGGCAAGCCCGTGATGGAGGGCAAGGCCGTCCTGTTCAAGAAATTCGCCGGGATCGACGTGTTCGATATCGAGGTCGACGCCCAGGACCCGAAACGGTTCTGCGATGTCGTCGC
>JAFEFW010000205.1 GCA_018240405.1 Pseudomonadota bacterium
CGAGGCCATGACGTATCTGCGTGAGCATGGCAAGACGCGCATCGAGGCCGACTCGCAGGCGCAGGAGGAATGGGTCGACCACGTCAACAAGGTGGCGGACAGCACATTGTACCCGCTGGCCAACTCCTGGTACATGGGCGCCAACATCCCCGGCAAGCCGCGCGTGTTCATGCCCTATGTCGGCGGGTTCGCCGGCTACAAGAAGCGCTGCGACGCCATCGCGGCAGAGGGATATCCCGGGTTCCGGCTGAGCTGACACCGGCGGGCACGGCCGGGTGGCGGCGCCCGGTCGTGCTATACGCTGCGCCCGGCCCGAACGGCCGCCTCGACCTCCCGGCCGCGCTGGTTGGCACGCATCACCTCGGCCAATTGCTCCCCGCGATCCAATTGCCGGCGGTAAATCGCGCCCGCCGCCCGCGCCAGATCGCTGCGGCCGAGGATATCATCGCCCAGTTCCAGAATGCGGAGATTGGGCCAGGCTTGCGGCCGCACCTCCAGGATGTGGGCAAAAATCCGCTCTGCCGGCACATCCGGCAGCGCCTGCGCCAGGATCACGGCGATCGAGGCGGTGGAGCGCGATACGCCGGCATGGCAATGCACCAGCAGGTGCGCGTCAGACGGCGGCTCTGCCAGCAGGGTCTGGCCCAACGCCAGCACGTCCATCACATCCTGCCGCGTCGGATGGATGCGGCCGGGCAGATCCGCCTCGATCACGTCGTGAAAGCGCAGCTCCAGCTTCACATGCTCGCCGAAAGCGCCAAACGCCTCCGGCACCGGCCAATCCGGGTCGAGGATAGACAGGACGTGACTGACACCGGTTTCGCAGTGGCCCTCGAGCTCCTCGATGCCGCAAACGCTGATCCTGAATGGTGCGAGCCGATCCATGCAGCCAGTCTCCTCCCTTGTTAGACCCGGTCACACGTCGCGCCCAGTCGCCTGAAGACAAGACCGCTGGTACCACCCTGAGTGATACTTCGTGGATACTCGCGTGTGCTCCGTGTCGGATTGATTAGCGGCGCTTCAGCCTCGACCAGGGTGCCGGACCGGCAAAGAAAATCAATCCGACGCGGAGCACACGCGAGTATACCGTGAAGTCACGCGGCGGTCGCTAGCCTTCGACATCGGCATCGGGCCGGTCATCCGGCTCCGACAACTCCGAATGCCAGCGGCCCGACGCATCCTGGTAATGAATCTGTGTCAGGTCTCCCGGCACATGCTGCTCCTGCGCGACGCGCCGGGCCGCAGCGAGCGCCAGCTCCTTGGTCCGAAACGGCTCTGAAAAAGCGCCTTCCAACGTGTAGGCCCAGCCTCCGTCATGCGGCACAACCCGATAGTGAACCTTTGCCATGGCACATCACCTCTCGTGACCTGTGGAATAGCACATCGGCCAGCCCCCAGGCATGCTCAGAAGATACCGGCCGCCATGCCGGCAGCGAGGGCCGCACCCAGGTCCCGGCACCGCGCCAGGTCCGCAGCCTCGATCCGCTTCGGCGCCAGAATGGCCTCCGGCGTCTGGGCGCGTGTACAGACGATCAGAGGCTCCGCCACGGGCCGCAGCCGCCATCCCGTGACAATGCGGGCGATCTGCCGAGCGGCGTTGCTGCCATCGCTCCCAGCGCTGATTGCGCAGGCGTAGGGGCGGCCGTTGATGCGGTCCAGCGCCGGGTAATAACAGCGGTCGAAGAAGTCCTTCATAACACCAGCCAACGCCGCGAGATTCTCAGGCGTCGCAAACAGGTAGCCATCGGCCGCCAGAACATCCTCCGGCTCGGCCTGTGCCGCCGGCAGCATCCGGGTCCTTATCGCGGTTTCGTCCGCCGCGCCGGACGACGCCGCTTCAGCCATCTGCTGCGCGCCGCCGGTGCGGGAGTGCCAGACGATCAGCAGTGTCTTCATTCAGGCATAGGCCGCCCGGTGCCGTGTCACCGCGCTGACCACGGCGGTGGACGCCACGTTCAGCACCAGGGCCACGACGCCGATGTTGAGGTCCTTCACCGCCTGCGGCAGCGCCGGAAACAGCGTGCCGAACGTCGTATGCGTAATCGTCACTACCGCCACCGTCGCGACCCCGACGCAGATGCCCACAAACGCGCCTTCCTTCGTCACCGGGTTCCGCGGCAGCAGGCTGCAGACCAGCGAAGGGAAGAGCTGTGTGACGAAGGCATAGCCCATCAGCAGCAGCGCGACGATGGTCTGTCCGCCGCTGAGCGTGAACCAAACGGCCACCAACGCCACCACCGGCACCATCAGGCGGGCGACCCGCGAGACCGTGGCATCAGTCGCCTTGGCATGCGCAACGCGGAATAGCGTATTGGCAATCAGCGTCGCTGCCGCCACCAGGATAATGGAGCCCGGCACCAAGGCGGTCAGCACGCCCGCGGCGCCGATGACGCCGATGAACCAGGGATCGAAAGTCTGCATCGACAGGCGCAGCAGCGACAGGTCGATATCCGGCCCCTTCAGTCCCGGCACCTGCAGGATGGCGGTGAAGCCGACGAAGAACACAAACAGCAGGATCAACTGATAGAGCGGCATCAATGCCGCGTTACGCCGGAAGGCGCGATCATTCTTCGAGGTGAACAGCGACCCGAACGTGTGCGGCCACATATAGAAGCCAAGCGCGGTCAGCAGGACCGTGGAGACGAACCAGGCGGGGCTTTCACCCTGCGCCGGCAGTGCCAGGAAGCCCGGCTTCGCCTCATGCACGGCGGTGAACATCGCGCCGATGCCGCCGTAGTAGTGCCAGGGCAGATAGATGCCCAGGAACAGCACCACCGCCAGGATCAGGATGTCCTTCGCCACGGCGGTCCACGCTGATCCGTGCACGCCGGAGACCATGACATAGACGGTGACGACCGCCGCGCCGATCCAGACGGCTATCGTTGGAGAGATCGCGCCATAGCCCGCAGCGTCGACAATGATCCCCAACCCCTTCAGCTGCAGCACCAGATACGGCACCAGGGCCACGATCCCGACCACCGCGATGAGCACCCCCAGCGCGGGACTGTCGTATTTGCGGGCGAAGAAGTCGGGCTGCGAGATCAGGCGGTGCTGGTGGGCGTAACGCCAGATCGCCGGCAGCAGCCAGTAGGACAGGATATAGGCGAGGCAGCCATAGCCCAGGATGTAATACGCTGCCGCGCCGTGGCCGTAGGCGTATCCACTGCCACCCAGGAAGGTAAACGTCGTGTAGATCTCGCCTGCCATCAGGACGAAGACCAGGACGGTGCCGAAGCCGCGGCCGCCGACCGTCCACTGCTCCAGGTCCATCTCCTTACCGCGCCGGGCACGCAGGCCCAGTGCCAGCACGCCGACAATGGTCAGCGCGATGATGGCGAGAGCAGCGTTCATGGCGTGTCGTCTCGGTTGGCGGGATCGACCGTATAGATGATCGTCATGATTGCGGCGCTCACCACGATCCACATGACCAGCCACGCCAATACAAACGGCATGCCGAGCACCATGGGCTCGACCTGGTTCAGCAGCGGCACCCCGATCAGCACGCCCAGGAACGGCAGCACCGCGAGCCAACGAACAAAACGCATCTGGGTGTCCTTGTCGTAACCACGGCCGCAACGCGGCCATGGCAGGGAAGTTGCCAGCCCTGCCTGGACGTGCTGCACTGCAGCAAACGCCACCAACGCCACAGCAGGAGCCTTACCATGCGTTTGCCCAAGGTCGCGATCATTGGCACAGGCGGCACAATATCGGGCGTTGGGCGGGACAGTCTGGACTTCTACGAATACAGCACGTCCGGGCGCTTCATGCGGGTGGACGAGCTGATTGCAACGGTGCCGGAACTGCCGCGCGTGGCCGACATCGTGCCGGTTCCTTACAACAACATCGCCAGCACCGACCTGCAGCCGTCGGACTGGCTGAAGCTGACGACCATTATCAACGAAACGGTCGCCGCCGATCCGACACTGGATGGCGTGGTGCTGACGCACGGTACCGCGACGTTGGAGGAGACGGCGTATTTCCTCAACCTGACGGTCAAGGTCTCCGTACCCGTCGTGGTGGTCGGGGCGATGCGGCCGTCGTCAGCGCTCGGCGCCGATGGCGGGTTGAACCTGCTGAATGCCTGCCGTGTCGCCGGATCGCCGCAGGCGCGTGGCATGGGCGTGCTGGTGGTGCTGAACGACGAGATCAATGCGGCACGCGACGTGATGAAGACGTCCAACTACCGCGTGCAGACCTTCGTGACGCCGGACTTCGGCATTCTTGGCTACGCTGACCCGGACCGGGTGGTTTTCTACCGCCGTCCGCTGCGCCGTTGCGCGCCGGATACGGAGTTTGATGTTTCGGGGGTGGCCGCGCTGCCGCGCGTCGACATTATCCCGGCCTATGCCGGCGCCGACGCGACGATGGTCGAGGCTGTCGTCGCGGCCGGCGCCAAGGGCATCGTTTCGGTCGGTTTTCCCTCGGGTTCACCGTCACCGGCGCAAAAAAAGGCGCTGGAGCAGGCGGCAAAGACGGGCGTTGCGGTGGTGCAATCCTCTCGCGCCGGCAGCGGGCGCGTGGTGCCCAGCAAGGAGTCACTGCTGGCCGCAGGGTTCTACGGCGCCGACACGCTGACCGGGCAGAAGGCGCGCATCCTGCTGATGGTGGCGCTGACACGCACCAGCGATCCCGCGGAGATCCGCCGCATCTTCGAGGAGTACTGAGGCGCCCATGGACAAGTTCGCCACCATCTCCGCCCGGCAGATCGGCCCGACCTTCGGCGCCGAGGTCTCGGGCATGCCGATCCACGGCGACATCCTGCCGGAGCACCTGATGCAGTTCGTCGCGCTGCTGCATCGCTACCGCGTGCTGGTCATTCCGGGTGCGAACGTGGCGCCGGGTGACCTGGTAGCGTTCAGCCGCCGCTTTGGACCGCTGGAAATCCATGCCCGCGTTGACAACACCCTGCCGGAGCATCGGGAGATTTTCTGCGTCGGCAACGTCGAGCGTGACGGCATGAAGGCGTCGTTCTCACGCGGCGTTGAGCAGTGGCACGCCGACAGTTCGTATCGAGATGTACCGAGCGATGCCTCGTTGTTCTATGGCGAGATTGTTCCGCCGGAGGGTGGCGACACGTTGTTTGCCGACGCGACAGCGGCCTACCGCTCGCTCGATCCTGCGTTGCGCCGGCGGATCGAAGGCCTGCGCGCCGTGCATTCACTCGACAGCCTGCGCGCCTGGGGTGCCCGGCATAATCCGGATCGGCCGTCGCAGCCTATGGCGCAGGTGGCCGGCTTCCCGCCGGTATCGCAGCCGCTGGTGCGCGAGCATCCGGCCACCGGGGCGAAGTCGCTGTATGTCTGTCCAGCCGTCATCAGTCACATCGAAGGCATGGATGAGGAGGAAGGCCGCGCGCTGCTCGACACGTTGATCGCGCATATCACCCAGCCCCGCTTCGTCTACTGCCACCAGTGGCACCAGGGTGACCTGGTCATGTGGGACAATCGCGCGGTGCTGCACACCGCCAGCCTGTTCGACCATGAGCGCTACCAGCGCCTGATGTACCGCACCACCATCGCCGGCGGCGCCCCCGCCCTGGCGCACTGAACCGGGAGCGCGTCATGGAACCTTGCCAACTCACCGCCACCGAAGCCGCCGCGCTGATTGCCGCGCGAAAACTGTCCGTCGAGGAACTTGCACGGTCATGCCTCGCGCGCATCGAGGCACGCGAGGCCACGGTGCGGGCCTGGCTTCATCTCGACCGCGATTTGGTGATCCGGAACGCTCGTGAACTGGACAAGCTGGCGCCGGTTGGCGTCGCGCCGAAGACGGCGTTGCATGGCCTGCCCTGGGGCGTGAAGGACATCATCGACACGCGCGACATGCCGACGACGCATAATTCGCCGATCTACCCGGATGTGCGCACGAACCGGGACGCGGCCTGCGTGGCTGTCGTGCGGGCCGGCGGCGGGCTGATCCTGGGCAAGACGGACACGGTCGAGTTCGCGTCCGGCGGGCGCAAGGCGCTGACAACCAACCCGTTCAATCCAGCGCATACGCCAGGCGGGTCATCCTCCGGGTCGGGTGCGGCGGTGGGCGATTTCCAGGTGCCGTTTGCCTTCGGCACGCAGACCGGCGGCTCGCATATCCGGCCGGCGGCGTTCAACGGGATCTATGCCCTGAAGCCAAGCTGGGGCGTGGTGTCGCGCGAGGGCGTGCGCATGTCGTCGATGACGCTGGACACGGTCGGCTGGTACGCCCGCTGCGTCGACGACCTGATCATGGTGGCGGAGCAGTTCCGCCTGCCAAAGCCGGCGGCGCCCGTCGTCACCGGACCGAAAGCTCTCCGCGTCGGACTGTGCCGCAGCCCGGCCTGGCACGCGATCGAACCGGCGGGCGAGGCGGCGCTGATGACAGCGGCGACGCGGCTGCAGGATGCCGGCGCGATCGTTGAGGAGTACGAACTGCCGGCGCCGTTCAACAGCTTGCATGACGCGCATGCGGATATCGTGCAGAC
>JAFEFW010000206.1 GCA_018240405.1 Pseudomonadota bacterium
ACCCGGACGCGGCGCGGCCAGACGCCTGGCAGGAAGGTGGTGATCGCCGCATGCCGCCCGCACAGCGTGCGCAGCGCGGAGCCGTCGCGCCCGTGCACTGGCGTCGGGCAGGCGATGCCGCTTCCGGCCAGGTGATCCATCAGCCCGAGGAACCAGGGCAGTTCCGCCGGATCGACCCGCTTCTCATACAGCGTGAGAATGAAGTCGCCGTTAGTGGTGCGCAGTGAATAGTTTGAATTCTCGACGCCCTCAGCGATGCCGCGGAAGGCGACGACCGATCCGATGTCGTAGTCAGCCAGAAAGGCCGTCAGCGCGTCGTCGGTGACTTCCGTATAGACGGCCATGCCGGCTGGTCAGTGCGTCCAGTTGTCCACCCGGCCGTAGCGGAAATTGTCGGCATAGGCCTTGGGCTTGACCTTGCGGTGGTGGGGGATCTCAACTTCGTAGGTCAGGCCGGCCTTATCGGCGTAGGCAATCGCCTCGTCCCGGGTCTCGAAGATCAGCCGCACCTGAGTCTGCGTGTCCGCGCCGCCGAGCCAGCCCATCAGCGCGTCCGGGCGCTTGGCGGTGTTCGGCACGAATTCCAGCACCCATTGATGGGTCTTCGCCCAGCCCGACTGCATGGCGTTCTTGGGTGGCTGGAAGATGCGGGCCCGCATGGAGACTCCTCGGTTAGACTGGTCGGGGCGGCGGGACTCGAACCCACGACCTCCTGTACCCAAAACAGGCGCGCTACCAGGCTGCGCCACGCCCCGACAGACGCGGCCGGACCCTATGGCGTGGACCGGCCGGATGCAAGGGTTCGTGGTGCGTGCGCGTTCAAACGAATGCGGTTGGCTCTCATGCGGCTGCAGCTTGGACGGCAGGAACGGGCCGCCGGCGTGCCTGGTCGAGCTTCAGGCGAGCCATATCGACGATGCGCTGCTGCGCCTTGATCTGCTGCGCGGCCTGGGAGTGCGGCGGCGGCGCGCCCTTGAACCGTGCCTTCATCAGCGTCAGTTGCGCCGCGGCGGCGTGGTAGGCCAGTTCAGCCTGTGCCAGATCGGGTGACGGCGCCGGCTCGGCGGGCGCATCGGCGGGCTGTTCGGGCGGTTGCACATAGGATTCCGCTATTTCCAGGTCAGCTGCGGCGTCCACGCGCATCTCAACCGGCGATGGCGTTGCGTCGGGCGCCGGTTCATTGGCAGATGCGGCACGGCGCGCGCGTCGCAGCAACTCCAGCTTGCGTTGCGCAGACTGTCCGGAGCGGCTGAGCGCTGTGGCCAGCTTCATCAAGCCTTCCTGCCGCTCCGCCGGCATGGCCGGGTCGGATGACTGGGCCAGAAGTACAAGCGTCTTCAGGCTGAACCCGGCAGCCTCCCCCGCAAGCTGTAGCTCGCGCATGCTGCGTGGTTCGTATTCCGCCAGGGTACGCGTTGCGATCGCGCGCGCCGTTTCGGCATCGCCAGCCAGGGCCGGCAGCAGGATGGGAAGCAGCAGGCCAATGACGAAATCGATGGCGGCTTGCGGGAGATCCGTGGTGTGGGACATGGCGGAAAATGCTTATGTTGCTCAAATGTTCCGCATTTATAAGACGCTCGCTGGATCAGATCAAGGATAAATTCTTATTTGCTACCAAACGCCTGCGCTCTGCCAGCCGGGCCCGGCGCCATGGCGCGCGGCTACTTCTCGTTGCCGAAAATCCGCTGCTGCACCACGTCGCCGACGCGGATGTTCTGCTTTGCGGTCGTGCCGCCGGCCAGTTCCAGCGTCGCCCGCACCGGTCCGCGGCTGTCGATCGTCGCCAGGCTGCGCGGCACGGTGTTCTCGGCGATCGAGCGGATCGTGCCGTCCTGGTTGATGAACACCATGTCGAGCGGGATCAGTGTGTTCTTCATCCACATCTGCGACGGCCGCGGCGAGCCCCAGTCGAACAGCATGCCGCTGTCTGGTGGCATCGCAGTGCGGAACATCAGGCCGGTCATCTGCTCCTGCATGGTCAGCGCCATCTCGACGTCGAACGTCAATGTGCGGCCGTCGCGGGTGACGATCACCAGTTTTTCCTTCGCCAATGTCGGCTGCGGACCGGTGGCCTCCTTCAGCGCCTGGCTGTGGGCGAGGCCGGCGGGAAGGACGAGCAGCAGGGCGAGCAGGGCGCGGCGGTTCATGGCGGGTAAGCCTCGTTGGTCAGGCGGAGGACCTCATCGCGGACGGGGCCTTCGCGCGGCGTGTCCAGCAGCGTGGTGAACCAGTGGTCCGGTGGGTTGCGGCCGGCGGCGCGGTCGAAACGCAGCGCGCGCAGGCCGGCTTCGGCCTCCGGCGGCAGGCGGTCGGGAATCGGGAAATCGTTCAAGGTGCCCCAGATCAGCGCCCAGCAGCGGCCGGTGGTCCAGGGATTATAGCCACCACCGCCGAGCACGAGAAGGCGCGGGGCGAGGGGCTTCACGGCCTGCACGACGGCGCGGTAGGCGTTGTTGGAAAGGCTGAGCTTGGCCAGCGGGTCCTCATGCAGCGAGTCGGCGCCGGCTTGCAGCAGGATCGCCTGCGGTCGCCGCCGCTCGATCAACGGCAGCACGGCGTGGCGGATGACGTGCAGGTACTCGCTGTCGTTGCAGCCGGCCGGTAGCGGAAAGTTCCGCGCGGTGCCGCCGGCGGTATCGCCGGCGGCACCAGTGAACGGCCAGCGGTTGCCTTCGTGCAGGCTGATGGTGAAAACGCGGTCGTCGCCGTGGAACGCATCCTGCACGCCGTCGCCGTGGTGCGCGTCAATGTCGAGATAGACGATGTTATCCAGCCCGCGGTCGAGCCAGGTCAGCAGGCCCAGCACCGGGTCGTTGAGGAAGCAGAATCCCGCGGCTCTGTCGGCGCGGCCGTGGTGCGTTCCGCCGCCCGGGCAGTGGGCGATGCCGCCATCGGCGGTCAGGCGGGCGGCGAGCATGACACCGCCGGCGGAGAGGGCCGGGCGGCGGAACACCTCGCGATAGACCGGGTTGCCCTCGGCGCCGATGCGGTATTTTTCCCGCACGGCGGCGGAGACGGCCTGGTCGCGTTCCGCTTGGCGCAAGGCCGCGATGTAGCCGGGGTCGTGGAAGCGGGTCAGTTCGGCGTCGGTGGCCAGCGGTGCGTCATGACAGACGTCATCCGGCAGCCAGCCGAGGGCGCCACAGATGTCGGTACAGACAGACACCCGCGGCACCGCCAGCGGATGCTTCGGTCCGTAGCTGGAGTTTCGGTAGATGTCGTGGCTGACGTAGAGAGGAGTCACCGGCTGGCGGGCGTCTCAGGCCGCGCGGGTCAGTGGCTTGGCGCGTTCGATCCGTTGCCGGATCGCCGGTGCGTTCATCGCGTCCCACAAATCTGTGCGGCGCTGCACGTTCAGCCAGAAATCAGGTGTGTTGCTAAAGACACGAGCCAGGATCAGGGCTGTCGGGGCCGTGACGCCGCGGCGATTGTCGCATAACTCGTTCACGTGCTTGCGTAGCACGCCCATGGCCTCGGCGAGCGCGCCCTGCGTCAGGCTCATCGGCCCCAGGAACTCTTCAGTGAGAATCGCGCCCACGTTTGCCGGCTTGCGCGTCGTTGTCAGCATGTCCGTGCCCGCTCATGGGATATCTGGTTTCGTCTTGGCCCGGACATGCGGAAGATGCCTGTACGACCGCCGATATTCGTTGCTTGGAGTCTCATACAATTATCTCATCTATTCTTTGCCGCAATGTCGCTTCCTCTTCGACAAGCCGGCGTCCCAAGTGTCAAATAACCAGGCGCTGTTCCGGAGTTGCAAAAACCAGCTTGATCGCCGATGGCTTTAGTTGACTGGCTTGCTGCCACCGGCTGATCCACATCTCCCCGACCCTGGGCTATCGACGAAGCTGGCTGATGATCGCCATGACGATCAGGTCCGGCGGCGTGCCATTATCGGCCTGGCTGCTGACAACCACTGCTGGATGCTTCTTCGATGTCGTCTGGTCGGTGAGGGGAAACGGCACCAGCACGATGTGGCCAAATTCATAAGCCCCCAAATTCATAAGCCATCGTACACGTCGTCTTAGGGATTGTCCCAGACAACGGCAAATGAAGGCGCGCTGGCGGCGGCGGCCGCGCGAGTCAGCCGCCGCTGCTGTTGACGCAGCTGGGGAAAATCCACGAAGTCTTCCACCTCGGCCAGCAGATCCGGCCCGAGGCCCTGAATTTTTTCGATCAGGCTATCGGCTTGCATGTCCAGCCTCCTGGATTCGAACGGGCCGCGCCTACCCCCGCTGCGGCATCGCCTCGGGAATGATCGTCTTCACGATCGAGGCGTCCAGCGCCTCATAATCATGGTAGCCGATCGTCGCATACAGCTCCGCCCGGGTCTGCATGTGGTCCACCATGTTCTGCGTGCCGCCGTCCCGCTTGATCGCCTTGTACAGCCGCTCCTGCGCCTTGTTCGCCACCCGCAGGCTGCTGACCGGCCAGATCACCATCTTATAGCCCATCGCCTCGAACTCGCTCGCGGTGAAGAACGGCGTGCGGCCGAACTCCGTCATGTTGGCCAGCAGCGGCACGCCGGGCAGGCGGGAGGCAACCTCCTTGAACATCTCCGCCGTGGTCAGCGCCTCTGGGAAAATTGCATCCGCGCCGGCGTCCAGGAACAGCTTGGCGCGTCCGACCGAACCGTCGATGCCTTCCGACGCCGCGGCATCGGTGCGCGCGATGATGAACAGGTGCCGGCGCGCCTTGCGGGCGGCGGCGATCTTCGCCGCCATATCGTGCGGATCGGCCAGTTTCTTGTCGTTCAGATGGCCACACTTCTTCGGCAGCAGCTGATCCTCGATATGCACCGCCGCGGCGCCGGCATCCTCGAACGAGCGCACCATGTGCATCACGTTAAGTGCCTCACCGTAACCGGTATCGCCGTCGGTCAGCAGCGGCAGCCCGGTGGCCCGAGCGATCTGGCGAATAAAAAAGCACACCTCATCCACCGTGATCATTCCGAGATCCGGGATACCCATGGACGCCGTCATTGCCGCGCCGGACAGGTACAGCGCGTCAAACCCGGCCTGCTTCGCCTGCAACGCAGCCTGGCCGTTATGCGCGCCGGGCATCTGCAGAATGCCTGGACGCGACAGCAGCGCGCGGAAACGCTCACCCGCAGGGGCGGTCGGCAGGTCGTCGGCAACGAGGTAGGTCATGGTGCGGCTCCTTCCCGGCCGGGATAGCGGAACAGCGGGCTGAAGAACAGGGGCACAGCCACGTCAATGGTTTGCGGCCAGTTTGGACATAAAAGGTCTTTTTTGGCGGATATCGCCAGTTTGATTGACAGTCATCACGCTTTATGTGTCAGATATGATGGTGCAATCGTATTTTGGCTTGCCTTTCTGCGCTTCCGTCACTGGTTGCCTAAGGATGTCAAAGGCCCGGTTGCCTGCGCAGCCCTCAATCGTGTCGGCCGCCAGGACGGAGAACGCAAATGCCCAGTGGTACTGTCAAGTGGTTTAACGCCACCAAAGGATACGGTTTCATCATGCCGCAGGATGGCGGCAAGGACGTGTTCGTCCAC
The DNA here is from genome assembly GCA_018240405.1 of Pseudomonadota bacterium. Taxonomy (GTDB): domain Bacteria; phylum Pseudomonadota; class Alphaproteobacteria; order Acetobacterales; family Acetobacteraceae; genus Rhodopila. Next base: position 5,519 of record JAFEFW010000206.1, read on the forward strand.
ATCACCGCGGTACAGGCCGCCGGTCTCCGGGGCCTGGATGAAGGTCAGAAGCTGTCCTTCGACGTGACGATGGAACGGGGGAAGTCGTCCGCAACGAACTTGAAGCCGGTCTAGCTCTGACCGGCCGGGAGGCTGATTAAGAGGCCGGCTGTCAGGAGCAGCCGGTCGGCTAGCTGGAGGGGATGAAGGCCATGGCCGTCGGTACGGTTAAATGGTTCAACGCAACCAAGGGGTACGGTTTCATCATGCCGCAGGACGGCGGCAAAGACGTATTCGTCCACATCACCGCAGTACAGGCGGCGGGGCTGAAGGGCCTGAATGACGGCCAGAAGGTCAGCTACGAAATCGCGATGGAACGCGGCAAGGCGGCGGCAACCAATCTGAAGCTGGCCTGACAGCCACTTCCAACGCCGTTACCTGAACGGTAGGCTGAGACATGCTCGGCCGGAACCAACTCGACGCTGCACTTGCAGTCGTCCGGCGCTACCTGGCGCCCTCACCCACAATCGCCTGGCCTCTGCTTGCGGCACGCACCGGCGCCGAGGTCGTGGTCAAACACGAAAACCATCTGCCCACCGGCGCCTTCAAGGTGCGCGGGGGCCTGAACTTTGCCAGCGCCCTGGCAACCGGGTGTCCCGGCCTGATCTCCGCCACCCGCGGCAATCACGGCCAGTCGCTGGCCTTTGCCGGCGCGCGTGCCGGCGTGCCGGTCACCATCGTCGTGCCACACGGCAACAGCACTGAAAAGAACGCCGCAATGGCAGCCTACGGCGCCACACTGGTGGAGCACGGCGCTGATTTCGAGGAAGCACGGGAGGAGGCGCACCGCCGCGCCGCCGCAAGCGGCCTCGTGTTCGTGCCGTCCTTCGCACCGGAACTGGTGCAGGGCGTCGCCACCTACGCGCTCGAACTGTTCACAGACCATCCGGAC
>JAFEFW010000207.1 GCA_018240405.1 Pseudomonadota bacterium
GCCGGTTCCGGTTCAGCCGCAGTATTCGGGCTCGTTGCTAGGCATGGCGCGCACCGGCGCGGCACCGGCGCCGGTGCCGCGGCCGATGCCGGTGAGTGCCGCGCAATGGTCCAACGCGAACTGAACGGAGAGACATGAGCGATCCGTCCGATCCCGGTCCGCCGCCTGATTCGCCGCCGCTGAACGGCGGCCGTTTCGGCCGCCCGGCCCGCCGCACCGGGGCCGGGCGGCTGGACGCTGTACCGCGGATGGAAAATGTGCGGGTCACCGCGCCGGACCTGGAGCGCCGGTCCGCGCTGGAGAAGACCCGGGCGCGCCTGGTCATTGCCGCCGGCGGTTTCTGCTTCATGTTCGTTGCCGTGCTGGCCAAGCTGACGCTGGCGACCGTGGTCGTGCCGCTGCCGCCGCATCGGGTGGAGAAGCCGGTGGCTGCCGTGGTCGCCGCGGCCAGTGAAGCCAAGCGCAATCCAATTGAAGCAACGATGCCCGGCCAGCGCGCGATGATCACCGATCGCAACGGCCAGCCGATGGCAATCTCACTGAACACCGTCGCGCTCTTCGCCGACCCACGGCAGATTGCCAATCCCGACGAAGTGGCGCAGCAGCTCAAGAAAATCCTGCCCCGGCTGGACATCGCCGATACCGTTGACCGCCTGAAACGCGACAAGAAGTTCATCTATCTGGCACGCGAGATCACTCCCCGCGAGCAGTTGCAGATCAACAACCTCGGCATCCCCGGCATCGACTTCCAGCCGACCCAGCACCGGCACTATCCGCTGGGCCGCACCGCGGCACAGGTGCTGGGCGGCGTCGATGTGGATGAGCGCGGCTTCGCCGGGGTTGAGCGCTACTTCGATGAGCGGCTGCGCACCAACCGCGATCCGATGCGGCTGTCGCTGGATCTGCAGATCCAGGCCGCGGTGCGCGAGGAACTGGTGAAGGCGATGGAGACCTTCACCGCCATCGGCGGCGCCGGCATCGTCATGGACGTGCACACCGGCGAGATCCTGGCGATGGTCAGCCTGCCGGACTACGACGCCAACCAGGTCCGCACCGCGCCGAGCGACACGAGGTTCAACCGGGCGGCGGAGGGGACCTACGAGCCGGGCAGCACGTTCAAGCTGCAGACCGCCTCGATGGCGCTGGATTATGGCCTGGTCCATATCTGGGACCAGTTCGACGCCTCCAGGAACATCTCGATCGGCCGCTTCACCATCTCGGACTTCGAGGGCAAGCACCGCTGGCTGTACTTCCCCGAGGTCTTGGCTTACTCCTCCAATCTCGGCGCGGCCCGCGTCGCCCAGCTGGTCGGGTCGGAGCGGCAGCGCGCCTGGCTGCGCAACATGGGTATGTTCGACAAGACCGGCATAGAGCTGCCGGAAGCGGCGCGGCCGCTGGTGCAGCGGGCGCAGAACTGGAAGGAAATCGTCACCCTGACCGTCGGCTTCGGCCACGGCATTTCGGTGACCCCGCTGCATGTGGTGCGCGGCACTGCGGCCATCGCCAATGGCGGCATCCTGGTGAAGCCAACCATGCTCGCGCTGCAGCCGGGTGAGACGCCGCAGGGCGTGCGCATCATGCAGCAGTCGACCTCGGACCTGATGCGGCGGTTGATGCGCCTGATTGTCACCGATGGCTTTGGCAAGGCGGCCGAGGTTCCCGGCTATTATCCGGGCGGCAAGACCGGCACGGCCGAAAAAGTCGCGTCGCATGGCGGCTATAAGAAGCATGCCAACGTCGCGGCGTTCATGTGCGTATTCCCAATGAACGCGCCTCGCTACGCCGTCTACATGATGCTGGACGAGCCGCACGCCACCAAGGCGACCTACGGCTATGCCACCGCCGGTTGGGTGGTCGCGCCCGCGGCCGGCAAGGTGATCGCCCGCATCGGCCCCATGCTGGGCATGCTGCCGGACATCGCCGACGCGCCGCAGATCAACGCCGCGCTGTCCATTCCGCTGCAGCCTGGCCGTCCGCCCGGCAACGCGGCCCGCGGTCCGGGCGTTGCCAGCGCAGCCCCGGGTGCCAGCCCGGCGGGCGACCGCAGCCGCTCCACCTTGACGGTCACGCCGACGCAGTTGCCACCGGCGGTGCCGCGCTCCGCGCCCGACTTGCGGCGGGAGACCACCGCACCGCCCGGCATCCAGCGTCCGGCGCCGCGGCAGGAGACCAGTGTGCCACCGCAGACACCGCAACCACGTCTGACGGCCGTCTCGACGGCGGCCACGACACTTGCGGGGCGCTGACATCATGCGCGGCCTTGGCACACGCTTTGGCGTGACTCGCTCGCCCGGCTGGGACGCCGTGGCGCATCTGGACATTGCCGGCGTGACCGCGGACAGCCGGGCCGTGGTGCCCGGCGACCTGTTCGCGGCGCTGCCGGGTACGCGGGTGGATGGCAGGACCTTCATCGCCGAAGCGGTCGCCCGTGGCGCCATTGCCGTGCTGGCGCCGCCCGGGACCGCCTGGCCGCCCGGGGTGCCGCCGCGTCCTGTCATCATGGATGCGGAGCCCCGCCGGGCCCTGGCGCAGATCGCGTCCGTGCTGGCTGGGCCGCAGCCGAAGATCGTGGCTGCCGTCACCGGCACCAACGGCAAGACGAGCACGGTCGAGTTCACCCGCCAGCTTTGGGCGTCCGCGGGCGTGAAGGCAGCGAGCCTCGGTACGCTGGGTCTGATCGCGCCGGGCTTCGATCCGGGCCCCGGCCTGACCACGCCGGATCCGGTCAGCCTCGCCGAGACGCTTGCCGGTCTCGCCCGCCATGGCGTCGACAGGGCGGCGATGGAGGCATCGTCGCACGGGCTCGACCAGTTCCGCCTGGATGGCGTGCGGCTGTCGGCGGCGGCGTTCACCAACCTGACGCGCGACCACCTTGACTATCACGGCACGCTGGACGCCTACCGAGCCGCGAAGATGCGGCTGTTCGCTGAACTGCTGCCGTCGGGCTCGCCGGTGGTCGCGCATGCGGATATGGAGTCCGTCACGCTGGACGTCCTGCAGACGGTCGCGCGCAACCGCAAGCTCGACCTGCTGACGGTCGGTGTGGCCGGAACCACGATCCGCCTGATCGAAGCAACGCCGCGCGCCGATGGCCAGGTGCTGACGCTGCAGGTGGGCAACGTTCGGCGCGAGGTGGCGCTGCCGCTGCCTGGTCGCTTCCAGGCCGACAACGTGCTGGTGGCGGTGGCGATGACCGAGGCGCTGGGTCTGTCGGACGCGCTCGACCGGGTCGGCACGTTGACCGGCGTGCGCGGCCGGATGGAGCTTGCGGCGCGCCTGCCGAATGGCGCCGCGGCCTACGTCGACTATGCCCATACGCCGGATGCGCTGGAGCGCCTGTTGACAGCGCTTCGCCCGCATACGGCGGGCCGCCTGCACGTGGTGTTCGGCGCCGGCGGCGACCGCGACCGCGGCAAGCGTCCGCTGATGGGGGCCGCGGCCGCCAGTCTGGCGGATGTCTGCATCGTCACCGACGACAACCCGAGGACGGAGGCGCCAGAGACCATTCGGTCGGCGATCCTTGCCGCGTGTCCCGGCGCTATCGAGATCGGCGATCGGGCCAAGGCGATCGAAGCCGCGCTGAACGGGTTGGCGCCGGGGGATGTGCTGGTCGTCGCCGGCAAGGGCCACGAGCAGGGCCAGACGATCGGCACCACGGTGCTGCCATTCGACGACGTGTCGGTGATCCGGTCGCTGACCGGGGGAACGGGGGGCGGCGCTTGACCGAGCCGCTTTGGACATCGTCGGCGTTGGTTGAGGCCACTGGGGGCACGCTGTCCCGGCCGTTTGACGCCGACGGTGTGTCGATCGACACCCGCACGCTGCAAGCGGGCGACCTGTTCGTCGCGCTGGTTGGCGAAGGACGCGACGGGCACGATTTTGTCGCCGATGCGCTGGCGCGCGGCGCTGCCGGCGCCATGGTGCACACCGCCGGTTCGGACGGCGCACCCGTGTTGCACGTGGATGATACGCTGGCCGGCCTGAGCCGACTCGGCGCCTATGCCCGCATGCGGTTCGGCGCGGCCGATCCGGAGAACCGGCTGGTCGCCGTCACCGGCAGTGTCGGCAAGACGACGACCAAGGAAATGATCAGGGCGGCGCTGGACATGTTCGGCCCGACGCATGCCGCGGTGGCGTCGTACAATAATCATTGGGGCGTGCCGCTGACCCTGGCGCGCACCCCGCTGGAAGCCCGCTATTGCGTCGCCGAGATCGGCATGAACCATCCGGGTGAGATCGCGCCGCTGACCCGCCTCGCGCAGCCGCATGTCGCTGTCATCACCACCATCGCCGCGGCGCATATCGGCAACATGGGCAGCATTGAAGCCATTGCCGACGAAAAGGCCAGTATCATGCAGGGGCTGGAGCCAGGCGGCACCGCGGTGCTGCCACTCGATTCGCCGCTGTTCCCTCGCCTGCGCACTGCCGCTGGCGACGCCCGCATCGTAACCTTCGGCGCCGACACCGCGGCCGATGTGCGGCTGCTGGACGTCGAGCCGGACGCCGATGGGTCGCATCTGCGCGTTACGGTGCTGGGTCGCGACCTCGTGCTGCGGTTGAACGCGCCCGGCCGGCACATGGCGATGAACGCGCTTGCCGCGCTGGCAACCGTCGTGGCGCTGGGCCTTGATCCTGTCGAGGCTCTGCCGGCGCTGGAGGCGTTTCGTCCGGTCGCCGGCCGTGGCGTGCGGCGCAGCCTGACCGTGCGCGGCGAACCGGTACTGCTGCTGGACGAAAGCTACAACGGCAACGGCGCCTCGATCAGGGCGGCGCTGGAGGTGCTGCGCCTGCAGCCCGCCAGCCGCCGCGTGGCCGTGCTCGGCGACATGCTGGAACTCGGTGCGGAGGGCCCGCGGGAGCACGCGGCGCTTGCCGAAGCCGTCGTGGCGTCCGCCGACGTCCTCTACACCTGCGGCAAGCTGATGCGGCACCTGCACAAAGCCGTGCCGGCCCGCCTGCGTGGTGCCCATGCCGCCGATTCCGCGGCGCTGGCGCCCGTCGTGGCCGCGGCGATCACGGGTGGTGACGCGGTGCTGGTTAAGGGCAGCCTGGGCAGCCGGATGAAGAAAGTGGTGGAGGCGATCGATGCCGCCTCCGCGCCCGTGGGAAAGACTGCCTGATGCTGTACCTGCTTTTCCCACCGCTGGCTGACCAGTTCATCCTGTTCAACCTGTTCCGCTATATCACCTTCCGGGCCGGTGCCGCCTGCATGACGGCCCTGCTGGTCAGCTTCCTGCTCGGGCCGAGCGTGATCGCCTGGCTGCGGAAAGTACAGAAGCAGGGGCAGCCGATCCGGGTCGATGGACCGGAGCGTCATCTGCTGGAGAAGAAGGGCACGCCCACCATGGGCGGGCTGCTGATCCTGGGCGCTCTGATCATTTCCACGCTGCTCTGGGCGGATATCCGAAATGGCTATGTCTGGGCGGTGCTGTTCGTCACCGTCGGTTATGGCGCGCTTGGATTTTGGGATGATTATCTAAAGGTGACGAAGCGCAACACGCGCGGCGTGCCGGGACGAACCAAGCTGATTGTGCAGTTCGTCGTCGGGCTGGTCGCCGCGGTGTGGATCACGCTGCTGGCGCGCGGGCCGCTTTCCACGGCGGTGACCGTGCCGGTGTTCAAGGAAGTCGCGATCCAGCTCAGCATCTTCTTCCCGCTGTTTGCGACGCTGGTGATGATGGGCGCCTCGAACGCAGTGAACCTGACCGACGGGCTGGATGGGCTCGCCATCGTGCCGACGATGATCACCGCCGCAGTGTTCACGCTGATCGCGTACCTCGTCGGTAACCGTATTTTCGCCGACTACCTGCAGCTCAACCCGGTGGCCGGCGTCGGCGAGCTGGCCATCTTCCTGTCGGCGCTGATCGGTGCTGGCATGGGCTTCCTGTGGTACAACGCCCCGCCGGCCCGCGTCTTCATGGGCGATATCGGCAGCCTGGCGCTGGGCGGCGGCCTGGGTGCCGTGGCCGTGGCGGTGAAGCATGAGATCGTGCTGGTCATCGTCGGCGGCTTGTTCGTCGTCGAGACCGTCTCCGTCATCATCCAGGTGTTCTGGTACAAGCGTACCGGCAAGCGCGTGTTCCTGATGGCGCCGCTGCACCACCACTTCGAGAAGAAGGGCTGGGCCGAACCGACCATCGTGATCCGATTCTGGATCGTCTCCATGATCCTGGCGCTGGTCGGCCTGGCGACGCTGAAGATCCGATGAGCGCATTTCCCTCCGATCTGTTTGTCGGCAAGCGCTTCGCCGTGGTGGGGCTGGGCAAGAACGGCCTGCCGGCCGCGCAGGGCTTGGCGGCAATGGGCGCCAGCGTCGTTGCCTGGGACGACAAGGCGGCGGCGCGCGAAGCGGCAGCCGGCATCGACCTGCGCGATCCGTCGACCGGCGCCTTCGACTTTGATGCGCTGGTGCTGTCGCCCGG
>JAFEFW010000208.1 GCA_018240405.1 Pseudomonadota bacterium
AACGACGAAGTCCAGTCAGTTGCTCTCACTGCGCGCACCATGGTCTGGATCCTGTGCGGGGCATTGGCGGTGATCCAGGCGGCCATCGCCGTCCCCATCGCGCTTGCCTGGCACGACATCCGGCTTGCGCTGCCAATCGCGGCCATGGGCGCGATCTACCTCGCCTCGCCGCCCTGCGCGGTGCAGACAGCGTTTCTACAGCGCGAAGGAAGGATTGCCCGGATTGCGACAACCGGCGCCGTCCAGGTTGTGACGGACAACCTGCTGACGGCCGTGCTGGCACTCTGCGGTCTGGGCTTCTGGGCCATTGTCCTGCCCAAGCTGTTGGTCGCGCCGATCTGGCCGCTCGGCATTCGCGCTGGCTACCATTGGCATGCCGACCGGTGGTCGCTGCATGGCTGGCGGGATATTGCGCGGTTCAGCCGCTCAGTGCTTGGGATCGAGCTACTCGGCGCGGTGCAGGCCAACATCGACTATCTGATTGTCGGTATGTTTCTGGGTGTCCAGGCGCTTGGCACATACTACTTTGCGTTCAACGCTGGTCTCGGGATCTCGCTCGGGCTGGTGAACGCGTTCGGCCTCGCTGTGTTTCCGTATTTGTGCGCGGTCCGGCAGGAGCCCGCCGAACTCGCCCGCCGCTATCGCCGGACTTGCCAAATCCTAGGCTGGATCGTCGTACCGCTGGTGCTGGCACAGGCGGCACTCGCACCAATCTACGTGCCGCTGGTATTCGGCGTGAAATGGGCGCCGGCGGTACCCGTCCTGGCGATGATCTGCCTGTCGGCGCTGGCGCGGCCGTTCGCCCTGGTTTGCTCGCAGTTGCTGAAAGCCGCCGGCCGGCCGGAGATCGAGCTGCGCTGGCAGTGTGCCACCACTGCGGCCCTGATCATTGGTCTGGTGGCCGGGACCGTCTACGGCATTCTGGGTGTGGCCGTGGCGGTGTTGCTGGTCCAGAGCGCATTTTTGAGCGCCTTTGTCTTTCGCGCCTCGCGCGCAATCCTCAGGGATCGACCGGTAGCACGCTGACGATCGCGTTCGCGCTGCCATCTGACCGCGCCGGGTCCGGGGCAGCGCGCCGGGATGGCGGCACATCACCGCCACGGGATCTCGCAATTTGCGAAATGGGAGATTTCGCGAAACGCGAATCCCTCCCGTTCCGCATCGATAAGACTATTGCATTCCGCAACGGGACGCATTCCCAAGAACCCGTAATATGTTGTTTTATCTTGGTTTCCAAATTGAGAGCGCATGGCACCGTGCTTGCGAACTGTGCGGACAAGCGGCGCGCAGGCGGCATTGGGCCGTCCGTCCCCACCGCGCACAGGGCGGCGATACGAATGACGACACGATTTTTGAGCCTGATGCTGATTACGACCGCCTTAGCAGGATGCGGCGACGGCTTCCGTAAGCCGGACAACACAGTGGATTTGAACAGTAACCGTGCAACGATGCTGGAGCGTCAGGACGATCAAGGGCGCGCAATTCCTGCGCCTGGCGAGGTCGCTCGCGGGAATGGCGCGCGCTGCAGGGTGGAGCCCTCGGCCGGAGGCGTTCCGGCGCTACCGGTCGCCGCGACCGTGCTTTCCTTGTCTCCCGGCGATCTTATCCACGTCTCGATGCCTGGCGACGAAGCGCCGGCCGGCAATTACAAGGTCGACAGCGACGGCACGATCTCCTTCGCACTGGTGGGCAAACTGCCGGTGACCGGCCGCTCGGTTGAGCAGATCGAGAAGGACCTTGCCGCCCGTCTCGTCGCCTCTGGCCAGTTCCGGGCCGGCCATGCCCATCCGACTGTGCGGCTGATGGACCGCGACCAGGTGCGCGTCGCCGTAGCGGGCGCGGTTTTTGCGGGCGGGGCGGTGATGATCAACGACCGGCCGCAGCAGGTCGACCAGAACCGCGCGACCGCGTACGGCGACCATTCGGCCGGCCGGACCCTGACCCAGGCGCTGGCTCGTGCGGGGGGCGTTCGGCCCGACGCTGACATCGCCCATGTCGCGGTCGAGCACCTGGGCTCGCGCGTGATCGTCGACTTAACCGGCGTGCTGGACGGCCGTCCGGTGAACGACCTGCCGCTGACCGACGGCGATCGGGTGACCGTGCCCAGCAAGCATTGTTTCCAGGCACAACTGGCGCGACCGTCCGCGATCACACCGCCGGGCGTCAGGGTCTATATGTCCAACCTGACGCAACCAGCGCTGAACAACGCCGCGTCTGGCATTGGCCGCGATCAGACCAGCTTGCCCTACGGTACCCGCCTGCTGCAGGCGCTTTTTTCCGCCAACTGTGTCGGCGGTGCGAAGATGACCAACGCCCACAGGCTTGCGGTTCTGGTTTCCACGAATCCCGAAACCGGCGAAAGCGAAGTGATCGAGCGTGACATTGAGGCGCTGATCCGCCGCGCCGATCGCGACCTCTACAACCCCGTGGTGCTGCCGAACGACGCGATCGCCTGCTACGACTCTGGCGTCACCAATGTCCGCGAGGTCTTGCGGTCACTTGGCGACCTGGCAGCCTCCGCCTCCGTCGCGCGGTTGCTGGCACCATGATCGCGCGGCGAATTTCACGCTGGTTGCCGTCACGGGTCGTGCGTGGCGGTTCGCTGGACGGACGGGCACGTCGTTACGCAATCGCTGGCGCCGTCGGCTGCATCACCGTGTGGGGTCTCTCCGGTGCCTATCTGGCATTGAGCCCGAAGACCTTCACCAGTGGCTTTGTTCTGGTGCTGCCGGGCACCGGCGCGGGAACCACCGTGAATCTGCCTACTCTGGGCCAGGCGACCTCGACCTCCAGTTCACCCTTCGCCAGCCCAGAACTGAGCCCGACCGAGAACTATCGCAAGATGTTGCTGAGCCGGCGCGTGACCGCGATGGCGGCGGCGACGGCCGGTGAGACCGAAGACCACTTCCCCACCCCGAAGATCGAGCTCGCCGATCAAACCAAGCTCATCTCGGTGAAAATCGTCGGCCGCTCGCCGAGGCAGGCAGAAGAGCGGGCGGAGGCCCTGCGCCGCGCGTTCCTGGGCACGCTGGACACACTGCGCCAGGACGAGATCCGAATGCGGGACGAAGCTTACCGGGCGATGTTGGACGGCTACAAGACTTCGGTCGATGAGGCACGACAGCGGTTGACGGATTACGAGGCGCATGTTGGGCTCGTTTCGGTCGACCAATATGCAACCATTGTTTCGGCGCTAGAGCGGATGCGCGACTCACTGCACGACACCGACACGAAACTCGCCGCGATGCGCGCTGGCGTGCGGGAACTGACACGTCTGCTTGGCGTGACAGCTGAATCCGCCAACCTGGCAATGGCGTTCCGCGGTGATCCGCAGTTTCAGGTGCTGCTGGAGCAACTGGCAAAGCAGGACGCTGAACTGACGACGGCTTCAGCGACTCATGGACCGGCCAATGCCCGCGTCACCGACCTGTCGGCAGAACGCGCTGCGACGGCCGCGAAACTGTCGTTACGCGCGTCAGACTTAGTCGGCGGCAAGAAGCTCGACGTCCTTAAGATGCGCGATCTTAGCATACGTGACGAACGCGGCCGGCTGTTTGAACGTCTGGTCGGGCAGATTGCCGATATCGAGTCATTGGCCGCGACCCGGGTCACGCTCGCCAGCCAGATTGACGGTCAACAGAAGCGGGTGGCCGAGATGGCCCCGGCCGCCTCGCGGCTGGATGCGCTTAAGCGCGACGTGCAGGTTGCCGAGGCTGTGTTCTCATCGGCGCTGGCGCGCATCGACACCTCAAAATCGGATTACTTTGCGTCGTACCCGATGGTCCAGACGCTTGAGCAGCCCGAGGCGCCAACCCGGCGCAGCGGTCCGCTACCGATGCTGGCAGCCGCTGGTGCGGCGTCCGCAACAATCCTCATCATTGCCTCGTTGGTGCTGACATGGGCGCGAACTGCGTTGTTCCGGAAAATGCTGAAGAGCGCCTGATTTTTCGGGCGATCATCGGCGGATGGATCTTCTATGGGCTTGGAGCGCTGTACGTCGTTGGTCCAGCGCTGGCGGTATCGCTGCTGGGCATGTTTTGCTGGCGCCACTTCGTCGCGCCCGTACGCCCCGCCTTACGCCCGACGCCGGTTCCCGCCGGCGTGTGGGTCTGGATTGCCGGCATGGCGGCCATGCTGCTCACCTTGCTGGTTGCGCATATCGAGAATGAGCTTGGGTTCGGCCAGACGCTGAAGTCGACGATCGGGTGGACCAAAGGATGGGCGTTGCTGGCACTCTTTCCGTTGGCCGGCGCCTGTCTGCGCATCCGATACCAGGTGGTAATCCGAGCCATGGGGTGGTTTGCGCTACAGACGGCCTGCATCACGCCGGTGCTCGTGCTGGCCGCGCTGGCGCATTTGCCATCGCGCCTGTTCGTTTCGCCATTGCAGGCGGTGGGCGGACCGGGACCGGAGTTCTTCGCCGTCTATCTTTACATTGTCGATCCGTCCAACGGTGCCTTGCGTTGGCAGTTTGTCGCGCCCTGGGCCCCGGCGGCGGGAATGATGGGCGACATGATTTTCATGTGTGCCTGGTTTGAGGCCGACCGCCGCTGGCGCTGGCTCGGCCTGATCATCGGCACGCTGGTCGTGCTGATGACGAAGTCGCGGATGGCGCTGCTGTTCCTGGTGGTGTTTCCGCTGCTGCTGTGGGTGCTGTCCCGGCTCGTCAAACCCAGGCTGCTGACGATGAGCGCGGTTGGCGGGGCGCTGTTCGGGATCGTCGGCGACGCGCTGCTGTCGACCTTCCAGGATGCAGTCGCGGCCTTCAAAGGCGCCCGCGCGGATTCGACTCGGGTGCGTGAAGCCCTTGGCCGCATCGCCGTGGAACGGTGGCAGTCCGAGGCACCGGTCTGGGGACACGGTGTCGTGATCCGCGGCTCCCACCACGTGGAGTTCATGCCGATTGGTAGCCATCACACCTGGTTTGGGCTGCTCTACGTCAAGGGTGCGGTCGGCGCGGCGGCGCTGGCGATCCCACTAGCCTGGACCGCGGTCGAAATGTTGCTGCTCGCGCAGGTCGAGATCGCGGGACGCATCGGACTGTCGGTACTGATCATGCTGGTCTTCTACAGCTTCGGCGAAAATCTGGAGATCCTGGCCTATCTTGCCTGGCCCGCGCTGCTGCTCCTGGGCTGCGCCTTCGCCCGCGCCCGGGACTGCGAGTCCGACGAACCTGTGCCCGCGGCCACACGTGTGGAACCGACCGGCTGCGGCACTGCCGCGGCGGCCGCGTAGGTCGAGCGCCACAATGAACTGGATTGTCAGGCGATTTTGGGCAACATCCCAGCGTTGGCGACGACGGGATGACGAGATGCTGTCCATCTTTTCGAGCCGGCCGCGTACTATTATGGAAGCACTCTCGCGTCCGGCAGCATTCTTACCAATCCTGATCCCAATTTTGTTGCTGTGGGCTGGAATTGGGATTCATCTTGTATACGAGAACATGAGAGCTGAGCAGGCGGCGTTTGACGACACTGACAATTTGGCGCGAGGGTTTGGGGAAGTCGTTGCACGCACAATCGAGGGCGTGGAACGAACGATCAAGATCATCCGTAATGTCCGGGCACGCTATCCCGATGGTTTCGATTTGAAAGCCATTTCGCCTGCGGCCGACGTGCAAGGTGGTCCCACCTTGCAGATTGCGGTAACGGATCGGAACGGGATGATGGTCGGCTCCAACCTACCCGGCGCTCCGATGGTCGATCTGGCCGACCGTCCACACATCAGGATCCATTTCGAGAAGCCAGGCGATTTTCTTTATATCAGCGCACCCGTGCTGGGCCGGGCGTCCGGCAAATGGTCGATTCAGTTCACACGTAAGCTGTTCGCCCGCGACGGCACCGTTGACGGTGTCATCGTTGTTTCGCTCGATCCATATTACATGTCGCGGTTTTACGAGTCGCTTGACATTGGTGATGGGTCAATCCTGCTGGTGGGTCTGAACGACGGCATCATTCGCGCGCAGTCGCCGTTGCGTCCAGGATCGATTGGCTCCGTTATGGCCGCGGATCGCATCCAGGCTATTAGGAGCGGCGGAACGAACGGACGCTATCGCACAGCGGCGAGCGCAGATGGAATCGACCGGACTTACAGCTATCGACGGCTCGATGACTATGGCTTGGCCGTCGCAGTCGGACTGGCGACGGATGAGGTGTTCCTCGCGCTGCGGCGTGACAAGAATACAACGCTTGCGCTGGGTGGCCTGCTGTCAGCGCTGTTTGCTATCGCCGGCGTATTGCTGGTTCAGCAACGACAACGTTTACTCCACTCTCGCGCTCTGATGGCTGCCACACTGGAAAACATCAGCCAAGGCATCGTCATGGTGGACCAGGACGGCAACGTACCGCTGTCGAATCGGCGTGCACTGCGCCTGTTGGACCTGCCAGACGAGGTGCTGTACGAGAAATGGAGTTAC
>JAFEFW010000209.1 GCA_018240405.1 Pseudomonadota bacterium
CCGGTGACGATGACCGTCGTGCCAGCCTGCGCGATGACGATGCTGTCGTTGCCGCCGGTGCCGTTGACCGTGACCGTGTCGGCGGCGCCGTCGCCCGCGCCGGTGCCAGGTGCACCGGCGAGATCGAGCTCCACACGTTGTGTGCCCGTGCCGGACAGGTCGCCGACGTTGATCCGGTCGGCGCCGCCGCGGGCGTCGAAGCGAATGACCTCGACGCTGTTGAGGTCCATGGTAATCGTTGCAATATCGCGGGTGAAGCGGACGCGGCTGCCGTTCGCCGAGATGTCGATCGTTTCGCCAATGTTGGCGCCATTGAACAGCAGCGTATCGGTGCCGCTCTGGCCCTCGACGATGTCGCTGCCGTCACCGGGGTTCCAGACGAAGCTGTCGTCGCCACCGCCCATCAGCGCGCTGTCGTTGCCGCGTCCCCCAATGACCAGGTCGCCGCCGCCGCCGCCGAAGATCAGGTCGTTGCCGTCACCGCCATTCAGCGCCAGGCCGATACTGCTCACCGCGGTGGCGTTGATGACATCGTCGCTGCCCTGGCCGTTGATCGTGACGGTGTCGAGGCCGGCCTCGATCGTGGTGACCTCGGCTGTCGCCGACAATCCGGATACCCGCAGACCGCCCGGAAGATCCGCGACGGTGATGCTATCGGCCCCCGCGGTGCCATTGACCGTGACGCTGTCGGCGGCGCCGTCGCCGGCGGCGGCGCTGTTACTGAGGTCTACGGCAATAAGGCTGGTGCCAGTGCCGCCGAGGTCGCCGATGACGATACTGTCCGCGCCGCCTAATGCCCTGAAGCGGATGGTCTCAACGCTGTTGAGGTCCATGACAATGTTGCCGACATCGCGGAAGAAGCGGACGCGGCTGCCATTGGCGGAAATGTCTATGGCCTCGGCGGCGTTGGAGCCGTTGAAAACCAGCGTGTCAGTCCCGGACTGGCCTTCGACGACGTCACTGCCATCGCCGGGGTTCCAGATGAAGCTGTCGTTGCCGGCGCCGAGCAGGGCGGTGTCGTTGCCACGCCCGCCGGTGATCGTGTCATTGTCATCGCCACCCAGCAGCAGGTCGTTGCCGCTGCCGCCGATGATCGTGTCGTCGCCGGTGCCACCGTCGATGACCAGGGTAAGGCTGAGGGAGAGGGCGCTGGCGTCGATCGTGTCATTGCCGCCGAGGGCGTTGACGGCCAGCGTGTCATTGGCCGCTTCCGCGCCGTCGATGGTCACTTTCGCCGGTGTGCCGGTAACAGTGATCGTGGCGCCGGTCTGACCGATCGCAATACTGTCGTTGCCGTTCGTGGCGATGACAGTCGCCGTGTCCGCGGCGCCGTCGCCCGCACCGCTGCCGGGCACGCCAGCGAGGTCGATCTCCACGCGCTGCGTGCCGGTGCCGGACACGTCACCGACGGTAACACGGTCAGCGCCGCCCAGCGCGTTGAAGCGGATCACCTCGACGCTGTTGAGGTCCATGGTGATCGTTGCGATGTCGCGGGTAAAAAGCACCCGGCTGCCATTCGCCGAGATCTCGATCCTTTCGCCAATGTTGGCGCCGTTGAACAGCAGCGTGTCGGTGCCGTCCTGGCCCTCGACGATGTCGCTGCCGTCGCCGGGGTTCCAGACGAAGCTGTCGTCGCCTGAGCCGAGGAACGCGACATCGTTGCCGCGGCCGCCGGTGATCAGGTCATTGTCGGCGCCGCCCCGCAATGTATCGGCGCCGTCACCGCCGGTGATGGTGTCGTTGCCGGCGCCGCCGTCGATTGTCAGTTGGATGAGGGCGGCGAGACCGTTGCCGGCGGTGATGACGTCGTCACCGCCATTGGCATTGACGACGAGGTTCTCGGTCGTGCCGATGTCCAGCGAAAACGGCGCGGGCGTCACCCGATCGAAGCGCACCCGCGATCCATTGGCGGTGATGGTGAACGTTTCGGCACCATTGCCGCCGTTCACCTCGGCGGTATCGGTGTCGGCGCCGCCTTCCATCAGGTCGCTGCCGTCGCCCGGGTTCCAGATCATGCGGTCGTTACCGGCTTCGCCGAACATCTGGTCATCGCCAGTGCCGCCGGTCAGCGTGTCGTTGCCGGCGCCGCCGAACAGCAGGTCGTTGCCGCCTTTGCCCAGCAGCGTGTCGTTGTCGGCCTGGCCGAAGAGCAGATCGCCTCCCGACCCGCCGGTCACCACGTCATTGCCGGCGCCACCAAAGAGGTTGGCTGCCGGCAGCGCGCCGTTGGTCTCATCGAGCGATATCTGGTCGTTGCCGGCCTGGCCGAACGCCTGGATCAAGGTTGTGTTGGCGACTGTGGGTGTACCGCCTAAAATGGTAACGGCGCCGCCATTGATCAAAAGGAGTCCCGCGGCGTTGCGACTGAACACAATATTATTGTCCAGGCTGTCACCAAATGTGCTCAGGACTCCATTGGTAAAGCTACTGGTGATTGCCATGGCGTTAGTCCTCCAGAGACTGATTTCGGCAGCGGCGGGTGCGCCTGCTATCTGACGGATCCAGTGCGGTATTTACGCGCCGATGACGGATTTCGCCTGGCTTGTTGAGGGTATTGCCGCTTGGGTCGGTCGCACGATGGTACCGCAGGAGATGCCATTACTTACCGCTGCAAAGGTATTTTTTGTAATACGATCGTTATTGTGCTGGAGCCCGGCGCTGCTGCCCGCTGCAACGTCCGCACCGTCTTGAGGACAGACATTCCAGACATAGGTGATCACGCCGGCAATGATGCCGACCTGACCAATGCCGTTGATCAGAGTGACCACGGACCTCTCCCAACCATTTTGATAGTGCGCATCGATGAACAGCCGAAGCGCTCTATGTTCTATAGAATGATTCTTTGCCGTGACTCAAGGCATATTATGTTTTTCTCAAATTAATAATGCTTATTACACGAATTAACGATGCTTATGGCACGGGCTGGCAGTCCGTCCGACACGGCAGGATGGGGGCCCGCGCGTTGGCACCTCGACCGACGACGCGCTGGCTGCCCGTGCACCGCATCGGGTTCAGCGTGGCTCCCGCGTATGCAGGCCGGGTCCCGAAGGCTCAGCCCAGCGCCTCGCGGCAAGTCTCCGCCAAGTGTACCCCCAGCGCGCGGTAATCCGCGGCGCGCGGCGAGTTCGGCCGCCACGCCAGGCCGAGTGTGCGCCAGGCACCGGCACCGGCAAGCGGACGCAGGACGACGCCGCTGCCCTCGGTGATGCCGGCGGATACCGCCAGTTGCGGCAGCAGGGTCACACCCAGGCCACCGGCAACCATTTGCACCAGCGTGTGCAGTGACGTGGCGGCGAAGCCATCCTCGTCCTCGGCGCGTTCGCCCGCCAGCAGCCCACACACCGCCAGCGCCTGGTCGCGTAGGCAGTGGCCGTCCTCCAGCAGCAGCAGCCGTTCCGTCGACAGCGCCGCCACCGGCACCTCCCGCTCACCCGCCAGCCGGTGGTTCGACGGCAATGCCACCACGAACGGGTCGCGCGCCACCGATGTCGAGGGCGCACCGCCGCAGTCGCAGGGCAGCGCCAGCAGCAGCAGGTCGAGCCGGTGCGAGGCCAGGCGGTCGACCAGCCGCGCCGTGGTGTCCTCACGGAGGTAAAGCCGCAGCTTCGGGAAGGCGGCGCGCAGAGCAGGCATCAGCTTCGGCAGCAGGAACGGACCGATCGTCGGGATGACGCCCAGGCGCAGCGGCCCGGTCATCGGGTCACGCGCGGCGCTGGCAGCCTCGGTCACCGCCTCCAAGGCCGTCAGCGCGTCGCGCGCGCGCTCCACCAGGTCCAGGCCCAACGGAGTGAACACCACATGGCGGCCGGCGGCTCTGTCCAGGATCTGAGCATCAAGCTGCCGCTCCAACGCCAGCAGCCCCGCCGACAGCGTCGACTGCGTCACCGCGCAGGCCTGCGCCGCCCGCCCGAAATGCCGGGTTTCGAACAGCGCGATCAGGTAGCGAAGCTGCTGCGGGCTGGGCAGGATCGTCATCGGCTCTTTCGATCAAACTCTCGAATATCATTCATTGGCACGAAAGCGCCGAGCGCGCCAGATCAGTCGGGCAAACGCAAACAGGAGATTTGCCGTGCTGACTGTCGGCGACACGTTCCCATCCTTTGCCCTTAAAGCCGTCAAGGGCGGCCCGGAGGGACTGAACCTCAACACCGCTTTTACCGACATCACGTCGGAGAGCGACGCCGGCAAATGGAAAGTCGTGTTCTTCTGGCCAAAGGACTTCACCTTTGTCTGCCCGACCGAAATCGTGGCATTCGGCAAGCTGGCCGGCGATTTCGCCGACCGTGACGCCGTGGTCTACGGCGTGTCTATCGACAGTGAGTTCGTGCACCTGAACTGGCGCCTGAACCACGACGAGCTGAAGACGCTGCCGATCCCGATGCTGGCTGACATCAAGCGTGAGCTGGCAGCCGCAGTGGGCGTGCTGGACAAGGCCGAAGGCGTGGCGCTGCGCGCGACCTTCGTCGTCGATCCCGACAACATCATCCGCTACGCCGCGGTGAACGATCTGTCGGTCGGGCGCAACCCGGCCGAGGTGCTGCGCGTGTTGGATGCGCTGCAGACTGATGAGCTGTGTCCCTGCAACTGGAACAAGGGCGAGCAGGTGCTGCGCCCGGCGGCATAACGACAGCACGCAACGCCCGAGGAAAGCGCGGAGCCGGCCCGGCTGGCTCCGCGTCGACCGGCCGGTCCTCCCTCCCCGGGCCGGCCGGATTTTCTTGCATAAGGAAAGACAATGTCGATCGAGACCCTGAAGTCGGCGCTGCCCGACTATGCCAAGGACATCCGCCTGAATATCGGCTCGCTGGCGACCGAACCGGCACTGTCGACGGAACAACGCGGCGGCATCTTCATCGCCTCTGCTTTCGCCACGCGAAACGCGACGGTGATCCGGGAGGTGCTGGACGAGTTCGGACCGCAGCTTTCGCCCGAGGCGGTGACGGCGGCAAAATCCGCCGGCGCGATCATGGCAATGAACAACGTGTATTACCGCTTCACCCACCTCGTCGGTGGCGACTACCCGAAACTGCCGGCGAAGCTGCGGATGAACGTGATGGCGCGGCCCGGCGTTGATAAGGCCACGTTCGAATTGTGGTCGCTGGCCGTGTCGGCGATCAACGGCTGCGGCATGTGCATGGAAAGCCATGAACGCGCGGTGCGTGAGAACGGTCTGACGACGGAACAGGTGCAGGCGGCGGTGCGCATTGCCGCGGTGGTGAACGCAGTGGCTGGCACGCTGGATATGGAAGCCGCGGTGCATTGATGCGGCGCTGGGGCCATGACCGGGTCAGATTGCCGTGTCATGGTCGGTTCGCGAGCGCATTGGGACAGCCCGTGCCGGGATAACGACAATCGGAACCGCAACGCACGCAGAACACGCGGAGCGGCTTTGCGTGTTCTGCGTGCCTTGCGGTTCCAGGCTGCTCAGGCCAAACGGACGGAGGCGAGCGAGACCAGAGCGGGTGCGCGACCATCCCGGCCTACTGCGTTCCGGCGCGAGCCACTCGATGCGAAGTCATACAGTGCACGTCGACGCGACCGGAATGAAGTCGACTTTATCTTCACATCAACGTCGCATTACTGCGACTTCTGCAAGCTCCACTTATACCCACACTTCACGCTTGGGAAACGTGACACCCCCTCGAACCGGCCATCCTTGAACTGCCCCTCGACGAAGCCCGGAATGTGCTGTGATCCGACCACCAGCACGCCATTCAGCATCAGGCTGCCGTCCGCCTTCACCTGGCCCTTTCTGCGATCAAACGAACTGCGCATGCGGGCGGCGCCGTTCTGCACATCCAGGATAGCGGTCTGCGGCTTGGCACAGGGCGGGGAGCGATTCTGCTGCTCTGCCGTCGGCATACCGACATAACTGCCGTCGAATGCCGTGACCGGCGCAGGCGGGACTGGCGAGGACTGGGCGCGAGACGCCTGCGCGCCTGCCAGCAGGCCCGCCGCGGACAGCAGCAGAGTTGCAAGATTGCGCGCGCTTCGGTGCGAAAAAGGCATGATCAGTGCGACTCAGGCGAAGGCGCTACCATACGCTGTACCGATTGCGGCCGCAACGAGGCAGGTGGCGATGCGAGCGTCACAGGTTCAACACCCGGCGCGTCGGCGCCGGTTGTGCCGCCGATCCCGATGGAGCCCGACAAATAGGCGACTTGCGCCGCCATGCACGCGCCAAGATCGCCTGAACCAGGCAGCAATCTTTCAGGCACGCCCGTTACCTGGCGCCTTTGCCCTTGACCGTGAATCATCTGGGGCAGCGGCGGTCGGCGGCGCATCCAGTCGCCCCCGGATCATCCGTCCGGAGACATCCAGGCAACGATCTCGCGACAGCGGCGGCTTACCACCGCCACTGCCGCCCGTCTTCTGCTCAGACCATCAGGAACTCGATCCTTCGATCAC
>JAFEFW010000020.1 GCA_018240405.1 Pseudomonadota bacterium
GCGCCGTCGCGCAGCAGCGTGCGGAAATCGGCTGAGTCTTCCTGGCCCAGGCACATATACAGCGTGCCCGTGCAGGTCAGCCGCACGCGGTTGCAGCTTTCGCAGAAATTATGCGTCATCGGCGTAATGAAGCCGATGCGCCGTCCGGTTTCCTTGATGCTGAAATACCGGGCGGGACCGCCGGTGCGGTAGTCAGTGTCCTCCAGCGTCCAGGTCTTGCGTAGCCGGGCGCGCACGATCGACAGCGGCAGGTACTGGTCGGTGCGGTCGCCGCTGATGTCGCCCATCGGCATGGTCTCGATCAGGCAGAGGTCGAACCCGTGCTCGCCGCACCAGGCGATCATGGCGTCGAACTCTTCCTCGTTCACGCCCTTCATCGCCACGGCGTTGATCTTGACTGCCAGCCCGGCCGCCTTGGCGGCAAAAATGCCGTCCAGCGTCGGCTCGATCTTGCCCCAGCGCGTCATCTGGGTGAACCGCACCGGGTCGAGCGTATCCAGCGACACATTGATCCGCTTCACCCCGCACGCAGCCAGCTTCTCCGCATGGCGCACAAGCTGGGTACCGTTGGTCGTCAGCGTCAGCTCGTCCAGGCCGTGGCCCAGCTTCTGGCCAAGCCCCTCGAACAGCCGGACGATGTCGCGGCGCACCAGCGGTTCGCCACCGGTTATGCGCAGCTTGTTGGTGCCCAGGCGGATGAAGGCGGAGCAGAGCCGGTCCAGCTCCTCCAGCGACAGCAGGTCGCGCTTGGGCAGGAAGCTCATGTCCTCGGCCATGCAGTAGACGCAGCGAAGGTCGCAGCGGTCTGTCACCGACACGCGCAGGTAGGTGATTTTGCGGCCGAACGGGTCGATCATGGGCAGGTCTAATCTCCTCCGAGGATGATCCGGCGATCTTTCCGCCGCCTGGGTCCACACTTTTGGGATGGGTTTCACTTGCACCCAAGAGGCGCCATATTCAAGGGTGTATAGCGGGATGCAGCGCTGCAACCGGATATCGCTCGACACCGAGACTGGCACCGCTCATCCTGGCGGCAACGCCGGCAGCCTGGAGTTCATCGTGTCTCCCAGCAGCGAGACCCAGCGCTTGATTGACCTGACCCTGTCGCGGCTGCGGCGGGAGATGGATAAGCCCTCGGCGCTTCATTTTGCCGCATGGGGCACGGAGGAGGGTCCGCTCGATATGACGCGGCTGGGTGGGCTGGCCGGGGACCTGCCGCCCGCCGTCACGCTGGACCCATCGGCCCTGCAGGGGGCTGGCGCATTCAATCCGTTGCGCGCGCGCATCCTGCTCAACCTGCTGATTCTGGCTGCCGCCAGCCTGCCCTGCGGGGGCACGATCCAGCTTCTGGGATCGGCTGATGACCTGTTCCTGCGGATAGACGGCCCGATGGCCGCGTGGCCGGCTGGACTGGCCGCCTGCCTGGCCGATGCGGCAGCGGCCAGAGCCGCCCTGGCCGCCGGCGATAGCCGGCTGATGCCGCTGATCGCGTTGCTGGCGCATGCAGCCGGCATCCGGCTGTCCTTCCTGCTGTCGGCGCGCGACCAGTCTGAGCCGGCGATCCTGCACCTGGGCGGCTGACCGCTGCCGACAAAATCGTCCTCGTCTTTACCTTTTGTTTGCAATCTCCTGGCAAGGATGGGGCTCCCGCCGTGGAAGGGGGCTGCCTTGGACGATCTGCTCGCCGATTTTCTCACCGAGACGAACGAAAGCCTGGCGGAGTTGGATTCCGCCCTGGTGAAGCTGGAACAGGTTCCGGACGACGCGGCCACACTGGGGCTGATCTTCCGCCTGGTGCACACGATCAAGGGCACCTGCGGGTTCCTCGGCCTGCCACGGCTGGAGCATGTCGCCCACGCCGGCGAGAATGTGCTGGGCAAGCTGCGCGACAAGGCGCTGACGGTCACGCCGGAAATCATCACCCATGTCCTGGCGGCCATCGACCGGATCAAGGAGATCGTCGCCAGCCTGGGCGCCAGCGGTGCGGAACCGGCGGGTGACGATACGGCGCTGATCGCCGCGCTGGACGCCGTGGCGGCCGGCCAGGTTCCCGCGACCGCCGCCAAGCCCGACCTCGTCGAAGACACGCGGCAGGCGGAAGCACCCGCCCTCGCCCAGACCCCCGCATCGGTGGAATCGCCGCCGCCTGCCGCGGTAGCCGTCGCCGATCCCGTCGGGGGGCAGCCCGCCGCCCCGCCGACGCCGCCCGCAGTCGCACCGGTGCGTCAGCAAGCGGCGGCGGCAGAGCCGGCCCCAGCCGGCCAGGCTGCCGCCGGCGCACAGACCATCCGTGTCACGGTGGACGTGCTGGAAGACCTGATGACCCTGGTCAGCGAGCTGGTGCTGACCAGGAACCAGCTTCTCCAGCTTGCCCGCACGCAGGAAAACAGCGCCTTCACCGTACCGCTGCAACGCCTGTCGCACATCACCACCGACCTGCAGGAAGGGGTGATGAAGACGCGCATGCAGCCGATCGGCAATGCCTGGAACAAGCTGCCGCGCCTGGTTCGCGACCTCTGCCACGACATGGGCAAGAAGATCGAACTGGTCATGCTGGGCGCGGATACCGAACTGGACCGGCAGATCCTGGAGCTGATCAAGGACCCGCTGACCCACATGATCCGCAACAGCGCGGACCACGGGTTGGAGACGCCGGCGGAACGCAAGGCGGCGGGCAAGCCGGAAACCGGCCGAATCGTACTGAACGCCTTCCACGAAGGCGGCCACATCATCCTGGAGATGTCGGATGACGGCCGCGGCCTGAACACGGAGCGGATCAAGGCCAAGGTGCTGGCCAACAACCTGGTCACCGAGGCTGAACTCGCGACCATGTCGGACGAGCAGATCCACCGCTTCATCTTCAAGGCCGGCTTCTCCACCGCGGCGGTCGTCTCCGCGGTTTCCGGCCGCGGTGTCGGCATGGACGTGGTGAAGACGAACATCGAGAAGATCGGCGGCACCGTCGATCTGAAGAGCACGGCCGGCAAGGGTACGATGTTCACCGTCAAGATCCCGCTGACGCTGGCGATCGTTTCCGCGCTGATCGTCGAGGCGTCAAACGAACGCTTCGCCATCCCGCAGATCAGCGTCGTCGAGCTGGTACGGGCGCAGCTGGATTCTGACGGCAAAGAAGCCAACGCGGGCGAAAGCGTCATCGAGCGGATCAACGACACCCGCGTGCTGCGCCTACGCAACCGGCTGCTGCCGCTGGTCAGCCTGACCGAACTGCTGGACCTCGGCAGCAAGCAGGCCACGGACGGCGGCGTCGACGTCGTGGTGGCACAGGTCGGCGCCCACATGATGGGCATTATCGTCGACCGCGTCTTCGACACCGAGGAGATCGTGGTGAAGCCGGTGGCGCCGATCCTGCGCCATGTCACGATGTTTAGCGGCAACACCATCCTCGGCGACGGGTCCGTTATCATGATCCTGGACCCGAACGGCATCGCCCGGCGCACCGGCGTCGGTGCCGGCAGCGAAAGCCGGCTCGAGCATGCCAGCCGTATCGATGCCCGCAGCTCGAGCGAACGTACGGCGATGCTGCTGTTCAGTGCCGGCGGCGGCCAGCGCATGGCCGTGCCGCTTGGGCTCGTCGCCCGGCTGGAGGACGTCCCGCGCGAGAAGATCGAAGTGTCGTGCGGTTCACCGGTCATCCAGTATCGCGGCAAGCTGATGCCGCTGATCGGCATCAGCGGCGAGACCGGACAGGAAAAGGCGACCCAGCCGCTGCTGGTCTTCGCCGACGGCGAGCGCAGCATGGGCCTGATGGTCGAGGAGATCATCGACGTCGTCGAAGACCACCTGCACATCGAACTTTCCGGCGTTCGGTCCGGCCTGCTGGGCACTGCCGTGATTGGCGGCCAGGCGACCGATGTCCTGGATACCGGCTACTGGCTGACCCAGGCCTGGCAGGACTGGTTCCGTGGCGCGCCGCGACACGCCGGCGGAGCCAGGCAGAGGCACGTGCTGATGGTCGACGACAGCGACTTCTTCCGCCAGCTGATGGTGCCGACGTTGAATGCCGCCGGGATCGCCGTCACCTCGGTCGGCAGCGCCTCGGAAGCGCTGCGGATGCGGGACTCCGGGATGATGTTTGACGCCATCGTCTCGGATATCGAGATGCCGGAGGTCGACGGGTTTCAACTGGCCCGTACCCTGCGCGCAGGCGGGCCTTGGGCAGAGCTGCCGATCATTGCCCTGACCTCGCATAACGACCCGCAACACGAAGCGGCCGGTCGTGAGGCCGGGTTCACCGACTATGTGGCGAAGTTCGAACGCGAGGCACTGATCGCCAGCCTGAATATGTGCCAGCCGGAACCAATGGCGGCAGCGGCGTAACGCGGTTGCCCCGGCTTCACGATTTCGGCCCCCGGACCTGAAAGGAATTCCCATGACCACAGCGGTCCTTGAACGGGCAGATACCGCGAGCGATGACGAGCAGGTGCTGGTAACCCTGACCGTCGCCGACCAGCTTTGCGGCGTGCCGGTGCTGGCGGTGCGAGACATCCTCGGCGACCAGCCGATCACCCGCATTCCCCTCGCCCCGCCCGAGATCGCCGGCAGCCTGAACCTGCGGGGCCGAATCGTGACAGCAATCGATCTGCGCCGCCGGCTTGGCTTGCCGCCCGCGCAGGCTGGGCAGAAGCGCATGTCGGTGGTGGCCGACCAGGGCGGCGAACTCTACGCCCTGCTGGTGGACCAGGTCTCCGAAGTCATGAGCCTGAAGGCCAGCACGTTTGAGCGTAACCCGCCAACGCTGGAGAAGCACTGGGCGACCTTCAGCACCGGCATCTACCGTCTGGAGGGCCGGCTGTTGGTGGTACTCGACGTGGCCAAGCTGCTGGCGCTGTCCGGAGGAGCCTGACCCATGGCCCTCACCTGTCTCGTGGTGGACGACAGCCGCGTCGTCCGTAAGGTCGCTCGCCGCATCCTGGAGGCGAACGGCTTCTCGGTCACCGAAGCTGCGGATGGGCAGGAGGCGTTGGATACCTGCCGGCAGCGGCTGCCCGACTGCGTTCTGCTGGACTGGAACATGCCCGTGCTGGACGGCATCACCTTCCTGCGCTGCCTACGCACAGAGTTCGGGCCAGAAAACCCCCCGGTGGTGTTCTGCACCACCGAGAACGACCTGAGTCACATTGAGGAGGCAATTACCGCCGGGGCGCAGGAATACATCATGAAGCCGTTCGACGAGGACATCCTCGTCAGCAAGTTCACCCAGGTCGGCCTGCTTTGAGCGCCCTTCCCCGCATCGCGCCCCGCCCGCCGCCGCCGGCAGCGCGGCCAGGGCCCGCCGCCCGGGTGATGATCTGCGACGACTCATTGGTCATCCGCAGCGCGATCGCACGCATCCTTTCTGCCGACCCGGCCATCGACGTGGTGGCAAAAGTCGGCAATGGCCAAGCGGCGGTGGACGAGATGAGGCGCACGCCCGTGGACGTGGTCGTGTTGGATATCGAAATGCCGGTGATGGACGGCATGACCGCCCTGCCGCTGCTGCTGCGTGCCGATCCGGGCGTGTGCGTGATCATGGCCTCGACCCTGACAACGCGCGGTGCCGATATTGCCATGCGGGCGCTTCGGTTGGGTGCCGCCGACTACGTACCGAAGCCGTCCACCATTGGCACGAACAGCGACGCAGAGTTCAGTCAGGAACTGCTGGCAAAGGTCAAGGGCCTGGCTCGGCGCCGGCGCGGTGCCGCCCAAGCCACGGTCGCGGAGCGCGGCATCGCGTTGCGACCGTCCCCCACGCTGCCGGCGCGGTTACTCGCGATCGGCAGTTCCACCGGTGGGCCGCAGGCGTTGTTTACCCTGTTCCAGGGCCTCGGACGCACCGTGCCGGTGCCGGTCGTCGTAACGCAGCACATGCCGGCCACGTTCACGCCGATTCTGGCGGACCATATCACCCGCCTGGGTTACATGCCGTGCGCCGAGGCAAAGGACGGGGAACCTCTGCTGCCAGGCAAAGCCTATCTGGCGCCCGGTGACCGCCACCTGTTGGTGGAGGGGAACCGCGCCGCCCTGCGCACGCGCCTGACGACGGATCCGCCCGAGAATTTCTGCCGCCCGGCCGTGGATCCGATGCTGCGCAGCGCCGCCGCCGCCTGCGACGGTCGTGTCCTGGTAACGATCCTCACCGGCATGGGCCATGACGGGCTGGACGGGACGAAGCGTGTCATCGAGGCCGGAGGCTGTGCGATTGGCCAGGACGAGGCGACCAGCATCGTCTGGGGCATGCCCGGAGCGGTGGCCCAGGGCGGGCTGTGCCATGCCGTCCTGCCGCTGCCGAAAATTGCGCCCAGGCTGCTTGAACTTCTGAAGGGCGTCAGATCGTGACTGCCACCCTGTCCGCGGCATCGTTTGACACCATCGCCAACCTGCTGAAGACGCGATCCGGGTTGGTGATCGGCCAGGACAAGCTGTACCTGCTGGAAACGCGCCTGGCGAACATCCTGAAGCGGGACAAGCTGCCGGACCTGAACCGGTTGGCCGAGAAGCTGCGAGCTCCTGGCGCCGAGGCGCTGGCCGCCGATGTGGTCGAAGCCATGACCACGAATGAGAGCTTCTTCTTCCGCGACGACAAGCCGTTCCAGCATTTCCGCCTGCAGGCGCTGCCGCGGATGGTGGCGAACCGCCCGGCCGGCAGCACAATCCGCATCTGGTCCGCCGCCTCCTCCTCCGGGCAGGAGGCCTATTCGCTGGCCATGATTATCGCCGAATGCCGCGCCCAGCTTGGCGACCGGCGCTTTGAGATTGTCGGTACGGATATTGCCCGCGAACAGATTGCCCGCGCCAGGGCCGGCGTCTACACGCAGTTCGAAGTTCAGCGCGGACTGCCGGTGCAGATGCTGATGAAGTATTTCCGCAAGGAGGACGCGAACTGGCGCATCGCGCAAGCGCTGCGCGACATGGTGCAGTTCCGCGAGTACAACCTGCTGAGCGACCTGCGCGGCCTCGGCCGGTTTGACATCGTGTTCTGCCGAAACGTACTGATATATTTTGACCAAGCAACAAAAACCCGCGTTCTGGACG
The DNA here is from genome assembly GCA_018240405.1 of Pseudomonadota bacterium. GTDB lineage: Bacteria > Pseudomonadota > Alphaproteobacteria > Acetobacterales > Acetobacteraceae > Rhodopila. The sequence goes on from JAFEFW010000020.1 coordinate 7,033, forward strand.
CCACGGCGGGGCAGCTTGCGCCGGACGGGTTCCTGTACCTCGGCGGCGCCGAAACGGTCATGGGAATCACGCAGCGCTTCGCCCCGCTGCCGCAGGAACGCGGGGTCTATGGCCTGGCAGGCGCTCCGGCCGCGGGCTCGGCGCGCACGCGCGTAATGCAGGCGGTGTAGCACGGGGCTGATCGCCGTATGCGGCGAATGCCAACCCCTGCTGACATACGGTCGATCGGCGTCACCGGTTCGCTATCGCCTGGCCGGGCCCCAGCGAACGCACACATCGTAGTTCGACGACGCCCGCGGCCTGCGTTTCATCGTCATGGCCTACCGCAACATGGACCATGACGCAGCGAAAACGGCCATGCGCCCCATGAGACATGCGCTCCATGCGAGGGGGGCGCTTCCGGGCAAAGGCCGGACATGGCGAAGCTGCCAGGCACGACCGCGTGCCGCGCTTAGACCGTCTTCAAGAACTCGGTCAGCTTGTTGATCGCGGTCGGCTTGTCGGTCTTGTCCAGTGCCGCAAGCTCAGCCGCCAGGCGGTCCATCGCGGCTTCGTAGATCTGCCGCTCAGAGAAGCTCTGGTCCGGCTGGCCGGCATTGCGATGCAGGTCTCGCACCACCTCGGCAATGGCCATTGGGTCGCCGGAATTGATTTTCGCCTCATACTCCTGGGCACGCCTGGACCACATCGTACGCTTGATCTTCGCCTTGCCCTTCAGCACGTCCAGCGCCTTCTGGAACGCGTCCGGCGTCGACAGCTTGCGCAGACCGGCAGTGCGGGCCTTGGCGACCGGCACCCGCAGCGTCATGCGGTTTTCCTCGAAGGTGATGTGGATCAGCTCCAGCCGATGCCCGGCGATCTCCTCGGTGGCGATGCGTTCCACCTTGCCAACGCCATGCGTCGGGTAGACCACATGGTCGCCTTCACGAAACACCTCGGCCTTGGCAATGGCACGCGGCGTCAGTTGCGGGCCGTTATGGGGCGGCCGCCGCTCACCCTGCGGCTGCACACGTTCTTCAACTGGGGCGACTTCAACCGGGGCAACTCCCGCTTGAGCCTCCTCCGGAGCCACTGTCACCTGCTCAGCCACGTCGTTCGAAACGTCTGACACGTCGTCTTGCTCACCCTCTATCGGTTCAGTCATTCGGTCAGTCGGGCGACACAGCGCACGCCCGCCCTACCCGGCCATGACAATCCGGCTGCATGCGGCCGGCCCCTCGGGGTTCAACAGATGGTGTCACAGCGCGGGGTAAACCACCCGCATAGCACAATAAATGCTGTTTGTCAGGCGGTGTTTGTAATCCGTCAGGGCGTTCCCGGATCAGCGGAGAACATACCCGACTTTCCCGGCTTGTCCTTCCATTCATCCGCGTCGTCCGGCGGTGTGCCTTTGCGGGTGATGTTGGGCCAGTTCGTCGAATAGGTTCGGTTGTGCTCGATCCAGTCGGTGGCCTTATCGTCGCTATCCGGAACAATGGCTTCAGCGGGACATTCCGGCTCACACACGCCACAATCGATGCACTCGTCGGGGTGGATCACCAGCATGTTCGCGCCGACGTAAAAGCAGTCCACCGGGCAGACTTCGACGCAATCCATGTATTTGCACTTGATGCAGTTTTCGGTGACCACATAGGTCATGGAGGAAACCCCTGACGTTGAAGCAGGCCCTGCCCGGGCCTTTGTTACGTAGCAAGATCAACGTCATCCGGCGTCCCAGCCTGACGGATCCCGACCTCGGCGCGGGGATATGCCGAGGATTACGGCTCTGCGCAAGACATTGATGGCGCGTCCGTGACCTCTGCATAGAGCAGGGCTGCTTCCGACGCAGGGCCCCGGCGGGCGGCCAGCGCCTCGACACGGATGACTTTGACGTCACCCCGGACAGGAATGGTCAGCACGTCGCCGATCCGCAATTTGGCGTGCGCCTTGACGGTCGGCTGCCGGTTGATGCGGATCGACCCCTGTGTCACCAGCGCCGCGCAGTCGGTCCGCTGGCGCATGAAGCGTGCACACCACAGCCACTTATCCAGCCGCTGCCAGTCCCGGTCCTCAATGTCTGCCACGACTCCTCCCTGCTGCGTCTGCGCGTGGCCCGCGCGTTCGTTGTCCCAGCCGTCATTCGCTATCGCCGCAGCGCCGCCAGCGCGGCGAACGGGCCGGTGGCTCGTATGGGCGCGGGCGGCGGAACCTCGGCCTGCGGCTTGCGGCGCCGCAACGGCAGCAGCATGGCCGGCGCCGGTGGCCCGTGCTCACCCGGCGCCAGGCCAAGCGCCGGCAACACGCGGAAGCCAAGCCGGCGCAGCACAGCCGGCAACATGTCCGGCTTGATGGCAAAGCGTGACGCCAGGCCGGCGGGAATTGTCGCCGGGCCACGCCGAGCGCGGTAGCCGAGTTCGCCGGCGATTTTTTCGGCGATGTCAAGGCGCAGCAGGATTGGCCCGGCCTCGATCCAGCCGGCCGCGGTGGCATAGCCGGACGGCCAGGCCGATGGATTGGGTGGCAGCGAAACCAGGGCGGCGTTCGGCAGGTCTGGTGTGGCAATGCCGTGGAACAGCGACCACAGCCGCATGCGGGTGGCATTGGCGCGGGGCTTCAGCAGCGCCGGGATGAACAGCGCGAACCGGCCGGAGCGCACGCCCAGCGCCTTCAACGCCTGGCGTATGTCCGGGGCCAGCGTCTCCTCGTCCAGGCCAGGAATCAGGCCAAGGGACTCGCTCAGGCGATGCAGCGGACCGCGCAGTGCCGGCTTGTCCTGCGCGGCCGCTTCCGCCGCAAACAGCGGCGCGAGGTCGCGGCGGACCTGCGCGTCCACCCAGGCCTGCAGCCGGCGGCGGACCCGCTCGCGCTCGGCACCGTCCAGGAATTCGCTGTCCAGCACCTGCACGCGCGGGCGCAGGGCGGTGGTGCCACGCAGCAGGCGACCCACCGGCGTGCCGCCCCAGGTCAGCGCATGCTCCGGGGTCCAGGCGAAGCCGTCGTCCGGGGCATTTTCCAGCAGCGTCACGCGTCGCGGCATCTCGGCCCGGAGCGCCCGGCGGGCGGCCCGCAGCACCAGCTTCTTCTCGTCGCCTGCCGCATCGGGGTCGGGAACGAAGCCGAAGCCTTCGATGTGGCCGACCGAGTGGCCCTCGACCACGACCTCGCCGCGCAGGGTGACGGCGGAGAGCAGATCGTCGCCTTCCCCCGCCTCCAGCCGCCGCATCAGATGGGCAGAGCGGCGGTCGACGAAACGGGACAGCAGCCGCTCATGCAGCGCGTCGGAGAGCTTGTCCTCCACCGCGCGCGCCGTGTTCTGCCAGTGCAGCGTGTCCTTCACCCAGTCGGAGCGTGCGGCGATGTAGGACCAGACGCGAATCCCGGCGAGGCGCTGCATCAGCGTGTCGATGTCGCCTTCCGCCCGGTCCAGCGCCGCGATCTGGTTGGCCAGCCAGTCGGCCGACAAGGCCTTGTCCTGTATCACCTGCGTAAACACGCGGGAACACAAGCGCGCATGTGTGTCGTCGGTCAGCTTGCGGAAGTCGGGAATCTGGCAGGCATCCCACAGCAGGCGCATGCGGCCGCGACTCGTCGCGAGCTTGCGGATGTCGGCATCGCGCGACAGCGCCAGCAGCGTCTCCAGGTCCGAGGCGTCGTTGCCCCGTGCCAGACCTGGCCGCGGTGGCGGCGCCATCAGGCTTTCCAGCAGCGGATCGATGCCGGAGAAATCCAGCTCGCTGTTGCGCCAGCACAGCAGATCCAGCGGCTCGAAATGATGCGACTCGACCGCCGAGACAACCTCGTCGGAGAGCGGCGGGCACTGCGTCGTGGTGCCGAAGGTGCCGTCCTTCATGCCACGCCCTGCCCGCCCGGCGATCTGGCCGATCTCGGCGGCGGTCAGCGCACGCGGACGATGGCCGTCGAACTTGCCCAGGCCGGCGAACGCGACGTGGTCCACGTTCATGTTCAGGCCCATGCCGATCGCGTCGGTGGCGACAAGGTAATCGACCTCGCGGTCCTGGTATAGCGCGACCTGCGCGTTGCGGGTGCGCGGCGACAGGCGCCCCATGACCACCGCGCAGCCCCCCTTCCGCCGACGGATCAGCTCGGCGATCGCGTAGACCTCGGCGGCGCTGAAGGCGACGACGGCAGTGCGCGGCGGCAGCCGGACCATTTTCGACGGGCCCGCATATTCCAACTGCGACAGGCGCGGGCGCGTCTCGACCTGCGCATTCGGCACCAGGCGCTGCAGCAGCGGGCGGATCGTCTCGCTGCCCAGGAACATGGTCTCGACCATGCCGCGCGCGTGCAGCAGCCGGTCGGTGAACACATGCCCGCGATCCGGATCGGCGCAGAGCTGAATCTCATCCACGGCGACAAATTCCGCGGCGCGATCCAGCGGCATGGCCTCAACGGTGCAGGAGAACCATTTCGCCTCCGGCGGGATGATCTTCTCCTCGCCGGTGATCAGCGCGACATGCTTCGCGCCTTTGCGCTCGACCATACGATCGTAGTTTTCGCGGGCCAGCAGGCGGAGCGGGAAGCCGATGATGCCGGAGGAATGCGCCAGCATCCGCTCAATGGCGAGATGCGTCTTGCCGGTATTGGTCGGGCCGAGGACAGCCTTGACGCGGGCAGCGAAACCGGAGTCGGAGCCGAACATGGCTCGATGTTTGGATGTGCCGGGCGTGAATGCAAGCGTTGAAACGAAGACGGGCTCACGACGCCGTCCGGCGCAGGCGCCAGACATAGGCGATGATCTCCGCCACCGCCTTGTAGTGTTCCACCGGAATGTCGGTATCGAGCTCAACGCGCCACAGGGCCCGCGCCAGCGGCGGGTTGGCGACCATCGGGACGCCGTGGGTGGCCGCGATTTCCCGGATCTTCAACGCCAGTGTATCGACGCCCTTTGCCACCACTTTCGGGGCTGGGCTGTTGCCACGGTCATAGGCCAGCGCCACGGCATAATGCGTCGGGTTGGTCACCACCACCGTCGCCTTCGGCACTGCCGCCATCATGCGCCGCCGCGCGCGCTGCAGGCGGATGCGGCGGATGCGCATCTTGATCTGCGGATTGCCATCCGTCTCACGCATTTCCTCGCGGATGTCGTGATGGCTCATGCGCATCTGGCGGGCATAGCGGAACCGCACCCAGAACAGGTCGGCGCCGGCAACCACCGCCTGCACGCCCAACCCGGCGAGCATGATGTCCAGCACGCACCGTCCAAGGTCGAGCGGCAGGCGGTGCGGATCCTGCAGCGGCTGGCGCAGGATGCGCGTGAGGTCGTGCCGGACGGCCGCCCACATCACCGCCAGCAGCAGGAGCATCTTGGCAAGTGATTTGACGATTTCGACGACGCCGTCGGTGCCAAATATCCGTTTCAGTCCAGCCATCGGATTGACGCGGGACAGTTTCGGGGCGGCGGCACCCAGATGCAGCAGGAAGCCGGTCTGCAGCAGCACAGCCGTCGCCCCGGCGACCAGGGCAGCGCCGAGGACCGGGAAAGCGAGACGGAACCAGGCCTCGGCTACAATGCGCAGTCCGGCGGGGCCGGCCAGTGCCGGTTCGCCGCTGCCGGCCAGGAACAGCGCCATTGTCCTGCCGGTCGCCGACAACAGCACCGGTGCGGCCATGTAGAGCGCGGCGCACGCGGCGGCCATTGCGGCGAAGCCGGCGAACTCGCGGGAAACCGGCACATTGCCCTGTTCGCGTGCCTTCTCCAGCCGGCGCGGGGTGGCGGCTTCCGTGCGGTCTTCGGCGGACTCGCTGGCGCCCGACACCGGTCAGCCACGACCGGGCAGCGTGGCGAAGTAGTCACCCGCCCCATTCTGCCAGGCGGTTATCATCACGCCGGCGATCACGGCGAGCAAGGCAAGGCCGCCCAGGATCTGGCCCGGCATGACGACAAAGAATATCTGCACGCGGCTCATGACGCGCGCGACCTGGCCCATGGCAACATGCCAGGCCATTGCCGCCAGCACGAAGGGCGATGCCACCTGCAGTGCCAGTGCGAACACCTTCCCGACCGACAGCACGAAGACCTGCGCGCTGTCTCCGGCGGGAAGCATGTGGCCAGGTGGGATCAGCCGGAACAGCCCGACCAGCGCTTCCAGGACAATCGTGTAAAGACCCGAGGACAGGATGATGACGGGCACGGCGATATCGAACAACTTGGCCAGCGCGGTGGATTGCGGCCCCAGATCGGGGTCCGGCTGCAGCACGCTGGACAGGCCGACCATTGAGGCAACGAACTGCGCACCCATCGGCAACGCCACGGCAATCAGGCGCGTCAGCCAGGCGAACCACAGGCCGGTGACGACTTCCCCGGCCACCATCAACGCCATGGCCAGGCCGGAGTCCGGCAGCGGCGGAAAGCCAGGCGCCAGGACCGGCGCCAGCAGCGCCGCGATTGCCAGCGCCAGGCCGGCGCGAATCATTGCCGGCACGGTATGCTCGCCCAACGCCGGCAGCAGGGCCATGGCCGCGCCGATGCGCCCCAGGACCAGGGCAAAAGCGGGCGCCCAGGCCAGCAGGTCACCGACGCTCTGCGTCATGACCCTCCGACCATGATCATCCGGTCGAAGATCTGCCGGGTGAAGCTGGCCATGGTGGCGGCCATGAACGGCGCCAGCACCAGCATCGCCGCGCCAATGGCGATGATCTTTGGCAGGAACGCGAGCGTCGCCTCGTTGATCTGCGTCACCGCCTGCACGAAAGAGACGACCAGGCCGACCAACAATCCGACGATCAGCGGTGGGCCGCCCAGCTTCACCGTAACGATCATGCAGTCGCGGATCATGGCGGCGACGTCCAGGCCGCCCATCATATCGGCATCTTCATGATGTCCTGATAGGCCTGCACTACGCGATCGCGTATCGCCGTCGCCGTCTGCAATGTGACCGACGCGTGCGACAGCGCAACCACGACATCGGTGAGGTTGCTGCCGCCCTTCAGCGCCTGCGTCGATTTGTCTTCGGCCGTATGGCCAACGTCCACCGCCTGCTGCAGCGCCTGCTGCACCGTCGTGCCGAAGCCGCGGTCCTGCTGCGCGCCCTGTGCCGCCGGCGCCTGTCCCGCCGGCGGCTGCGCCACGGAGCGTGCCGTCCGCGCATAGGCCGCGGCGGCGTCCGACGGCCTGATCGTGATGGAGGGGATCGTGCTCATTTTAGCAGGTCGATGGTGCGGTTGAGCATCGACCTGGCTGCCTGCATGACCGCAACGTTCGCGCTGTAGGACCGTTGCGCCTCCCGCATGTCCAGCATTTCGACCAGGCTGTTGACATTCGACTGCTTGACATAGCCCTGCGCGTCGGCCGAGGGATTGGACGGATCATAACGTTTTGGAAATTCGGCCTGGTCGCGGTCGATCGATTTGACCTGCACCGTATCGGCGCCAAGGGCACGATCCAGTTTTGTCTGAAACGTGACAGTCCGCCGCTGATACGGATCGGCGCCCGGTGACCCGCCGGTCGTATCCTGGTTGGCAATGTTCTGAGCAATGACGCGCAGCCGTGTGGTCTGCGCGGTCATGCCACTGGCTGAGATGGTCAGCGAGGTATTGAGGTCGGCTGACATGACTACACCGTCTTTCCAAGTGCGACGGTGAACATGCCCATGTAGGTCTTCCAGATACTTGTCGCGAGCTTCTGCGTCGTTTCAGTATCGGCGACCTTGGTCAATTGCTCATCGATCGCGATGCCGTTGCCGTCCAGCGATGTGGTCTTCGGCGGATCGGTCACCAGCGACGCAAGGCCGCTGGGGGTCGTTCCCGCCATGTGACCCGGCTGCGTCTGAACCGGTTCAACCGCCACCGCGCCGGCGAGAATCTTGTCGAAGGACTCGACATCGCGACCCTTGTAGGCCGGCGTATTGGCATTGGCGATGTTGGCGGCCAGCACATTCTGCCGCTGCGCGGTCCAGTTCAGCCGCTTTTCCGCCAGGTCGAACAGAGCGATGCGTGTCGGGTCCATGGCGGCAGGCTGACACGAAAAGCTGAAGGAAAGGTTAATCCGCCGCGTTAACCAATTCTTTAAACTTTTCTGTGCAGGCTCCGGCCGGTTCAACGGGTCCAAAATGGACGCACTTCCTTCTTGTGGCCCCGATCGTGGGCCTGCCGGATGAGCGGCGGAGCGACAACGTTGCTGACGGCCGCCAGCGCACTGATTGCCGTGCTGCTGCTGCTCGGCGGCAGCGCCCGCGTCTTGCGGGCCCGCGGCTGGGTAGGGTCGGCGCAGCCCGGGTCAGCGCTGGCGGTGCGCGAGTCACTGGCGCTGGATGCGAAACGGCGCCTTCACCTCGTGCAGTGCGGCGAGCGGCGGGTCGTGCTGCTCACCGGCGGGACGCAGGACATTGTCGTAGGCTGGATCGAGGACCAGCCATGACGCGCGGCGGCGACGCCGGTTTGCGGCCAGGGCTTAACCATTGCCCGTTCGTGATGGCCCGCCGCGGCGCGCGCCGCTGGCGGCGAGAGATCATTCCCGGTGCACAGCACCAAGCACGCGGTGACGGTGCAGGCCATCGACGCCCATGGCTGCCGGATCGGCGGTGCATCCCGACGCTGCTGGCATTCCTGCTGCTGGTGCCGCTGACCGCTAACGCGCAGTCAGTCAGCATCGACCTCGGTGCCGCGGGTCAACCAGGCGCCACCGCGCGCATTGTGCAACTGACCGCGCTGGTCACCGTGCTGTCGCTCGCGCCCAGCCTGCTGGTGATGATGACCGCATTTACCCGCATCGTGATCGTCCTGTCGCTGCTGCGCAACGCACTGAGCACCCAGGGCACGCCACCCAATGTCGTGTTGATCGGGCTGGCGCTGTTCCTGTCGTTCTTCGTCATGCAGCCGACACTGGAGCAGGCGTGGATCAACGGCATCCAGCCAATGACCGAAGGACGCATCGCGGAAACCGATGGCATACGCCTGGCCACCGAACCGTTCCACCGCTTTATGTCCGACAATGTCCGCGAAGAGGATCTTGGCTTCTTCCTGGAGCTTGCCCGGCAGGATCCGTTGAAGGACGGCGAGTCGGCGCCCTGGCGCATTCTCGTGCCCGCGTTCCTGGTCGGCGAACTGCGCCGCGCGTTCGAGATGGGATTCCTCCTGTTCCTGCCCTTCCTCGTCATCGACATGGTCGTGGCCAGCCTGCTGATGAGCCTGGGCATGATGATGCTGCCGCCCAACGCCGTATCGCTGCCGTTCAAGCTCATCTTCTTCGTCCTGGTGGACGGGTGGAAGCTGGTGGCGGGCAGTCTGGTGCAAAGCTTTACCAGCGGATAGGGGCGCGCTCACCGGTTCGTGACAGCCCCGGCGGTCGTTACGCCGTGCGTCACGGCGCCAGGACTGCTGTAGTGGCGGCACCCACCACTGCGAGAGTCTGCCATGACCAGCCCGAAGCTGTCTGCCACTGCTGCCGTTCTATTTGCAGGCCTGGCAGCCGGCGGCGCCTGGGCACAAAGTGCATCGACAGCCGTGCAAACGGTTGACGCAATGAACGCGCTGTGGGGCCGGCATCCGCACACCCGCGCGAACCACGCAAAGGGCGTTGTGGTTGAAGGTCGTTTCACGCCGGAGCCGGCCGCCGCCGCCCTCAGCACGGCGAGCATCTTTGCCGGCCCGCCCGTCCCGGTCACGGTCCGCTTTTCGGATTCGACGGGCATTCCGACGCTCCCTGATGGATCGCCACCAGCGAACCCGCATGGCATGTCGATCAAGTTTCACACCGCCGATGGCAACGCCGTGGACATGGTGATCAATTCGCTGCCGTTCTTTCCGGTCGCCACCGGCGAAGAGTTTCTCGCGCTGCTTCAGGCCCTGGCGGTGAGCGGGCCCGACGCGCCGAAGCCGACGAAGGCAGAGACATTCATGGCCGCCCATCCCAGCGTGGCAAAGGCGTTCGGCGCGATCGCCACACCAAGCAGCTTTGCGCGAGAGCGCTACAACGGCGTCAATGCCTTCATCTTCGTCAACAAGGACGGCGCTCGGCAGCCATTCCGTCTGCGGGTGGTACCGGTGGATGGGGTCGAACACCTCACGCCAGCGGACGCGGCCAGGATGCCGCCCGACTTCCTGGTGGACGAGCTGCCGCAGCGGCTCGCGAAAGGACCGGTGGTGTTCCGCATGACGGCGCAGCTGGCTAACCCCGGCGATCAGACCAAGGACTCGACGCAGCCCTGGCCGGAGGATCGTCGCGTCGTCGATCTTGGTATGATCACGTTGAGCACAGCTGTCGCGGACAGCGACGCCGCACAGCGGCAATTGTATTATCTGCCCAATCGCCTCCAGCCCGGGATCGAAGTCTCGGACGACCCCCTCATCGATGCTCGTGTACGGGCATATGTGATCTCATTCGGCCGCCGGGCGCAGTAGCGCCCTACGCCTCTTCATTGTCGTCCCGGCCGGCTGGGCCAGCCCAGGCTTGGGCTGGCAAACCGGGTTACGCTGTCAATGCACTGACAGCGGCTGCATCTCATGCTGCAGGATCGCCGCCACCGCGACGCTCCGATCACCGGCCACCGCCATCGGCGTACCATCGGCGGCATGGATGGCGAAGCCTGGCTGACCATTCAAAGTGACCGGCTTTACGTAGGCGATCTGCGATACGCCCAGCGCGCCGAGTTGTTCGGCTGAAAGATGCCGGATGTCAAAAGTGCCGATTTCATGGGCCGGAGCCATGTGAGAGTCCGACCGGTCGCCCGATCCAGCGTTCATTTGCCCGTTCTCCTTAACGGCGGCCCTATCCAAGCACCGCCTCCTGCGAAAAGTCTTTGATCTGCCGCACGCGACTCAGGCCTTCTCCGGCTTGCTATCGACCACCTGTCCGAAACTCGTGCCGTTTGCCGTCGCCGTATTGCGCGTGATCGGAATGGTCCGCACCCGCACCTCCGGTTGAGGCTTCGCCAGGTCGATATGCAGCAAGCCGTTGTCGAGCCACGCTCCCCGGACCTCGATCCCCTCGGCCAGCACGAAGGAGCGCTGAAACTGCCGAGCGGCGATCCCGCGATGGAGGAAGATACGCCCCTGGCTGTCGTCGGTTTGACGACCGCGAATCACCAGTTGGTTGTCCTCTTGCGTGATCTGCAGGTCGTCCATGGTGAAACCGGCAACCGCAAGGGTGATGCGCAGCCCGGTCTGACTGACCTGCTCGATATTGTAGGGTGGATAGCCATCGGACGATGTTTTCGAGGCACGCTCGAGCATCTGTTCGAGGTGGTCGAAGCCAAGGAACAACGGCGACGTAAACATCCGGGTGGTCACGGGGCCCCCTCCTGCGAGCGAAGCGTTCGCCACGACCCGTCATGGCATCGCGGCATCGGAACATCTTGGTACCGCGATGCGCCGTTGCAAGGGGCCCTCGCATGGCAGGTGACGGATATGCGCATCAGTGTGTTGCGGCCCCGCATGCGAGCGCGGTTGATCCGCGGCAGTCGCGCGGCTACATCGGAAAGTGACATGAACGACCTTGCCACGCCGCCGGCGGCGGCCACCTCCGCCGAACTATTGCCCATCGTCATCGCACCGGCCGCCGTGCTGAAGGCAAAGGCACGCCCTGTCATGCCAGGGCGCGACGACGACCTCGTGCGCGACCTCATCCCACGCATGTTCGCGACCATGTACAAGGCGCCGGGCATCGGCCTGGCTGCGCCGCAGGTGGCGGAAAGCGTCCGGGTGATCATCGTGGACGTGGTGCCGGACGAGAAGAACCAGCCTTACGCGCTGATCAACCCGGAGATTGTCGCCGCGAGCACCGAACTGGCGACGCGCGAGGAGGGCTGCCTTTCGCTACCCAACCAATACGCCGACATCACCCGCCCGGCGCGGGTCAAGGTCCGCTATCTGGACCAGACCGGTGCGAAGCGGGAGATCGAGGCAGACGGGCTGCTGGCTACCTGCCTGCAGCATGAGGTCGATCATCTGGACGGCATCCTGTTCGTCGATCATCTCTCCATGCTGAAGCGCAACATGATCATGCGCCGTCTGGCGAAGGAAATGCGCGAGAAACGCGAGCCCGCCGGGCGGTAGCCCCATGCGCCTCGCCTTCATGGGCAGCCCGGACTTCGCGGTCCCGGCGCTGCGAGCGCTGCACACCGCCGGTCATGATATTGCTGCTGTCTACTGCCAACCCGCCCGCCCGGCCGGCCGCGGCCATGCGGTGCGCCGCTGCGCCGTGCATGTCGCCGCCGACGAACTGGGGCTGGCGGTGCATACGCCGGACAAGCTGCGCGGCAACAAGGACGTACTGGCGGAATTTGCAGCCCTGAACCTGGATGTCGGCGTGGTCGCCGCGTACGGGCAGATCCTGCCGCAGGCGATGCTGGACGCGCCGCGGCTGGGGTGCCTGAACATCCATGGCAGCCTGCTGCCACGCTGGCGCGGCGCGGCGCCAATCCATGCGGCGATCCGCGCCGGCGACGCCGAGACCGGCATTACCATCATGCAGATGGATGCCGGGCTCGATACCGGCGCCATGCTGCTGAAGCGTGCCGTGCCGATCACGGCGACAAGCACGACCGCGGCGCTGCATGACGTGCTGGCGCAAATGGGCGCAGAGATGATCGTCGCCGTGCTGGCAACGCGGCCGCCACCCATGCCTCAGCCCCAGGACGGCGTGACCTACGCTCCGAAGCTCAGCCGCGAGGACGGGCGCATCGATTGGGCCCAGCCGGCGGACGCGATCGACCGGCAGGTACGGGCGTTCGACCCCTGGCCCGGGACGTTCACGACGCTGGAGGGCGACACGTTGAAGGTGCTCGCCGTTGCGCCCGCTGCCGGATCGGGGGCGCCGGGCACGGTACTGGACGACCGGTTGACGGTGGCATGCGGATCCGGCGCACTGCGGCTGATGCGCGTGCAGGCGCCGGGGCGCAGCGCGATGGAGGCCGAGGCGTTCCTGCGCGGGCGCCTGGTCCCGGCGGGCACCCGCCTTGGCACATGACCGGCGGCCCATGACCAGCCGCCTATGACTCGCTGGGCGCTGAAGCTGGAATATGACGGCACCGGCTTCGTGGGATGGCAGCGGCAGGTCAATGGAACGTCGGTCCAAGAGATCCTGGAAACCGCCGCGTCCCGGCTGAACCGCGGCGATCCGGTCCTCAGTATCGTTGCCGGTCGGACCGATGCCGGCGTGCACGCCGAGGCGCAGGTCGCGCATATCGACCTGCCCGACGGCTACCGGCCGGAGAAGGTACGCGACGCGCTGAATTTCCATATGAAGCCACACCCCGTTGTGGTGCTGTACGCCGCCGCGGTGGCGGACAATTTCAACGCGCGGTTCGACGCCAACCGGCGCAGCTACCGCTACCGGATCCTGAACCGGCGCAGCCGCCCTGCCCTGCTGCTGAACCGCGTCTGGCACGTCGCCGCCGGGCTGGATGCGGATGCGATGCACGCGGCGGCGCAGTCGCTGCTGGGGCGGCACGACTTTACCTCATTCCGAGCGGCATCCTGCCAGGCCAAGTCGCCACTGCGCACGCTGGACCGGCTGGAGGTCAGCCGGGACGGCGACCTCGTCACCATCGTGGCCGAGGCCCGCAGCTTCCTGCACCATCAGGTCCGCAACATGGTGGGTACGCTGCGCCTGATCGGCGACGGCACTTGGCAGGTGGAGCGGATGGCCACGGCGCTGGCCAGCCGGAACCGTGCGGCGGCCGGCCCGACCGCCCCGGCCGATGGGCTGACGCTGACCGGCGTCGGCTATCCGCTGGATCCGTTCGGGTGATCGCCAGCTTTGCGGGGTGGTATCGTTTCGCCGCGCAAGGCAGCGGCGACGATGGCTCCCGTGCCAATTCTCACGCGTGCGATGGCCATACAGAAGGATTGCGGGCAAAAGCAGTCGCGACCGAAACCGGGCGTACGCTGCACGCCACTCGCACCCATATCGCGAACGTGACAAGGGCATGATTCCCTCCCCTGCCGAGATCGGTGCCGAAGAAGCGGTCGCCAATCTGGTGCTCTGGCTGAAGCTGGTGGTCGAGGCGATCGGCGCGCTGGTGATCAGTCTGGGAACAATCCTGGCCATACTGCGCTTTGCCCGCGGCGCCTTTCCGCCTGCGCCTCGCGACTTCACCGAGGCTCGGCTGACGCTGGCCCGGTTCCTCGCCATAGCGCTGGAATTCCAGCTTGGGGCCGACATCCTCTCGACCGCCGTGGCGCCAAGCTGGGATGCGATCGGGAAGCTGGCCGCCATCGCGGTGATTCGCACCGCGCTGAACTACTTCCTCAGCCGCGAGATGCAGGAGGAGGAGCAGCCGCCGTCAGTCTGATGCTGCCCCTCCGCCGCGTGGCCTACCAGTTGCCCAGGCGCATCCGGTAGCCGTTGCCACGGCGCATCGGCAGTGCGCGCGGCCGCAGCAGCGCAGCACCGGCCAACCCGGCTACCGTCAGCAGGGCCGCGCTGGCGATCGGATGCAGCGAGGCCTTTGTATAGACGCTGTGCCGGACCATGTGCGGCGAGCTGCCATGCACGGCACCGTCCTCGCCCGGCTTGAACAGCGTCCCCTCGCGCGGGGTCTGCGCTGTCTCGCGGTGATGCGACGCGCCCGGCACCATGCGCGCGGATATCCAGTCGACCAGATGCGGAGCAACTCTGTTGACGGCACTGCCGATCCGGGCACCGCTGCCGATGTAGTAGTCGCGGCCACCATGGGCGGCGGCGTAGAGGATGGCGTCCGCCACGTCATCCGGCGAATAGATCGGCGGCGGCAGCTTCGGCTCCTCCGCCATGTAGTTCTTGGCATGCGCCGGGAATGGCGTGTTGATGGACGCCGGCTTGATCAGCGTCACCGAAACCGGCGCACCGACTTCATCCATTTCCATCCGGAATCCGTCGGTGAATCCTTTGATCGCGTGCTTGGACGCCGCGTACATGCCCTGTCGCGGCAGGGCCACATCGGAGGCGAGGCTGCCCAGGTTGATGATGGCGCCGCCCTTGCTCTTCAACAGCGCCGCGGCCACGCGCGTGCCGTAGACCACGCCCCAGAAATTCACGTCGAAGATGCGGCGGTGGTCTTCATCGGTGACCTCATCCAGGCGGCCGAACACGCTGATGCCGGCGTTGTTGACCCAGGTGTCGAACGTGCCGAAGGTCCGGATCGCCGCGTCAGAGATCGTCTGCACATCCTCCGGCTTCGAAACATCTGCCACGACATGAATGGCCTGACCGCCATCCTCCGTGATCCGCTGCACCGCCTGCTGCAGCGCCGACTCATTGCGTGCGGCCAGGACGACTCGCGCGCCTTGGGCAGCGGCACGCATCGCGGTGGCGAGGCCAATCCCGCTGGTAGCGCCGGTGATGACGATGACCTGCTGTGACACAGGCTTCAGAGAAACAACCATAGCGGGCTCCTGATACGTGAGCCGCTAACCCGCGTCCCCGGATTGCCGTTCAGTGCACGAAGCCGCGACATCGGCCGCGGCCGGCTGGCTACTTGCCGCCCAGGGTGATCGCCACCATCGCCAGGATGATGCCGATGACCTGGTCCAGCAGCACGAAGCTGATGGCGCCGCTGACGCTGATCCCCAGGGCGAGGCGCGTGGCAAACCACTCCAGCCATAGCGCCCAGCCGATGGTGATCAACTCCGCCGCCTGGGCCAGGATAGGCGGTGCCCCCAGCAGGGCGGGCAGGCCGCCAAGCACGATCAGTGCACCTTCGACAACGTTGCACCAGTTCCACAAGGCGATGAAGCGCGGCCAGCGCTCCCCCCTGCCCATCAGCGGCACGATCCGGTGCGTGATCTCGATGAACAGCAGCCAGCCGACGATGAAGACGATCAGTTCGCGTCCCATCACCCGGCCGGCATTGGCCGGCACGCCATCGACTGCCCACGCCGTCAGCAGACGGCACACCAGGGATGGCAGGGCCATGGGTATCGCCCAGAAGCTGCGGATGGCGGACAGGCGGTCGCCGCCGACCAGGCCGGCGCCATCGGGCTTGCCAAATGCCAGGCGCGCCGCCCCGGACAGGCCGGCGGCCATGGTCATCAGCGCGTTCATGCGCGGTCGGCGCCGAACAGTCCGGGCAGGATGACCGCGGCAGCAGTGCCGGCATTGACGATCAACACCAGCAGCACGGCCTTGCCGCCGGACAGGCCGAGCGCCTTGCGGGCGAGGAACCAGTGCAGCCAGAGGCCGTAGAGGCCGAGGCAGATGATGAACAATCCGGCGGCAACGGTCTGACGCATGCCGGCGCCGATGGCGATACTCAGCGGCATCATTGCCAGGACCGCCACAATGGGCAGAAGCCATTCGCACCAGTTGAATGCGGTGGCGTAGCGGAACCAGGATTCTTCCCGCTTCCAGAAGCGGGCGAGTTCATAGGACAGCACCGCCGGCGTCAGGATCGCGCAGAGTGTCATCGCGAGATCGGTCAACGCCCGCCGTGGCCCCTCGCTGGACAGGCCCATGGCTGCGCCAACCAGGGGAAACGCCACCAGTGGCGCCAGGCTGGCCAGGTAGGATTGCGGCGAGCCGCCAAAGCAGGCCACGCCGTCCGCCCGTCCCCGAGCGATGCGGAACATGCCGGCGAGAATGCCGCCGCGTGGGCGCGGTGGAGAACTCATCGCAGGAACGCCGCCACGACACCCTGGTAGATGCGGGCGAGATCGCGCAGCTCCGCCACCGGCACGCATTCGTCCACCTGGTGCATGGTGGCGCCGACCAGACCAAACTCCGCCACCGGGCAGTAGTTGGCGATGAAGCGCGCGTCGGACGTGCCGCCGCCAGTGTCTAGCTTCGGCTCGATGCCGGTGGCGTCGGTGATGGCGTGGCGCAGGATATCGACCAGCGGGCCCGGCTTTGTCACGAAAGACTCGCCGCTGATCGAAGCCTGCAGGTCGAAGCTGTCGGCGTAGCGCGTGAGCGTCGCGCGCACCCACTCGATCAGCGACTTGCCGGTGTGCTTGTCGTTGAAGCGGATGTTCAGCATCGCCTTGGCCGAGGCCGGGATGACATTGGTCGCGGTGTTGCCGACGTCGATGGAGGTGACCTGCAGGGTGGATGGCTCGAACCAGTCGGTGCCGGCATCGACCGGCGCAGCGGTCAGGGCCATCAGCGCCGGCAGCAGGCGGTGCAGCGGATTGTCGGCGCGCTGTGGATAGGCCACGTGGCCCTGCCGCCCGAACACCTCGATGGTCATATTCACGCTGCCGCGGCGGCCGATCTTCACCATGTCGCCCAGTTTGACCGGACAGGTGGGCTCCCCGACCAGACAAAAGTCCGGGATTTCGCCGCGCGCCTTCATCCACTCCAGCACCTTCACCGTGCCATCCACGGCCGGGCCTTCCTCGTCGCCGGTGATCAGGAAGCTGATCGAGCCCTTGGCCGGTCCGGCGGCGACATGGCGGGCGACGGCGGCGGTGAACGCGGCAATGGCGCCCTTCATGTCGCAGGCGCCGCGGCCATACAGGATGTCGTTGCGCACCTCGGCAGCGAATGGGTCGGACCGCCAGTTGGCGGCGCCGACCGGCACCACGTCGGTATGGCCGGCGAAGCAGATATGCGGCCCGACGGTGCCTAGGCGTGCGTACAGATTCTCAATCTCACCGAAGCGCAGGCGGTGGATGGTAAAGCCCAGGCTTTCCAGCACCTGGGCCAGCACATCCTGCGAACCACCGTCGGCGGGCGTGACCGAGTTGCAGCGGATCAGCGCCTGCGCGAGCGGCAGCGGGTCATGAAGGTCGATCAATCGCGCAGCAGTTCGTTGATCGACGTCTTTGCACGGGTCTGCGCATCTACCGTCTTGACAATGACGGCGCAGTAGAGCGACGGGCCGGGCGAGCCGTCCGGCAGTGGCTTGCCGGGCAGCGAGCCGGGCACCACGACCGAGTAGGCCGGGACACGGCCGATATGGATTTCGCCGGTGGCGCGGTTGATCACCTTGGTCGAGGCGCCAATGAACACGCCCATCGACAGCACGGCGCCCTGCTCGACGATCACACCTTCGGCCACCTCGGAGCGGGCGCCGATAAAGCAGTCATCCTCAATGATCACCGGGTTGGCCTGCAGCGGTTCCAGCACGCCACCGATGCCGACCCCGCCGGACAGATGGCAGTTGGCGCCAATCTGCGCGCAGCTTCCGACCGTGGCCCAGGTATCGACCATGGTGTTCTTGCCGACCCAGGCGCCGACATTGACAAAGCTGGGCATCAGCACCGCGCCGGGCGCAATGAACGCGGATTTGCGCACCACGGCGCCAGGCACTGCGCGAAAGCCGGCTTCCTTAAAGCGGTTCGGGCCCCAGCCGGCGAACTTCATCGGCACCTTATCCCACACGGGGGCACCGCCGGGACCTTCCATCGGCCCGCTGTCGTTCAAGCGAAAAGACAGCAGCACCGCCTTCTTCAGCCACTGGTTGACATTCCAGTCGCTGCCGGACTTCTCCGCGACGCGGACCTCCCCGGTGTCAAGCGCCTCAAGCGCGGCGTCGACGGCGTCGCGCTCCGGCCCTTTGGTGGCCGAGGACAGTCCGTCCCGCCTCTCCCAAAGATCCTCGATCGGCTTCTGAAGACTGTGCTGCGACATGCGCGTCCGTTTCCCCGTGTAAGGCGGGCCGGACGATGCTCAGGGCGGCTTGTCCTGTCAACGTGGATTGGCGGCGATTGAGGGCATGTTTGGCCGGAATAACGGTGCAGGCCGGGACGCGGCCCTGGCTCAGTCCGCTGGGGCTTCAGCCGCCCATGGCCGGGGCGGTGGCGATAAATGACTCCGAGGGAGGCCAAGAGCGTGGTCGATGAATTCTGATTCACTTTTGGCCGGCAAGGCATTAATGTAGGCGAATCAAGGCGGAGCGGGGCGATGTCACTAGCGCGTGCGATCAAGCGAAGGGCCAGGATCGCCCTGCCGCCGGTCGTGTTCCTGTCGATTACCGGCTACTTCGCCTGGAACGCGACACAGGGCGACCGTGGCCTTGTCGCTTATGCGCAGCGCAAACAGCTTGAGGCGCAGGTGCTGGCGGATAAAGCGGCCGCGCAGACGGAACGTGACGCGTGGGAAACGCGGGTGAAAGGGCTGCGGGCGCGGCACCTCAACCCCGACACGCTGGATGAGCGGGCACGGGCGATGCTCAATCTGGCGCAGCCTGACGAGGTCATCGTCAAGCTGTCGCCGCAGGAGAAGCTGTTCTGATCCCAAGGGGTGGCCTCCCTATCCGAGGCCGCACCCTCCAATTGGCCCTAAAGTCTGTGCCCTTCGGACTTCCCTAACCCGCCGGAAGCCAATTGAGCCAAGGCCGCAGGCAACCGCCTACCGGTTCATCATTACCGGCAGCGACGAATTCTCCAGCACGTGCCGCGTCACGCCGCCCAGGATCAACTGCCGGAGCCGGGAGTGCGAATAGGCGCCCATCGACAGCAGATCGCTGCGGAAATCGTTTGCCGCCGCCAGCAGCCCGGCGCCGACAGAGCCATTCTGAGCACGGAACGTGATGATCTCGGCCTGCACCCCGTGCAGCGCAAGATAGGCAGCGAGGTCCGGCGCGCCGGGGCCGCGGCGCTGATAGCCCTCGGCGGTCAGGATCGCCACCGCCTCGGCCCGCTGCATCCACGGCATTGCCGCCGTCACCGATGACGCCGACTCCGCCGTGCCATTCCAGGCCAGGCAGACACGGGTGCCGATTGAGGGCGGGCTTGCCTGCGGCGAGATCAGCACGGGCCGCCCGGAATCGAACAGCACCGCATGCAGCGCGTCCGATGAGGAGACTTCGTCGTCGGAATCCGGATGCGGTACGACAGTCAGGTCGGCAAGACGGGCCTGCTGAGCGACGATATCCTCCTCGCGGCCGGTGACCGCGGCAAAGCTGGCGGTCGGGTGGTCCATCGGACCATGCGCCTCATGCACCACGACGTTGTGGCGGGTGACGAACTGCTCGAACATCACCCGCACGGCGTGGGCGCGTTCGGAGCTCTCTTTCTCCGTCGCCGACATCATCTCCTCGATCATCGCGCCGGACAGGCCTTCGCCGGCCAGCGGCGCGACATCACGGCTGTCGACACGCACATGCAGTGCAAGGACATGGGCGTTCCACCGGCTCGCGATCATCAGGGCGGTCGACAGGGCCGCCTCACCCGCGGTCGTGCCGGTCAGCGGCAGCAGTATCTTGCGGATGGCCATCAATCGTCTCCTTCAGGAGGGTCTGCGCGCAGAGCAATGCAGGTTTGCCCGGAGACTGCAAGTGCAATCCCGGCGCGCATCTTTCCCGTGCCTGTCAGGGAAACAGCTTGCTCTGCACCCAGGCGCCGGCGGCGTCGCGTTGATAGAGCGTGCGGTCATGCAGGCGGAACGGCATGTCGTGCCAGAACTCGAACAGTGCCGGAATGACCCGATAGCCGGACCAGTAGCCAGGGCGCGGTACGTCGTTCGGGTAGAGCGCCTCGGTTTCGGCCAGCCGGTCCTCCAGCACCTGCCGCTGCGGCAGCGGACGGGATTGCATGGAGGCCCAGGCACCGAGTTGGGAGATGCGTGGACGGGTGGCGAAATAGGCGTCGGCTTCGGCATCGGAGACGTGTTCGACCGTGCCCTCAATCCGGATCTGGCGGTGCAGCGCCTTCCAGTAGAACAGCAGGAAGACCTGCGGGTTGGCGGTCAGCTCCTCCGCCTTGCGGCTTTCCTTGTTGGTGTAGAAGACGAAGCCACGCTCATCGACATCCTTCAGCAGGATCGCGCGAGCGGACGGGCGGCCATCCGGCGTGGCGGTGACCACGATCATCGCGTTCGGATCGTTGACCTCGACCTTCTCGGCCTCGGCCATCCAGGCATGGAACTGGACGAAGGGCGACGGGTCGAGCGGCTTCAGTTCCGACATGGCGGGATGTCCCTCATTGGATGAACCTCGTGACCGGATATGACGCCGCCATTCGTCCGCCAAGCCATGATCCAGATCACGAGACCTGCCTTGGGCGCGGATTGCCAGACGCGCGGAAATCACCATAACGGGCCGACGCGCGCGATCGTCCGGGGAAGAGGGTGACCGGGCGTGGTTTGCGTGCCTGCAGTTCTGGGGAGACCGCCATGAAGGACACCTTGCGCCCTGACCCGCACCAGGAAATCCGCGACGAGGTGAAGAAGCTCTGCGCGAAGTTCCCTGGCGAATACTGGCGCAAGCTGGACCAGGAACGCGCCTACCCGACTGAATTCGTCCGTGCGCTGACCGAAGGTGGCTACCTTGGGGCGTTGATTCCCGAGGAATACGGCGGCGCCGGCCTGCCGCTGTCCGCCGCCGCGGCGATCCTGGAGACGGTGCAGGCCGAGGGCTGCAACGGTGCGGCCTGCCACGCGCAGATGTACATCATGGGGACCATCCTGCGGCACGGGACGGACAAGCAGAAGAAGACCTATCTGCCGAAGATCGCCACCGGTGAACTGCGCCTGCAGGCGTTTGGCGTCACCGAACCGACCTCCGGCACCGACACAACCTCGCTGCGCACCTTCGCTCGGCGCGAAGGCAACCACTATGTGGTGAACGGGCAGAAGGTCTGGACGTCGCGGGCAGAGCACTCCGACCTGATGCTGCTGCTGGCGCGGACGACGCCGCGCGACCAGACGGCCAAGAAGACCGAGGGGCTGTCGACCTTCATCGTCGACATGCGGGACGCGCTGGGCAAAGGCCTGACGATCCGGCCGATCCGCACCATGATGAACCACAATTCCACGGAAATCTTCTTCGACAACATGATCGTGCCGGCGGAGAACCTGGTCGGCGTCGAAGGCCGGGGCTTCCGCTACATCCTGGACGGCATGAACGCGGAACGCCTGCTGATCGCGGCCGAGTGCATTGGCGACGCCAAGTGGTTCATCCGCAAGGCGTCCGACTACGCGCGGGAACGGCAGGTGTTCGGCCGGCCGATCGGGCAGAACCAGGGCATCCAGTTCCCGATCGCCAAGGCTTACGCGCAGATGCGCGCTGCGGAACTGATGGTGCAGGCCGGGTGCGAGAAGTTCGA
>JAFEFW010000210.1 GCA_018240405.1 Pseudomonadota bacterium
CAGCCCGGTAGCTCGTCAGGCTCATAACCTGAAGGTCACAGGTTCAAATCCTGTCCCCGCAACCAACGATACCATCACTCCAACAGAACGGCCGTCCTCCCCACCGGAGCACGGCCGTTTTGACGTACGCCAACGTCCCCTCCGATCGAGAAGGGGACGCCCAAGTTACATACATACGTAGCGTGGTCCGACGTAGCCGGGAAGCCGCTGCCCCATACCCGGCACGCTGCCGCCAAGCATCGGCTTCTGTTTCACCCGCCGCCTCACATCGCCGTCATGCCGCCATCCACAAACAGCAGCGCGCCGGTAACGTAGGACGCATCGTCAGAAGCCAGAAACAGCACCGCCGCGGCCACCTCTTCGGCTCTGCCCGGCCGCTTCATCATGGTGCCCTGCGCAGCCTTGGCGTTGTACTGCTCGACGGTCTCGCCCGCCGCCGCAATGCGGCGCGCATGGAATGGCGTAAAGATCGGACCCGGCCCGACCGCGTTCACCCGAATGCCTTCGGCCGAATGGTCGGCGGCGAGCCCGCGTGTCAGCCCTGCGACCGCAGCCTTGGTGGTGTCGTATTGCAGGTTGCCGCCGCCCGCGACGACCGACCGGACCGAGGCGATGTTGACGATGGCGCCACTCCCGCCGCGGCGCATCAGCGGCACCGCCGCCTTGGCGCAGAAGGCATAGCTCATCAGGTTGACGCTGAGAATCTCGTTCCAGCTTGCCGCGCTTGCCTCGTCGATCTTCTCGTATTTGCGGATGCCGGCGTTGTTCACCAGGATGTCCAGACGCCCGAATGTCTGTGCGGCAGCGTTGACGAAGCCCAGGCATGCGGCCTCGGTGCCAACGTCGGCCTGGGTAAAGGCGATTTTTGCGCCGGCCGCCTCGAGTTCAGCCGCTACGCGTTGGCCGCGCTCACCGTCCCGGTCGCAGAATGCCACGCTCGCGCCCTCGGCGACGAAACGCCGGACGGTCGCTTCACCGATGCCTGAGGCTCCCCCTGTGATCGCGGCGACCTTGCCGTCCAACCTTCCCATGCTCGTCTTCCCCCCTGCATTGTGTTTGCGCGTCGCGCAGGCGGCAGACGCCGCCTGGATGGCCCTGCCGTCCGCGTCCATGTTTAGCAGCAGGCGCGGAGACACCAAAATCCACGAATAATCCGGCCGGACCGGATGTCGCAAAGCTTACGTCTGCCCCTTCCGCCGCGCTTGCTGCGGAATAGCGCGCAACGACTCTACCGCATTGGCCACAGGCTGCGTGACGACATGAAAAGCCGTCGACAGTCGTTCACCGGTGCCGCCAGACGACGCACAGTGTGCGAGAGCCCGCTTGTAAACCTGCTCGTCAGCTCCGGCTCAGCCAGTGCGGCCGGTCCGCCGCTTCCCTCTCATCAGGCCTGGACGGCATGCGGCAACCGCCGTGTCCCACCACCCCGGCTCCCCTGGCACACGGTGCTGAATGCGCAGACTCTGCCGCCCCGCTCACTCCCCCGCCAGCTTCATCGCAGCCGGCCGGCGCTGCTGCAGCCACAGCCAGAATACGGCGAAGAACGAGATGGTAATCAACACAATCGAGGCCTGGTTCAACGGGTACCAGCCCAGCCTGTCCTGCAGGAATCCAGCCAAGAAGCTTGACGTGGCCGTGGTGCCAAAGATCAGGAAGTCGTTCAGTGCCTGCGCCTTAGCGCGCTCCGACGGCGCATAACACGTCGTCACCAGAGCCGTCGCGCCGACGAACAGGAAGTTCCAGCCGACGCCGTTCAGCGTCAGCGCGACGCGGAAATTCCACGCCTCCATGCCGTGGAGGGAGATCAGCACGCCCAGCAGCAGGGTAACCGATCCGGCGGCCATCACGTTCAGGATGCCGAAGCGGCTGATCAGGTTGCCAGTATAGAACGACGGCACGAACATGCCCATGACGTGCAGGAAGATGACCCAGTGCGCTTCGCCCTGTGGCAGGCCGCAGCCGACAATGGCCAGCGGCGAGGCGCTCATGAGGAACGACATCGTTCCGTAGGCGACCATCGCGGCGATGACCGCGGCCGCGAAGCGCGGCTGGGCGGCAATCTGCCACAGCGGGCGCGGCGGGAGGCGCACCGCTTCAATGCCGGTTGCGCCGATCTCCGGCGCCGACATCGGCGGGAACCTGATGAACGACATGATGATCAGCACGACGACGTGCACCACCACCATGCTTGCGTAGGTGCCGAGGTAGAGTGGCATGACGATGTCGTAGGCCGCGTGCGCCACCGTCGGGCCGATGATGCCGGCCACCACGCCGCCGGCCGTCACCCAGGAGATCGCCTTGGCGCGGTAGCTTACGGGCACCAGCTCGACCGCGCCAAAGCGGTACATCTGCAGGCAGGCGACCGAATAGCCCAGGATCACGCCGCCCAGGCACATCAGCGGGAACAGCCGCAGGTATAGCCCCAGGCCGCACACGGTTGCACCAACGATGCCGAACAGGGAGCCAACCTGATATCCCAGGCGGCGCCCGACCCGCTGCATCAGCAGCGCCGCCGGGAACACCCACAGCATGACGCCAAGGTGCTGCATCGTCACCGGCAGCGTCGCCAGACCGTGGTCGGAGATGAACGTCACCACCGATAGCGCAGTGGCGATGAACATCATGGTGTTCGCGGACTGCCCGACCGCCTGGCAGCAGACCAGCAGAAAGAGATTTCTCTTCATCTTGCGATCGAAGAGAACGGTTTGCGGCTTGGGCGTCTCCATGGAGCACATCCTACCCATCGGTAGAGCCGCGGCGACCGCTGCCCACACAGGTCAGGTATGCGATGTGCTGCCGAGCGACCGACCGGCGAGGTCTGGTTACAGGCCGGCAGAGGACATCAGCCGGCCCGCCGAACTCAGCCGGTGATGTACTCGCACTTGAACCCATCGCCCCAGCGCTTGACGTAGCCGCGCGAAGGCGTCGGGAAATGCGCAAAACAGCAGACGGTGCTGGTATCGCAATAGGTTTCCAGGAACTTCCAGCGCGTGGCGGAGCTCTGCAGCGGGTCGTAGTCGATGCGCATCGCCAGGTCCGGATAGCGCGCCTGCAGCGGCGTGTGGATCAGGTCGCCGGTGATCACGCCCTCCTTGCCGCCCTTGCCGAGCGTCACCGCATAGTGGTCGATCGTGTGGCCGGGCGTCGGGATTAATGATACCAGATCGTTCAAGGAATGATCGCTGCGCACCATATCCGCGCGCTTCGCTTCCAGGATCGGAATGACGCTATCGGCAATCGGCGGCACTTCCTCCTTGGCATTCTCCGCCAGCCAGAAATCCAGCTCCGTCTTGGAGAACAGGTAGCGTGCGTTGGGGAACGTCGGCACCCAGCGGCCATTCTCCAGCCGCGTGTTCCAGCCGACATGGTCGACATGCAGATGCGTACACAAAACGAAATGAATGTCGTTCACCGACAGGCCGATCTTCTTCAGCCCGTCCATGAACACGGTGTCTTTCTTGTGGTGCCACAGCGGACGCGCCGGCCGGTTCTTGTCGTTACCGACACAGGAATCCACCAGGATGTTATGACGCCCCGTCTGCACGATGTAGGACTGGAAGCACAGCACCAGCCGGTCCTGCGGGTCCAGCGCCTCCGGCGTCTTCATCCACTGCCGGTTCTCATTCAGCAGCTCCGGCGTCAGCTTCGGCAGGAATTCCAGCGCCGGCGTAAAGCCGCATTCCATTTCGATGATGCGGTGGACGGTCAGGTCGCCGACCTTGAAGGTCTGGGTCGTCATCGGTTTCGCTCCCCTGGTTCCCTACTGTGGGATGATGTTAGCTGCGGTTGGATGGTCCGACAAACGGGGAGCAAGTCGGCATGGCGGATGGAGCAGCGGCGCTGAGCCCGGAGACGGTAATGCGCCAGATGAAGCAGAACGGCGTGACCGACATTGTCTGGCTGCCGGATAGCGAGACCAACTGGCTCTACCTGCTGATGCAGGCCGATCCCGACCTGCGGCTGATCGGCGTCACGCGGGAGGGGCATGCCTGCTCGATCGCCGCCGGACTGTTCGCCGGCGGGCGGCGGCCGATGCTGCTGATCCAGAACACCGGCATGCTGGAATCGGGCGATTCGATCCGCGGCTGGCTGATGGGGCTGAACGTGCCCGTGGTGCTGATGGTCGGCTATCGCGGCTACACGCGCCACGGCGTCAATACCGACACCGCCGCGACCTACACCGAACGCTTCCTGATGGCGTTCAACATCCCCTTCTTCCTGGTCGAGAACGATTCGGACTCCGAGCGTATCAGCCAGGCCTTCGCCCTGGCCGACAGGACGAGGCAGCCGGTCGTGGTGCTGGTCGGCGACGAATATCACGGCTTCAACCGGTAGGAACGCGACGCCATGATGCACACAGCCGATCTGCTGAAGGTGTTCGCGGACCACCGCGGCGACGCCATCGTCATCTCCGGCCGCGGCGGCCGGCATTGGATCACCCTCTCCGACACTGCCCTCGACATCCCGCTCGGCGATCCCGCCATGGGCGGGCACGCCGGCTTCGGCCTGGGCCTCGCGCTAGCCCAGCCGGAGAAGCGCGTCGTGCTGTTCGATTCCGAGGGCGACATCCTGATGAGCCTCGGCCAGTTGCCTACCATCGCGGAGCAGGCGCCGCCGAACTTCTACCACTTCGTGCTGGACAACGAGGTCTATGCAACGACCGGCGGCCAGCCGGTGCCGAACGCGAAGCAAGTCGATTACGCAGCGATGGCTCGTGCCAGCGGTTATCCGCGCGCCATGGGTTTCACTGAACTGGATGACTTCGCGCGCAGCCTGCCCGGCATCCTGGCGGCGCCGGGGCCGGTCTTTGTGGCGCTGAAGGTGTTCCCCGAGGTCGAAAACACGCCGATCGGCCAGCGCGTGCGCTGGCGCAAGCGCTCGGCCGACAAGGTAGTCAGCGACCTGCGGGCGGCGCTGGGGGTCGTCTGAACGCCTCTCATGGTGCAGTGGCATCGGCCGGTCGACGCGCTGGTTGATCTCCTGTGTGGCGGGATACAGCTCTGGCCACCGCAAGTGCATGGACCAGGCCCGATGAGCGGACGGACCGGCTCGGGCCAAAATTATTGCCGTCGCGTCGAGCCGCACCTTATAGCGGCTTAATGCATCCTAAGCCGCATGGGGGGTTGATCCAAATTCAGACACGCAGATCGCGGTGGTCAGGACATTGGCGGCGGCACACACCCGCAAGCGTGGCCTCTATTGTATTCCTGACGATGGTGACGCTGTATCTCCTGGGCTGGACCTCCGCCTATCACTACATCCTGACGGGCTGGGGAGTACCGGCCTGGCCTTTTCCGTTTCTCGATACTCGCGCCGTGCTGTCCGCGGTACAGTGCCAATCAGCGGGTGTCGACGTCTATGTTACCAATCCCTGTGACCCGCTTGGACGACCGTTCAACTATTCGCCCCTCTGGCTCATTCTGCTGCCTTCTGCGACCGGGTCGTGGTTGCAGCCAATCGGGCTCGCTTTCAGTGCTCTATTCCTGTCGTCTCTGTCACTGCTGCCGGCCGGACGTACCTGGCGGGATGTGGGGCTGATCACGTCGGGAGTGCTTGCCACGCCGGTGGTCTTCGCACTAGAGCGCGGCAACATTGACGTGGTGATCTTCGTGTTGGCAGCAGTCGCCGCTACGTTGATGGAGCGTTCACTGCCGCTCCGTCTGGTCGGCTACGGCAGTGCCCTGCTCGCCGGCTTGTTAAAATACTACCCGGTGGCCCTGATGGGCTTGGCGATCCGCGAGAGCCCCAGGGTGTTCTTTTCACTGACGGCCGTGTCGGTCTTTATCCTTGTCGCCTTTATCGGGCTAACCGCCGGCGACCTGTTTAGGGCGCTCGCCCTAATCCCCACCGGCCCTTACATCAGCAGGATGATCGGGTCGGTCTCCGTTCCCGGCGCCGTTGCCGAGTTCTACGATGCGGCGCCATGGATGAGGTCGATGCTGCATCTGACGCTCATTGCCGTTGCTGCCACCCTTGGCGTGCGATGGGCTCTCACTTCCGGCGTCCGGGAACACGTTGAACGACTAACTTGCAGCGAACGCACATTCCTGCTGGCCGGCACTCTGATTACGCTGTCTTTTTACTTCACTGCACAGAATATTGGGTATCGCCTGATACATCTCGTCCTCACCCTTCCGGCACTGACGGCATTGCGGCGCGTCGCACCGGCGAGCCGCGCCTGCTCTGCTCTGGTTTGGCTGGCATTGGCCATGCTCTGGTCCCAGGCATGGTGGGAGGCGGCCAAGGTGCTCGTGACGTCAGGTGCCGACCCTGTGGTCTGGGCGCTGACGCTGGGACCGGCTTGGTTGCTCGGTGAGGCCGTGGGCTGGTGCCTTGCCACTCTCTTCATTGGGCTTCTGGCGGCGCTCTGCCTGCGATCCACGATGGCGC
>JAFEFW010000211.1 GCA_018240405.1 Pseudomonadota bacterium
GGGAACACGGACGCCGCACGCCCGACCTCGCTGCACGCCTCTACCTCCGCGTGATCGACGCCGCACCCGGCGCGGTGCTGGCGGCGCTGTGGCGGCCGGGCGGCGAGGGCGCAATCACCCCTTGACCCCTTGGCCCTGGCCGACCCATATAGCGCGCCTGCGATCGGGGGTCCGGTGGCAGAGTGGTGATGCACCGGACTGCAAATCCGTGTATGCCGGTTCGATTCCGGCCCGGACCTCCAAACCCGCCCCGCGCGACGCGCACCTTCCGCGCTCATTGCCCATCCGGCACGCAAGCGACACACTGCACCCCTGACGCCACCCCGGGGGAGCGACAGCCTGAGCGACGCCGAACCAACCATCCAAGCCCCGGTCGGGTTCGGCCTGCTGTGGCTGCTGGCGGCCCTTGCCGGCGCCGTCGATGCGCGCGGCATCGCGCTGCTGCACGACGTCTTCCTGTCCTTCATGAGCGGCAACAGCACCATGCTCGCCGTCAACCTGGCCCGAGCGGAGTGGCCGCAGGTGCAGGTCATCGGTACCGTCATCGGCGTCTTCGTCGCCGGTGCGGCGATCGGGCAGGTGGTTGCCGATCTCAGCGGCCGCTGGCGGTTGCCGGTCGTGGTCGCGCTGGTGACCATCCTGCTGGCGCTGCCGCTGGTCACCCAGAGCGTCGCCGTGCTGGCATTGACGTTCGCCATGGGCGCGCTGAACGCCGGCATGGTCCATGCCGGCGCGGTCACCGTCAGCATCACCTTCGTCACCGGCGCCCTGGTGCGCTTCGGCCAGGGGCTGGGCGGACTGCTGCTGGGCCGCACGGGCGGCTGGGCCTGGCTGGCCCATATGGTGCCCTGGAGCGGGCTGATGGCGGGCGCCGTGCTGGCGACACTGGCCTCGCGGCACTACGCCGCCACGATCGATGCCGCCCTGCTGTTCCTGGCGGGCGTGCTGACCGTGCTGACGACCGTCGCCGTCCGGCGCGCGGGCTGACGTCCGCGCTGGCAGCGCCCATACTGCGCCGCCAGCAACCACCGGAGCGCGCTTCATGCAACTGATCGACCTCAGCCGCGACATCCACCACAAGATGCAGCGCCTGCCCAACCACCCGATGATCATCGTCTCGCCCTTCACCACGCATGAGGAGAAGCGCGAAGCGGACGGTTACGCGTTTTCCTCCGCCGTCACCTCGCTGGTGATGGGCGATCATTCCGGCACCCATGTCGACGCGCCGGTGCATTTCGACGACCGGCCCGGTGCGCTGACCATCGACCAGATGCCGCTGGAACATTTCTTTACCGAGGCAATCTGCCTGGACCTGTCGCACAAGCCGCTGAAGAGCGACATCAGCATCGAGGACCTGCAGGCGGCGGAAAAGGCAGCCGGCGTCGAGATCAAGCCCGGCGACACCGTGCTGCTGCACATGGATTTCGCCCGCCGCACCGCCGGCACCGAGGCCTACATCACCGACTTCCCCGGCCTCACCAAGGAGTCCGCCACCTGGCTCGGCAAGCGCGGCATCCGCATGTTCGGCGTCGAGGCCGTCAGCCCCGGTCGTCCCGGACGCAACAACTTCGAGGTGCACCATGTCTGCCGCGACCTCGGCTTCACCCACATGGAAGGCCTGGTCAACCTCGACAAGCTGGTCGGCCGCGGCCGCTTCCGCTTCATCGGCTTTCCGTTGAAGATCAGGGGTGGCACCGGCAGTCCGATCAGAGCGGTCGCCTGGCTGGACTGACGGAGACGCAACAAACACAGGGAGGAAAACCATGGCGGATGTGCTGATCGCGGGCGCCGGCCTCGGCGGCCTGACCGCGGCGCTGGCGCTGCTGCAGCGCGGCCACCGGGTCCGCCTGTTCGAGCAGGCCAGCGAACTGCGCGAGGTCGGCGCCGGCGTCCAGCTCGGCGCCAACGGCACCCGCATCCTCATCTCTCTCGGCTTGCGCGAGGCGATGGAGCAGGTCGTGTGCGCCGCCACCGGCAAGGAAATACGTCTCGGCAGCACCGGGCAGGCGTGGCAGACCTTCGACCTGGGCGAAACCTCGGTGGAGCGCTTCGGCGCGCCCTACTGGATGGTGCACCGCGGCGACTTTCACCGCGTGCTGCTCGACGCGGTGCAGGCGGCGGCGCCCGGCATCATCCGCACCGGCGTCGCCGGTACCGGCTTCGAACAGACAACGGACAGCGTGACGTTGCATCTGGCGAACGGCGAGCGCGTCACCGGCGATGTACTGATTGGCGCCGACGGCGTGCACTCCCGCATTCGCCAGCAGCTCTTCGGCGAGGGCCGCGCGCAGTTCACCGGGATCATGGCGTGGCGCGGTCTGGTGCCGATGCAGCGCCTGCCGCCGCACCAGCGCCGCCTGGTCGGCGCCAACTGGGTCGGTGTCGGCGGCCACGTCGTCACCTATCCCCTGCGGCGCGGCGAGATCCTGAACTTCGTCGGCGTGGTGGAGCGTGACGACTGGCGCGTGGAATCCTGGACCGAACCGGGCTCGCGCGAGGAATGCCTGCGCGACCTGGCGGCGTGGCACGAAGACGTCAAGACCATCATCCGCAATATCGATACGCCGTATAAGTGGGCGCTGCTGGGGCGCGATCCGCTGGATCATTACGCACAAGGTCGGGTCTGCCTGATGGGCGATGCCGCGCATCCGACGCTGCCGTTCCTGGCGCAAGGCGCCAACATGGCGCTGGAAGACGCTGCGGTGATCGCCCGCTGCCTCGATGCCGAGCCGGTAGAGCCGGCGTTGCAGCGTTACGAACGCGCGCGGTTGCAGCGCACCGCCGCCATCGTGCGCGGCTCATCCGACAACACCAAACGTTTCCATAACCCGGCGCTGGGCAGTCCCGAAGGCGCGGCCGCCTACGTCGAACGCGAGTTCCAGCCCGAAGTGGTGGCGAAGCGCTACAACTGGCTCTACGAGTATAATGCGCTGACTGTTCCTCTTTAGCCGCCTGCAGCCAGGCTCTCCTTGCCAGTACTGCGCGGAACGACCGCGTCCGTGGGTCGCCGTGGTATACCTCGTTTAATTCCGTGGCGGATTGATTGCCCCGGCACAAGGTTACTGGCGTCCAACCGATGCCCCTGGCCAATCCGATGAAGCAGCATGAACGCCGCGAGCGCTCCATACCACCGGCCCACACCAACCGGTACGGACGGGCGGTCGCCGCCATCGTGGATGGCAAGCTGCGCGGTACGCCGCCGCGGTGACGTTGTTCCGCCGGCGCGGTGCCACTTAACGGCCAGCATGGCACGCGCCGTTGAAGGCGCCGGTGTCGGTTGCAAGGCATGACCGTGACAGGCGCGATCATGGGTTCACGTTGCGTCCGCCAATCATCCGTCGGCATAAACCTGGCCCTGCTGCGCCGCCTCACGCATTTGTGAGTCAGGCCGCACGGTGCAGGCAAGCGGTGCAACGAAGAAAGGTATAGTACAAGACTTGGCAATTTCATTGCTACCGTGCAGGGCGGCGGCGGATCGTCCGCCCGGTAATCGTAAAAAACGTATGGCCCGCCCCGTCTGCAAGGGTGATAGCGGATGGCATGTTGGTCTGCATCAACGTATCCGGTCTCAGGGCTTCAACCCCGGCCAAGATGGGTTCCGCGCGCCCCGGGCCTCATAAAGATCGCGGTGTCGAGCACCACATTTTTAACCAGGCTGCCGGGACGCCGGTTCGACCGTTAAGCCATCTATCTTCCACCTCCACAGACGCCGTACGCGGCTCCGGCGTGCTGCCAGCCGCTATTGTTTCATCAGACGGCCACGGCCTGCTGATTGTATCTGCTGCCGTGGCGCAGCACGGCCCAGGCAATGCGTGCGAGCTTTGCGGCTAGCGCTACTACAACAACATTGGGATGCGTCCGCGTGAGCAATTGGCGCACCCATGTGCCGATCGGCGTTGTCTGCTTCACGAAGTGAACCATGGCAGCCCGCGCGCCGTGGATGAGCTGGGTCCTCAGGTATTTGTTCCCTCGTTTGCTGATCCCTAGGAGCTTGATCTTTCCACCGGTAGAGTGCTGTCGAGGCGTGAGACCGAGCCAAGCAGCCAAATCACGACCTTTTCCAAAGGCCGAGGCATCACCCACGGCTGCGACCAGGGCAGTGGCATTGATCACCCCGATACCGGGAATGGTCGCCAGCCGCTGCGCAGCGTCGTCCTCTCGCGTCATCGCCACCAACTCGTCGTCATAGGCCTTTATCCGGCGATCAAGGTCAGCCCACTCGTCCCGGAGTTCCTGGAGCAGTTGGAGCGCTCGCTTGCTGATCGGCAGTTCGCCCGCCATGAGCTCGTCAAGCCGCTTGATAAGCGGTGCGCGACGCTTTGGCAGGATCATACCGCGCTCAAGCAGCACGGCCCGCAGCTGGTTGGTCAGCCTTGTTCGACCGGCCACCAGCCGCTCCCGTGCCCGATGCAGCACCTGCAGATCCAGTTGTGCTTCGCTTTTCAGCGTGACCAGCCGCATGGTCGGCCGCGTTGCAGCCTCGGCAATTGCCTCTGCGTCACGATCGTCGGTTTTCTGCGCTTTCACATAGGGCGCGACGTATTCCGGCGACATCAGCCGCACGGTGTGGCCATGAGATGCGAAGGTGCGGCCGAGGAAGTGCGCGCCACAGCAAGCCTCCATGGCAACCACACAGGCTGGCAACGTGGCAACGAACTTTACCACGCCCTCGCGCGTCATCCGCCGACGCATAATGACGGCTCCGCTAGCGTCCAGGCCCGCAAGGCTGCAGCTGTTCTTGCCCAAATCGATGCCCAGTACGGTGATCGGTGTCTTGGTCATTGGTCCTCTCCTCTGATCCCGGCACAAGCCTGCACCGGGTGGTGAGGGGCGGGCCATCCCATAAAGACCTGTTCAACGCCGATGCCCATGCGCAAAATCGCCAGGAGTGGGCAACAGGTCTGGCACGACGCAGGTGAGCCGCAAATTGTCAGCGACGGGTCGTCGCTTCCGTCTTCAGGACGGCAACGACCGCGCCGGCATTTGCAACTACCGCGGGAGCCGATTGCCGGCTATTCGCGCTTCGGCTACCGCAGCGCCAGATGGCGGCGCGATAGAACAAGACACGTAACGGAGTCGATTTGCCCCGCGCCCCCGACAGCCTCACGCTGCTGGAACGCACGCCAGCGCCGCTCGCCGCCGGGGAGGGCACCGGTCGCCGTCGCCTGCCGTCGCTGCGCATGGCCGCGGCGCTCATGGTGGTCGTCATTGCCGTGCCGCTGTTCCTGCTCGCCGCAGCCGCGGCGTGGGAGTTGTACGGCGCGGAGCGGGCGCGGGCCGAAGATGGGCTACTGGCCAGCGCCAGGTCGATTGCCCTGCTTGTCGATCGGGAGTTCGAACAGGCACGGCAGACCCTGCAGACCCTGGCCGCATCGGACGCACTGTCACGCGACGATCTTACTGCGTTCCGCAACGAGATGCTGGGAGCGCAACAGCGGTTGGATGCCGCCGCCGTCAGCCTGATTGGGTTGGACGGACGCATCAGGGCAACCACCGCGTGGCCGCTGGACGCGCCGCGCAACGTGTCGGTCAATCCTGTCGTTCTGACCTCGCTCCGCGCGGCACAGCCAACCATCAGCAATCTGTATACCAGCCCGATCTTCGGGATGTCCGTTATCGGCGTGACTATACCCGTCACCGGGTCGGCCGCCTCGGGTCAGCGCTACCTCGGCATTGGGCTGGTTCTGCAGCGCGGCCACCTGCTCAGGGCGATTGCTGACCTGCCACGCCCGGCCGACACCGTGGCGCTGGTGACCGACCGGGACCATGCCTTCGTTACCGGAGAGGTGGACGACGCCGCCGCCATGGGCCGCAAGCCACCCGGCAGCCTGACCGGTCGCATGAGCGGCGAGGCCGGCACCACGCAATACCGTAACGACGCGGACGGCGCATGGTACGTCGCGGCATACGCTCGTGCGCCGCAAAGCGGTTATTGGGTGGCGGTCAGCCTTCCGGAGGCGGCGCTTCGGTCCGCCTTCTATGGCGTCCTGACCAAGCTCGCGCTGGCGGGCGCGGCGCTGATTGGCGCAAGCCTCTTGGCCGTGGGTCTGGTCGCAGGCCATATCGCGCGCGGGATGCGCAGGTTGGCGGCGCCGGATCCGCCGGACCAGCGTCATGCGCACTATGTGCGCGAGCTGCGCGACGCGGCGGAGCGCATTGCCGCCGCAACAGCGGAGCGCGAACGCGCGCTGGCGGAAATGCAAAGCCTGTTTGCCAGCAGTCCGGTCGGCGTCATCCGCGCCGATGCGGGTGGCCGCGTGACCGAGGCGAACGACGCTTTCCTGCGGATGGTGGGGGCGTCGCGCGCCGACCTGGAGCGGGGCCACGTGCGCTGGGACGATCTGACGCCGCCGGAATGGCTACCGCGCGACGAGGCCGCGATCGGC
>JAFEFW010000212.1 GCA_018240405.1 Pseudomonadota bacterium
GCCCGACAACGCTGGAAATATCGATGCTGTCGAGCAGCGTGCGTGCCTGATCGGCATCGAGTACGGTCGTCTTGCCGGTTTTCACCACATGCTTCGGGCCGCGCACCGCGTGTGCCGGGTTGGTGGCGACGATCTGGCCGGTGACCAGCCAGTCGAACAGCATGCGGATGGCGGCCAAGTGCTGCTTGACCGTCGGCTTCTCGAAATCCTCGCCAAGCGCCTCGATATAGGCCGCCACGTGCAGCGGCTCGATGTCGGCGAGCTGCCCGACCTGGTTTTGCTCGCACCAGGCGAAGAAGCGGCTGACCGCGACCATGTAGGCGGCGCGGGTGTTCCGGTTGCGGATGGTGGCGGCGAAGAATTCCAGGAACCGGCGCGCGGCGCGGTCGCCGGCATCGGCGATGATGCCGGGCACCACGACGGTGGCCTGGTCGAGGATGGAAACACGGGCGGGCCAGCTAAGGACCAGCTGACGGGTGGGATCTGGATCGGTCTCGGGGGGGTCGGATGGCATGGGTTTAGTGTAACATAACGTCCTTTATGTTGCACTACCTGGACCACCGAAGCGGGGCGAACCAAGGGGCGCCATATGACCACCACCGACGACCATCTTCCAGCCGAAGTCCGTCCGGCCAACCGGATGCTTGCCGAGTTCCGCCGGCTGACCAACCCGAGCACGCGGCGCGCCTACGAGAATGCCGTGAAGGACTTCATGCAGTCACCGGGATCGTGCGTCCGGAGGAATTCCGCACCGTGGCGCGCGCGCATGTCATCGCCTGGCGCGACGCCATGGCCCGGCGCGTGAACGAAAACGGCGAACGGATCAACGGCGACAGCACGGTCCGCCACCGGCTCGCGTCGCTGTTCGAATACCTCTGCGACAAGAACGCCGTCACCCATAACCCGGTCAAGGGCGTCGAGCGGCCCAAGACGGATAGCGGCGAAGGCAAGACGCCGGCGATCGGCGACCACCAGGCCCGTGACCTGCTGGCCGCACCGCTGGAGGACACGATCAAAAGCAAGCGCGACCGCGTCATCCTGTCCACGCTGCTGTTTCACGCGCTGCGGCGCGAGGAACTGTGCAAGCTGAAGGTCAAGGATGCCCAGCATGCGCGCAAGGGCGTGCCACATCTCCGGGTGTCCGGCAAAGGCGGCAAGACGCGCTACCTGCCCTTACATCCCGGCACGCAGGCCCTGATCCACGATTACCTGGACGCAGCCGGCCACGGCGTTGACGACAACGGCGCGCTGTTCCACCCGATCCGCAACAACCGCACGGGACGCCTCACCGGCGCGATCACCGCGGACGGAATCTACAAGCTGGTGCAAGCCTATTCGGCGCAGCTGGGGTTCAAGATCGGCGCCCATTCTCTCCGGGCGACCGCCGCCACCAACGCGCTCGACCACCAAGCCGACATCGCCAAGGTGCAGGAGTGGCTCGGGCATGCCAACATCGCAACCACGCGTATCTACGATCACCGGCGGACGCGGCCGGAGGATAGCCCGACTTTCAAAGTGTCCTATTGATCAGGCATCGTAGTGACACCACGATCAAAGATCCCAATCATGTGAGCCCACCGTCAGCCCGGTGAATCAGGGACTGAGCGCAACTGGCTGACAAGAGCGGATGTGAGATGAAAGGCATCTTCGATACACGGGCTGGATCGGGCTACGATGACGAAATAGTCGAGCGCTATCATTTCCCCAATCGCTATTTGGCTGCAGCCCGACGCTCTATCGGAGATTGGATCATCTACCGCGAACCACAGAGAGGTGGCGGGAGAGCGGGATATGTTGCGACGGCGTTTGTTATCCGGATCGAGCCAGACCCCCTCCGCAACGATCACTCCTATGCATTTGTCGAACGTTTCTTGCCATTCGATAGCATAGTGCCGCTTCGCAGGGGTGCCTCTTTTTTCGAGAAGCAACTCGACAGTGTAGCCGATAGGTCGAAGATCGGAGCCGCGCTTCAAGGTCGATCAGTGCGTAGCATCACCGACGACGAGTTTGCCGCAATCGTACTCGATGGACTCCAATCCACTCTGGCGCCCGGCAATGCGACCAAGTTGGGATTGGAAACGGGAACGGTGGGCGACGACGCGGCCGATTTTCTATATGCCCCGCCCAATGAGCAGCGACGGCGCGTCGTTCAGATGCTGCTCAATCGAAAACTTCGCGATGCAAACTTTCGGCGACAAGTTTGTGAGGCCTACAACGACACCTGTGCCGTGACCGGCCTTCGTATCATCAATGGTGGCGGAAAATCTGAAGTTCAGGCGGCGCACATTTGGGCGGTCAAGGACGGCGGCCCCGACGTCGTTCAAAATGGTATCGCATTGTCAAGTACGGTGCATTGGCTATTCGATCGGCATCTCATTTCGCTCACCGACGATTACAGACTCATCCTGTCGCACAACAGGGTTCCAGAATCCTTCCGCGTTCTGTTCGTTCACCACTCTGGACGGATCCATCTCCCGGGCGATCAACGGTGCTGGCCACACCCGGTCTACATCGCGAAGCACAGAGAGGCTTATTCGGCGGCGTAGCGGCGCCGAGGCTCGCCGCCGCGCCCACCCTCCGCGGCAATTTCTGCTAAATGGACTCGGATAGATTTACCAATCGAACGTGCTAACAACACCGGTACTGCATTTCCGATCATGCGACCAAGCGTTTTGAACTCAATCTTCCCGGATGCGGGCACGAACCGATATCCGCGTGGAAATGTCTGCAAGATGGCGCCTTCGCGCAGCGAGATCGCACGATCCTGATCTGGGTGGCCAAACCGGCCGTTCCCGAAGCCAAAGAATTGCGTAGTGACTGTCGGGGCCGGTTCATCCCAACGCATGCGTCCGTATACAGAACTGTAGCCGGCTCCCTTCTCTTCGAGATGGCACGTCGCAACTAACTTGGACGGCCAATCGCGCCATGTGCCACCAGGCTTGGATGCCTGTATGCGCTTCTTATTCAATGGTGACAGGCTCGAAGCAGCATGCATTGGATCCGTCTTATCCGCTTCGCCGGCGTCCAGCGCAGGAAGTCCTTTGATCGCGTCGGCAACGGTCCTGTAGTCCTCCGGCTTCACACGCGGCGGTACCAATCTGATGGGTCCGAAGCGTGAGGCCAATAGGACGAGACGCGTTCGGCTCTGCGGGATGCCGTAGTCTGGACAATACACATCCTCACACCAGACATGATAGCCTGCGCCCTCCAGACTGTCGATAAACTCGTGCAGCAGGGAGCCATCGCGGAAGCGTCGCAGCCGCTGCACATTCTCCATCGAAACTATGTCAGGTCGAGCCTCGTCGACGAGCCTCGTGAACTGCTTCAGAAGCGCCCACTTCGGATCGACTCGCGCCTGTGTATAAAGAGAGAATGGCTGGCAAGGGGCGCATCCGACCAGAACCGTTGGCAGGTTGGGGGCAAAAGCCGCGGAGATTTCTCGCCCCGAGAGCGCGGTTACGTCCCGCCGGATGAAAGGGGCGCCGGTATTCGTCTCGAACGGATAGCGGCACGCCTCATCAACATCAATGCCACATTTGAGCCCGAGCCCTTCACGCAACAGACCATAAGAAAGGCCGCCCGCCCCGCAAAAAAGGTCCACTACGGATGCGATGGAGTCGTGATCTGATGCGCCCTTCGGCAATGCTTCCTCGTTCACCGGTCCTGCTGACTCGGCGGCCCGTGTTCTTCGTCCTTCAGTTGGCGCCCGTTTCGCCATCAAGGTTCCGCCTATGCGTGTCAGACTCCGAACCACCATAGCATATGGCGCTCAAGGCATCGAGGAGAAAAAATCAGTACAGGAGGCCCTTCAGACGGCCGACGGTCGGAGGTACCCGACTTCGTCGAAAAGAACGCTACGTGTCAGATACAGGTTGAAGCATTGGCAGGACGGCTCGCCGAGATGTAGGCAAGCTGGACACGCACCACCGGACTTGCTGCACCCTGGATCGAGTGCGCAGCGGTGTTCATCGAACACCACCACATTGAGCAGCTTGTCGAGTTCGCCCTCGAACAGGGCCTGCAGTCCCCCGAGAACGAAATCCCCGCGTGGCGCGGCATAGATGTAGAATGCCAAGTGGCGCGGTACCAACAATTCCGCAAGCGCGGCCCGCTCAATGCCTGCGAAAACCGCGGTCTCGCGGAGGAAACGGTGTGCGTAAGAATGGATCAGGGTCAGCACCTCAGCGCCAATACTCGGACCGATCACCGATATGCCGGGGTCAGGTACGACCGCATGTCGTAAGATCTCCACGCGTGCCGCTGTCGACGTGTGCACCTCGGCAAGATCGTATCCTCTCCGGCGTAGCCAGGCGAGGACACACATTGGGTCGAGGCGGACCAAGAGGGCTTCGGTCTCACCAAGGTCACCATGGATCGTATATCTGCCTCTCCGGTCACGGAACGTGCGCAACGTGGACTGTCCTGGCGGCAGCTTGTCACGCGTGTAACCAAACTGGCAGCTGAGAACTGGGAACTTGTCGATCAGTTCAATAGACTCGAGGCCCGCTTCCCGGAATGCTGCGGGATAGCCGTGCTCGTAGAGATCGACTAACGCAGTGTTGCCCGCGGCGTTGCTCAACAGTTGCTCGACGGTGGCGCGTGCACCTGCGACGGAGAGTGCAACCGTCACAGCCTCCCTTTCGGCTGCAGGCAGGTATTCCGGAGGTATGTCCAACGGAACTGGTTCTTCGGCAAACGTCCCCTCCTTCTCCGCCGCAGTCAGCATCGCATCGATTGCAGCCTCCGACAGCCCCTTGGCGCGCAAATCACGACGCAACGCTTCGCGGGTAGTCAATCCGTCGGTAGGTCCCTTGCCGGGCATGCCATCAACTACCCAGCGAAGTGCACGAGCAGGACCACCGGCCTCCGTCAGGACCCGCATCTTTTCTCGCGACGGTGGATTGACGACAACGCAGCTACGTGGCGTATATACGGAGGCAGCGCGGTGTACAGTGAAGAGATACCGATCGTCGCCAATGCCGCACCCACATCGTTTGAAGCCAAGCCCACGTTGCAGCACCGTATCGCAGACAGGACATTCGAAGCGCAGCTCGCGCGCCGACGCTGTGCCCGGCCAATAGACCCTCACTTGCCGGTGGGCAGGGCAGCGAGGAATGACTGCTTCGGTGATATTTCCGCATTCGTGATAACCGACGAAGGGCATCTGTCCGCGTGAGCCGCGATGCCCGCACGGGCACGGTGTGTGGCTTGCGGACGTGTGCACGCGACTGCACCCTTTGCAAACCCACTGCCGCGGGAAGGGCTCAAGCTGGACGCCGTTGTCCCGGCTCACCTTCACGACCTGCAGATCAGCGCCTCGGCGCATGTCGTTTGCAAACCCGTCGTCGCAGCCATTCAGTTCCCACGGGGATGCCATCCTGCACAACTCTTCTCGCAGAGCCGGCGCATGTACGCTGTGAATCACGTCCGGATAGCGCCATTCTTTGACCTTCCAAACACCGCCTTTTACGTCGACAGTCTGCTCCGGGAGGAAGCCGAAGAGGACTTGGCTCGGGCTACGCTCGTCTCTCATTGCACCGATCCGATTACTGGGACGGCCTCTTCGACGTCACGCAACGACCTCATTGGCTGTCCGCTCGGCGATGCATCGGTGGGGAACTTGGCATTCGCCGGAGGTGAGCGAAGGTTACGGCGGAAATTCTCGAACCAGACGGTAATGTCGTTCCGTAGTCCGACATCCAACGACTCGGATGCCAGCGTATCAAGGATCGAATCGCGATCGACTTCCAAGCTATCCGGATTCGCGGTCAGGTATTTCTTGAGGGTCGTGATTAGAGTCAACGGATAACCAGCCCGCGGCTCATGCACGAGAAGCAGGCGAGCCAATTCCTGCCCAGCGATCGTATGGGCCAGCACTTGCCGACTGCGGCGTGTGATTGGTATCGGCTCGACGAAGCGATCCCCATGTTCGACGAATTTCTGGAAGTCCCGGAACACGGCCGCATCTCGCTCGCGGCCGATCTTGTGGACCACGAGAACCAGGCCCGGCCATCGGCGCCCGACGCGTGCGGTGGCCTGAATGAACTCAGCCGTACCCAGCGGCAGGCCCAGCATGATCATTGCGTTCAGCCGGTCGATGTCGACGCCATGCGACATCATAGATGATGCCGTAATGACATGTATCCGATCCAAGTACTCCAGCTCGGGAGTTTCGAGCCTAGCAAGTATGCTACGCACGTCCTCGAAGCCGGTTCTCCCGGTGAGCGACTCCACGTTTGGAGCCGGACCATCGACCCTGATTTGCGTTTCGGCCGAACGTTCAACGGCATCCAGATCGCGAAGCGTATTGCCGTACACCACATCAGTACCATAGAGGCTCAGCAGCAAGTCAGCGTGCTTCGGATCGACGCCGGCTTCG
>JAFEFW010000213.1 GCA_018240405.1 Pseudomonadota bacterium
ACCAATCGCTCCGAAGCCATCGGATCGAATCGCACGCGCGGGAGCCCGAGCAGCGCTCGAGGCGCATCGTGGAGGTGGAGTGATGGAGGTTGCCCTCGCTCTCGGCATCGGCGCACTAGCCGGCTCAGGAGTATGGCTGATCCTCAGGCCGCGTACGTTCCAGGTGATCATCGGGCTGTCGCTGCTCTCCTACGCCGTCAATCTCTTTATCCTCGCCATGGGACGGCTGCGGATCGGCGCGCCTCCAATCCTCAGAACGCACGGGGCCGGTGATCCTTCGCATTACAGCGATCCATTGCCGCAGGCGCTCGTTCTGACAGCAATCGTGATTAGCTTTGCGACGACAGCCCTGTTCCTGGTGGTGCTACTGGCGTCGCGCGGCCTCACGGGAACGGACCATGTGGATGGCCGAGAGCGAGAACCATGAGCCGTGCCATCGATCACCTGATGATCGCGCCGGTGGTGCTACCGCTGGCAGCCGGGGCCGCAATGCTCCTCTTCAGCGAGCGGCGCCGCACCTTCAAGGCCACGGTGAATGTCGTTTCCACGTTTGCGCTTGTCGCCATTGCCGTGACGTTGCTCCAAATGGCCGATGCCTCTTCGATGAGTGCCGCTTCCGCCGGGGCGGCAGTTTACCGGCTGGGTGACTGGCCGGCCCCGTTTGGCATCGTCCTTGTCCTGGATCGGCTTTCAGCTCTTATGCTGCTTCTGACCAGTATCCTGGCCGCCGCCTCGGTCGTGTTCTCACTGGCGCGGTGGCACCGCGCCGGCGCGCAGTTCCATTCGCTGTTCCAATTTCTGCTGATGGGCCTAAACGGCGCGTTCCTAACCGGCGATCTCTTCAACCTCTTCGTCTTCTTCGAAGTGCTGCTAGCCGCCTCCTACGGCCTGGCCTTGCATGGATCAGGTACGGCACGGGTCACGGCAGGACTGCATTATATCGCGATCAACCTGGGAGCTTCCCTGCTGTTCTTGATCGGCGTGAGCCTGATTTACGGAATCGCCGGAACGCTCAATATGGCGGATCTTGCGCTCCGCATTCCGCATATCGCAGACGGGGACCGGGCGCTTCTGGAGACTGGTGCGGGGATACTAGGCGTTGCCTTCCTGCTCAAGGCGGGCATGTGGCCTCTATGCTTCTGGCTGCCGAGCACCTACGCCGCCGCGGCCGCGCCCGTCGCTGCTCTCCTCGCCATTATGACCAAAGTCGGTGTGTATATCGTGCTGCGGCTTTGGTTGACCCTGTTCGGCGAGGCCGCAGGCGCGTCCGCGCAATTCGGCGGCGAGTGGATCCTATGGGGTGGGATTGCCACGGTCACGTTCGCCGCCGTCGGTACACTGGCCTCGCAGCATCTGGGCCGGCTCGCCGCCTACTCTGTGATCGTATCGTCCGGCACCGTGCTGGCCGCGATCGGGATGGGGCAGGTCGGAGTGACGGGCGGAGCACTGTTCTACCTGGTCAGCTCAACGCTCGGCATTAGCGCATTCTTTCTGCTGATCGAGCTTGTCGAACGAGGCCGTGAGCCAAGCCAGGATGCGCTTGCTGCGGCCTGGGAAGCCGTCGAGGACGAGGGGGACGTCGACGCAGAGGAGGAGATCGGCATTGCCATTCCGGCAACCACGGCCCTGCTGAGCCTCAGCTTCATTGGGTGCGCGCTGGTTGTTGCGGGTCTGCCGCCACTGTCCGGCTTCGTCGGCAAATTCGCGCTGCTGACCGCCGCACTCAACCCCTCCGGAATCGCGCAGGGCGGCGGCCCCGTCACAGCTGTCGCATGGACGTTGCTCCTTGTGCTGAGCCTGTCAGGATTGACTACGCTCATCGCCATGACGCGCGCGGGCATCCGCGCCTTCTGGGCGCCACCTGATCGAGCCGAGCCGCGCGTGCAGGTGATCGAGATCGCGCCGGTTGTCGTTCTTCTGCTTCTATGCGCCGTCCAGACAGTACAAGCCGGACCGATCATGCGCTACATGCGAGCCACCGCCGAGTCACTTCACACACCGCGCGGCTACGTCACGGATGTCCTCGAACCCATACAACCCAGCACCCGAAAGGAAGGCATCCCATGACGAGGCTGCTACCGTTCCCGTTGCTGTCGGCAGGCCTCCTGGCGCTTTGGCTCCTGCTCAATCAGACGCTCTCGCCAGGCCAGATTTGTCTCGGCGGCCTCGTGGCGCTGGTGGGCGGCTGGCTGTTCGCGCGGCTTGGGCCACCGCAGACCAAGGTTCGGCGGCCAGGCGTGATCATTCGCCTCTGCGTTTCCGTGATGACCGATATCCTGCGATCCAACTTTGCCGTGGCCCGGATCCTCCTGGGTCGTGGAAACCCGCAGCGGAGTTCCGGCTTCGTGGAGATCCCTCTCGCCCTGCGCGATCCCTATGGCTTGGCCGTGCTAGCTTGCATCATTACCTCTACTCCCGGAACGTTGTGGGCTAGCTTCAATCCAGCCACGGGGAAATTAATAATCCACGTCCTCGATTTGATCGAGGAGCGCGTTTGGATTGAAACGATTAAGAATCGGTACGAGTGGCCGCTGCGGGAGATTTTTGAATGAGCGCGGTCGTCCTGATT
Source organism: Pseudomonadota bacterium (assembly GCA_018240405.1). GTDB lineage: Bacteria > Pseudomonadota > Alphaproteobacteria > Acetobacterales > Acetobacteraceae > Rhodopila. The sequence goes on from JAFEFW010000213.1 coordinate 2,570, forward strand.
TGGTCTCTTAGTATCGCCCAAGCCTTGCTGGCCCTTGCATCGGTGTGCGCCGTCATCCGCATCATCCGCGGACCGAGGGCGCAGGACAGGGTCGTTGGCGTGGACGCTCTATTTGTCAACGCGATGCTGCTCGTGCTGACGTTCGGCATCCGCTCCGGCACGAGCCTATATTTCGAGGCCGCGCTTGTTATCTCCCTGCTTGGCTTCGCGGGGACGCTGGCTCTCGCGAAGTTTCTCATGCGGGGAGAGGTGATCGAATGATCGAGGCCGCTCAATTGCCGCTTTGGGTTGCGCTCCTGACGGCAATGTTTCTCCTGGTCGGCGCCGCGTTTGCCCTGATCGGTTCGTTCGGCCTGTTGCGCCTAGCGAATTTCTACGAGCGGGCCCACGCCCCAACGCTCGGGAACACGTTCGGCACAGCTTGCATCCTCGCCGCCTCGGTTCTGTGTTTTTCCGTCCAGCAATCTCGGCCCATGCTGCACGAAGTCCTGATCGCCATCTTCGCCTTTGTCACCACTCCAGTTACGCTCATGGTCCTGGTGCGGGCGGTGCTATTCCGAGACAGATTGGAAGGCCGGAATGGAATGCCGCGCCCGGAGGTCCCCTCGAGAACCGCGGGCCCTCCAGGTTGATCCGTGCGGCCAATCTTAGGTCAATCTACCGGGCCGGCGGGACGGCAAGGATATCGACGTCAAGCGACCGCAAGACCTGTTCGCTCACGCTCCCCAGCAGCGCTCTGCCGACTGCTGAACGGCCATGTGTCCCCATCACCAGGACATCGGAATGCAACCGCCGCACGGCGCGGGCAATCACCTTGAACGGCGATCCTTCCTCGGTGACCGTGGATTGCGGGTAATCCGTCATCCCGCTCGCGTCGAGAAACGTGGTTAGCTCGTTGGCAGCTCGCAGGCGCTCGGAGGCCACGTAGTCGTCGATACTGTCCGTGCTGAGACCCGCGTACGACATCTTCCCCTTGGCGAGCGGTAGGAAGGCGTGAACAACCGTGAGCTGAGCGTCTTGGAGAAGCCTCAGCCTTATGCTCGTTCTGAGCGCGTGGACGGACGGCTCCGACAAATCGAGAGCGGCCAGGACCGTCCGATACGGCCCGCCCGCCTCCCTATTGACCATGAGCACAGGATGGGGACCGGTGCGGATGACGCGCTCGACGGAGGTTCCGATAAATATGTCGCGCAGGAGTTGCCTGCGGTGCGCGCCCATCACGATGAGATCCACCCCTGAAGCTGCCGTCCGTAGGATGGCATCGAACGGATCGCCCGTGACGACCAGCGGCCGGCATCGAACGTGGCGCAGCTCGGGCATTGCGCCGATCTGCTCATCCAGGATTCGTTCGGCTTCACGGGTTTCGAGCGCAACCAGATCGGACGGCTGGTCGTCATCCACCACGTGGACCAGAGTGAGTTCAGCGCCGCGCTCGTGTGCCAGCAAGCCGGCGCGCCGCAAGGCTCGTTGCGATCGCGTCGAGAAGTCAGTCGCGGCTAGGATATGCATGCCCTGATCTCCTGGCTCGGCCAGCATGGATGAAGCCAAACAGCCGGACAGACCGTCCACATGGCCTACTTGTTGTAAAAGGCGGACCTCAAGCTTCGGGGCGTCCCCGGGATGTCGACGAAGTTGGGCATTCCCAACCACAAAGGGAACTATAGTATAATTTTATCTGAAATGTCGGTACCTGTATCCTGCCTCAGGCACGGGCTAACGTACCTCCGCTCGATATCCCTTCTCTGTCTGCCCCTCGGTCAGTGTCCAGGCCGTTGGCCTGTGCAGCACTGCGGCTGGCTGCGCGAGGACATCACCTACCTAGAGGACAGAGCGTCGGCTGTCAGCTAAACAACGCTTAGGGCGAACATTTGCGAACTTTATAGATATTATTAGGGTTCGAGGGCACCGGAAGACATCGACGACGGCGGCAGTCCGCCAAACGACGTTGGTCGGCCACGTCCAGAATGCCCAGAAACGCTGCCGCACAGCGGTAGATGGACAAGATGATTGCCGGACGAAGAAGCGGACAGACAGAATTCGCTATCCGTTCCGGCTTAGCGTTGTTTAGCTGGCAACTGGACTTTGCCTATCGCGGGCTGGCGAGGTTGGCCCGAATTCGGCTTGCCGCATGGTAACGCTAGGCAAGCCTGATCGTCGCCGGCATTGTCAGCGCTGCAGTGATGGGGTCGGTCAGCGTCGCGATCTGGCAAGCTTCGGCGACTATGGAGCGGCGCGAAGCCACCAAGGAGGTAGCCCTCTGGCAGTCATGGTGCAGCGTGCCAGGCCATTGTGTGGTCGTGGCGGGCAACCGGTGTGTCAGGTGCCGCTTGACCCAGAGGCCGGCCGGTCGTGACCGCGAAATCCGAACGAATCGCATCGGATGCTGGCCTGTAACCTCTGACTGTCCTCGCCTTTGGTAGCGAGTCCGGACCTCGACCTCTGCGTAAAGGCAGTGCAATAGAAGCAAAATAGCACCGAAGCACCTTCAAATAATACGCTATCGATAATAGACCTACAGGTTAGAGATCACCGAAACTGGATGGCTGGTTTGTGCTTAAACCGACCGCATGATCGAACTCGAACTCGCCGCTGTCTTTCTGCTGATCCTGATGAATGGAGCATTCGCCCTTTCTGAACTGGCGCTGGTGTCGGCACGCGCGCGGCGACTTCAGGCCATGGCCGATGCCGGTCGGGCGGGTGCAGCGTCCGCGCTCGCCTTAACCAAGCATCCGGGGCGCTTCTTATCCACCGTGCAGATTGGCATCACGCTGGTTGGAATTTTGGCGGGCGCGTTTTCCGGGGAGACACTAGGTATTCGCCTGGCCGCTACGTTGCAGGAATGGGGAGTGCCGGAGAATGTGGCGGACCCGCTAGGCTTCGGCCTTGTGGTGGTATGCGTCACCTACCTCTCTATCGTCATCGGTGAACTGGTGCCCAAGCGCTTTGCCCTCCGTAATCCTGAGGGCATTGCGTGCGTCATGGCACCCCTCATGGGAGTGATCTCACGTATTGCTGCCCCTGCCGTCTGGCTGCTCGATGCGTCCACAACAGTGGTCTTCTGGCTGCTTCGGGTTGGCCCGGAACAGCCCAATGTTGTAACCGACGAAGAAATCCGTGCCTTTATCGCTGAGGCAGAAGGGGCCGGCACGATTGAGCCGGCCGAGCGCCACCTAATCTCGGGCGTCATGCGATTGGGTGATCGGCCGGTCAGGGCCGTGATGACCCCTCGCCACGAGATTGACTGGCTCGATTTGGCAGCCGACGTCGTGGAGGTGCGTGAAAAGCTTATAGCCACGCAGCACTCGCGCTTGCCCGTCGGTGAAGGCTCCTATGACGCCCTCATCGGCGTTGTGCAGTCAAAGGATCTCCTCGCCCGAATTATGATTGATGGCAGTGTCGATGTCCGAGCGCATATAACGGCTGTGCCGACCATACCTGACACTGCAAGTGCTCTCGGGGCACTCGCGATGCTACGAGAGGCGAAAGTGCCGCTTGCGCTGGTCTACGATGAATATGGTCACTTCGAAGGTCTGATAACCCCGGCGGACTTGCTGGAATCGATCACGGGCGTTTTTCGGGCAGAAGCCGAAGAACCCGGAGCGGTGTGCCGGGAGGATGGCTCCTGGCTGCTGGCGGGATGGCTGCCGGCGGACGAAATGGCCGAACATCTGCAGATCCCGCTCCCGCCGGAACGGGATTACCAAACGGCGGCCGGCTATGTGTTGAGCGTCTTCCGCCGGATTCCTAGCACAGGTGAATATGTCGCGGCTGCCGGCTG
>JAFEFW010000214.1 GCA_018240405.1 Pseudomonadota bacterium
TTGTACAGGTTGAACAGGAACAGCCCGGTTCCGATGCGGCTGACGACGTAGGCGCCGGCGGCGATCCACAGATTCGGTACGATCCAGGCCACCACCCATGCCGAGGCGAACAGCAGGCCCATGGCGAAAATGACATCCCGCCGCTCCACCCGCTCGCCCAGCCGCGCATTCACCAGGAAGCCCAGGAACAACGCGACATAGGCCACCGCGATGGTCAGGAAGACGAAATGCGCGTTGCCGCCCAGATCCACCATATAGACCGCGGCGAAGGCGCCGACGCCGTAGATCAGCCCGGCATAGGCCAGCAGCCAGACGATGATCAGCACCCAGGTGCGCTGGCGGTACGCCTCCGACGTGAACAGCTCTGTCCAGGAACTGTCCGCCGCCGAGACGACCGGGTTGCGGCCATAGTCGGGCTCCGGCAGGGGCTTCTGCCAGGCGGCCTGCACCCGCGCCTCATAGCGTTCGATGATGCGTTCGGCCTCCTCGTGGCGGCCATGCGCCTCCAGCCAGCGCGGCGATTCCGGCAGGAACAGCCACAGCAGCGGCAGCAGGATGGCAATTTCGATCGACGCGCTGATCCACAGGAAGGCGCGCCAGTGGCCGGGGATCAGCGCGAAGGCCAGCAGGTTGACGCCCACCGCCACCAGCGCGGTGATGCCCTGCGAGGTCAGCAGCACCCGGTTGCGGATCTCCGGCGAGGTCATTTCGGACAAGTACACGGAATGCGTGGCGACAATGCCGCCGACGCCCAAGGTGCTGAGGATCGACAGGAACACCATGGCCCCGAAGTCGGTGACGTAGGCGAAGGGCCAGATGCACAACCCGCCCAGCGCCGTCGCCAGCAGGATCGCCGGGCGGCGGCCGTAACGATCGGCCACCCAGCTCATGATGAACACGCCCAGCAGGATGCCCAGGCCCACCTGCATTGCCTGGATCACCGCGTACTGCATCACGTCGATGACGTGCGCCGGGCGCCAGACGAATGGATAGAGCCGGGCGCCGATGCCGTCAGTATCGAAGATGATGAAGCCCCAGGTCACCTCGACCAGGACGGCGAGTTGCCACTGCACTTTCGTCAATGGCAGGCGATCGATGCGTGCGGCGACGCGTCCCTCGTAGACGGTCCTTTGGTCCATGAGCAGTGTCCTCCCTGTTGCGGGTTCGGCTTCTGTGTCCGAACCGCATGGCGGCCAGCGCGTGGCCGCCCGACAGGGGTCACGCTACATGGCGATGGAGAACCCTCCATCGACCGGGATCGCCGTGCCAGTCACAAAATCGGAAGCTGGGCTCGAGAGAAATGCCGCGACGCCCGACATGTCGGCCGGCGTGCCCCAGCGGTTGACCGGCGTGCGCTTCTCCACGCTCTCATGCAGCCCATCGACCTGCTGGCGCGCCCGTTTGGTCAGGTCGGTATCGATCCAGCCGGGCAGCACGGCGTTGACCTGGATGTTGTCCTTCGCCCAGGCGGTGGCCAGCGCCCGCGTCATCTGCACGATGCCGCCTTTCGACGATGCATATGGCGTCGCATACGGCGCGCCGAACAGCGACATCATTGAGCCGATATTGATCATCTTGCCGCCGCCGACCGCCTTCATCGCGGGATAGGCCGCCTGCGAGCAGAGGAACGCGCTGGTGAGGTTGGTATCCATCACGTGGTGCCACTCTTCTTCGGTGTAGTCCTGCGGCATCTTGCGGATCGACGTGCCGGCGTTGTTCACCAGGATGTCGACGCGGCCCATGGCGGCCTTGGCCTGTTCGATCATCGCGATGCACTCGACCTTTTTGGTGACGTCGGCGCTGACAAAGGCGGCTTCGACGCCGAGGCCACGCAGCGCCGCCAGCGCCGCGGCCGCTTTATCGGCATTACGGCCGACGACAACGATATTGGCGCCGCAGGCGGCAATGCCCTGCGCCATGCCCAGCCCGATGCCGCCATTGCCGCCGGTGACGACGGCCACCTTGCCGCTGAGATCGAAAAGATTCATCACGTTCCCTCTACGTCGGATCTGCCGGAGCATTGGCCGATGGATCGCGGCGGCGCAAGCGGCCGGACCGCCCCGCACCGGCTGGCAATGCCACAACGTCGCGGCGCAGCCGCCCACGTCATCGCAAGTCCGCACCACGCCAGGGATAATCCGCACCGCGATAGAGCCCATACGCCGTGCCCCTCCGCACGAAGCAACGCGTGCCGGCAAACCGGACTGACGGCGCCCGCCTGACACCATACGAATCCGCACCCCCGCCGGCGCTTCGCAACACGGAGGTTCAGACGGCCGCCGAGCCGTTCCGGACCCGCGATCCAGGACATCCCAAAGCGGCCAAGGCGACCACACGCGAACGATGCTTCATCGCGGTGCTGCCACACACTGAACCGATCCAATCGGCTCCGTAACGAACGCGCCGCGGACAAGTTCCGGACCGCCGACAGCCGACCGGAACGCGTCAGCGCTGACCACCGCACCGAACCATCGGCGTTCATCGGTGTTCATCGGCGGTTCATCCCAAAGCGCACCAGACCCCGACAAACGTCCGCACGGCACGCCGCTCAAACCCCCGCCCTTGGAGCGCAGCGGCTCCGCTGCTACCACTCAGGCATCGCAACGGGCATCCCAAGCGCCCGGCCGAAGGAGGGAGCATCAGTCCATGAGCGACACGCAGAGCCAGACATACGACTACATCGTCGTCGGTGCCGGATCGGCCGGGGCCGTGCTCGCCAACCGGCTCAGCGCCGATCCGAAATTCAAGGTCCTCGTGCTGGAAGCAGGCCGTGAAAGCCATCGCTGGTCGCCAATTCCGATCGGCTTCGCCAAGCTGATCGACAATCCGGAAGCGAACTGGCTCTACTCCTCGGAACCCGATCACGGCACCGGTGGCCGCCGCATCCCCATCCCCCGCGGCAAGCTGCTCGGCGGCTCCTCCTCCATCAACGGCATGGTCTTCGTCCGCGGCCAGTCGCAGGACTATGATACCTGGGCCCAGCTCGGAAACCGCGGCTGGAGCTACCGCGAGGTGCTGCCGATCTTCCGCGACATGGAAAGCTACCAGGGCGAGGGCGACTCCGAATATCGCGGCCGCGGCGGCCCGCTGCGGGTCACGGAAAACAACGAAACCGGCCGGCTGTACGACCTGATCATCCGCGCAGCGAAGGAAGTCGGCATCGAGTATAACCGCGACTACAACGGCGCCGTGCAGGACGGTGTTTCGATGACGCAGACCACGATCCGCGACGGCAAGCGGCAAAGCACCGCGGTCTGCTACCTCGACCCTGCGCGCTCACGCCGCAACCTGACGATCCAGGCCAATGCGCATACGGAATGCCTGTTGCTGGAAGGCAAGCGCTGCGTCGGCGTGCGCTACCGGGTGAACGGGCAGGTGCGCGAGGCGCGAGCCGGGCGCGAGGTCATCGTCAGCGCCGGCTCGATCAACTCGCCGCAGTTGCTGGAACTGTCCGGCATCGGCAATCCGGACGTGCTGCAGGCCGTCGGCATCGAAGTGAAGCACGCCCTGAAGGGCGTCGGCGAGAACCTGCGCGATCATTACTCGCCGCGGATGAAATATGCGATCCCGGACCACCACTTCCTGACCTACAACTCGCGCGCGCGGGCGCTGGGCATGGTGTGGCAGGCGGCGAAGTATGGCGTCGCGAAGAAGGGCCTGCTGCAGCTTCCGGCGTCGCCGATCCGCGCCTATGTGCGCACACGGCCTGGGCTGGAGGCAGCGGACGCGGCGGTGTCGTGGATCCCGTTCCTGTCGACCGCCAACTTCAAGCTGGCGAAGGAATCCGGCATCACCGTCATCACCAACATCCTGCGGTCGGAAAGCACCGGCAGCATCCACGTCACCTCGAACGCCGCGAACAAGCCGCCGGCGGTGAAGTTCAACTTCCTCAGCGCCCAGCTTGACCGCGACGTGACGGTCGGCGGCATGCGCATCGCCCGGCAGATCATGAACGCGCCGGCGCTGAAGGGTATCGTCACGGATGAAATGGCACCGGGCATCAACGTCCAGTCCGACGACGAACTGCTCGACTGGGTGCGCCACAATGCCGAAACGACCTATCATCCGGTCGGCACCTGCAAGATGGGGCACGACCCGAATGCGGTGGTGGATGACCAGTTGCGCGTGCACGGGATCGAGGGGCTGCGCGTCGCCGACGCCTCGATCATGCCGACCCTGACCTCGGGCAACACCAATGCGCCGACCATCATGATCGGCGAGAAGGCGTCGCGGATGGTGCTCGCCGCCGCCGCATAAACGAAACGGCCGCCGTCCCGCGTCCGGGGCGGCGGCCGTGTCTAACGTAAGCCGGCTACTTGCGGATCAGCCAGCCGACCAGGCCGAGTATGCAGAGCACCGCGAGGACGCCGCCCATCAGCACGATGGCGTAGGCTTCCACGAAAGAGATGGCGAACACCGCGCCGGCCAGAAATCCGGCGCTGACCAGCAGGCGCCAGGCGCGCATATAGACGCCGGAGGTGAAGACGCTCAGCGCAACGACGGTGAGCAGCGACAGACCGACGGAATCGTCGTTCATCATCGCTCGCACCGAGGTCATCGTCACCAGGTACATGGCGACGCCGACGCCCAGCCACTGGAAGACCTGGGTGAACAGGGTGGAGGTGTAGTCGCCGGCGGTCTTGGCGAGGCGCCATCCCTCCAGCACGCAGACGATCGCTGCGACCGGGGTGAAGATCGACCAATACAGCCGCTTCGGCTGGCCGGTAATGGTGGTTGCCGCCATGCCGATGACCGCGCCGATGGTGAGGACCAGGAACGGCAGCGCCTGGATGAACCACATGAAGAAGTTCGGCTTGCGCCGCCCGGGGGGACTGTCCGGGATCGCACTCGCTGATCCCGCTGAAAGTGCCGCCTCAGACATTTGATTTTCCTTCCTGAAGGCGAGGAAGCCGAGGCAGGTGAGGCACGTTCGACCGCGGCCCTGACCCGCTTCGGCAGGGTGTGGTTGGACACGCACCGGATCATTCAGGCCGCGCAGCCGGTCAGGCCGGCGGGTGCCCCGCCGCTGCCCTTAAGCGCCTGTTCCTTCACCTTGTCAAACATTGTTGACGGTGCGCGCGCCAAGCCGCGCTGAGCGGCGATCAGCCGATGGTGAATGGGGTGATACGTTGAACGCCGTGACCACAGGCGGTCTGCATAGGCACACCGAAGGGCTTGTTCCGGGGATAAGAGGTATCGAAGGCGGACGCGCCGCTGCCGCTCAGCCGTCGCGCCGGAGCAAGACGGACAAGCGCCGGTTGCGGCGCTCAATGTTAGCGCCTGCTCCGTCTACCATGATGCTCGGCGGAAAGCCCGGCGGGCGGTGCTACGGCGCCCGGTAGGCGCTGCCGTCCTCGGCCTGCACCGGATGCAGCGCGTAGCGGCCGCCATGCGGCAGGGCGATCTGGCGGAAGTCCCGCGCCAGCACGTGCAGTGCCTGGCGCATCGCCGGCCCGTGCAACGCCCTGCCGTGGCCGGTCACCACAAGCTCCGGCTCCAGCGCCGCCAGCGCCGCGACCGACTGGCCGGCGGCGTCCCAGTCATGAGTGAAATACATCGGCGGGCCGTGGATCTCCGGCGCCTGCACCGCCACCGCATAGGCGCTTTCCTGCGCCGTGGTGACGAAGGCGTCGCCGACGATCAGCGCGCGGTCCGCTTCCCGCCAGAAGGAGATGTGGCCAACGGCGTGGCCTGGCGTGTGGATCCAGCGCCAGTCGGGCAGGACCGGGATGCTGCCGTCCTTCGGCAGGTCGCGCAGCCGCCCGCCGACATTCACCGGGCTGCGCGGATACAGCGGCGACAGCCAGGCCAGCATGCCGCCACCGACACTCGGATCGGGTGGGGGGTAGGCGGCGGAGCCATCCAGATAGGGCCGTTCCAGTGCGTGCGCGTAGACCGGTACGTCCCATCGCGCCGCCAGGGTCTCCAGCACGCCGACATGGTCGAAATGGCCATGGGTCATGACGATGGCACGGGGCGGGACATCCGGGCCGAACCGCTCCGCCGCGGCACGCACGATGCGGTCTTCGGACCCCGGCAGGCCGGCGTCGATCAGCACCCAGTCGCGCTGGCCCGGCCGCCCGACGAACACCACGTTGACCAGGGTCAGGCGGAGATAGGCGATGTCCGGCGCAGCCTGCAGCGTGCCGTCGTCCTGCACCTGGGCGACGACGGCGGCGGCATCGACGGGAACCTGCTGGGCCATGGCTGAATATCCTCCGGTCACTGGAAGCGCGCCGCCGCCGCCGCGTTTCCTGTGCCGCACCACAAACCCGTGTGCGTGGCGCCGGCGTTCCGGCCAGGCGTTGCTGCCCAGACAGGGCAGAGCAGGAGGGCAGCAGGATGA
>JAFEFW010000215.1 GCA_018240405.1 Pseudomonadota bacterium
TTCGCCCGCCATGACGGTGGAGCGTTTGTGCCAACGCATCCGACGTCCAGTACAGTGTGTCTTAAAGCTTATGTGGCTTCGCCCGCCACGACGGCGGAACGAGCCGGCACGCCGGACAGGCCGATTGACCGTGCCCGGACCAGCCAAATCTTGATGAAAAATGAACCGCCGCCGAAGCAATATCGGATTGGTTCCGGAACATCATCCACTGCCCTTCCGGCCGCTCAATGCGCGGTCCATCCCCCATCGGCGGCGATCGTCGTGCCGGTGATCGATGCCGCGGCGCTGCTGCAGAGGAAGGCCGCGATCCCGCCGATCTCCGCCACCGTGGCGAATTTCCGCGTCGGCTGTTCCTTCAGGAAGACCTCTCGCACCACCTGTTCCGCGGACAGCGCGTGGGCCTCTGCCTGGCTGGCGATCTGTTGCTCCACCAGCGGCGTCCAGACATAGCCGGGGCAAATGGCGTTGCACGTGATGCCATGCTCCGCCGTTTCCAGCGCGGTGACCTTGGTTAATCCGACCACGCCATGCTTGGCCGCGACATAGGCGGACTTGAACGGCGAACCGATCAGCCCGTGCGCCGACGCGACATTGACGATGCGGCCCCAGCCCCGCCGCTTCATCGCCGGCAGCACAGCGCGCGTCGCGTGGAACACGGCGGAGAGGTTGATGGCGATAATGGCGTCCCATTTGTCGTCCGGAAACGCATCGATCGGCGCGACATGCTGCACGCCGGCGTTGTTCACCAGCACATCGACCGGCCCGAAGGACCGTGCAGTGCGTTGGATCATTGCTGCGACGTCGGCCGGGTCCGACATGTCCGCCTGATCATAGCGGACGGAAACGTCGTAGCGGGCGGCCAGCGCGGAGCGAAGACCGTCGATCTCATGCGCATCGCCCAGGCCGTTCAGCACGATCATTGCACCGGCCTCGGCCAGGGCACTGGCGATGCCCAGGCCGATGCCGCTGGTCGATCCGGTGATGACGGCAACGCGCCCATCGAGCGGGCGAGCGGCCAGCGCGGTCTGCGGCGGAAGCACCTGTGGACTATCCATCTGCCTGTCTCCTTTAACATAGCGGGAGCACAGGATCGGCTGATGCTCGGAAGCGTTCCAATCGAGACGGCTGATGAATTCGATCACCACCGGTTATCGTCAGCCGTCGTGCCGCATCGACTTCATGCATATCGGTTATGGCGTTCGCCGTTGTCGGCCGGACCCGGCGCGGGCTAGGGTCTGCTCGCCCCAGGGGTGGGATGCTCCATGGAACTCAGTCAGATCAAGTATTTCGTCGTGCTGGCGCAGACCCTTCACTTCACCAGGGCAGCGGAGACCTGCAACGTGTCGCAACCCGCCCTGACTCGCGCCATCCAGAAACTGGAACAGGAACTCGGCGGCCCGCTGTTCCTGCGCGAACGCAGCCACACACAACTTACTGAACTCGGCCAGCTGGTGCGGCCGTCTCTGGAGCGTACTTTGGCGGCGGCGCGCGACGCCCGGTCACAGGCCGACGCCTTCCGCCGGCGAGAGACGTCGCCGCTGCGCATCGGCCTGGAATATTCCGTGCCGACAGCGGTGCTGACGCCTGTGCTGTCAGCGTTGCGGCGGCAGAACACCGAGATCGAACTGACGCTGCGGCAAGGTTCGCAGGCGCAATTATCAGAGCAGATGCTGGCCGGCGAGATCGACCTTTCGCTGTTGGTGAACGGCCCAGACCTGCCGGAACGCATGCACCGCTGGGACATGTTTTCTGAACGTTACGTGCTGCTCTGCCCGCCGGAGCACCGGTTCCGCGAACATGAGCGTGTCACTGTGCCGGACCTTGCGGAAGAGTGCCTGCTGCTGCACGAGGACGCCGCGTGCCCGCTGCGACGTTACGTGTCCGACCTGTTCGAGCAGAACGGGGTGCGGCCCCGCCGCCAGCATTTCGGCAGCAGCCTCGAGCAAATTCTCGAAATGGTGCACGCCTCGCTTGGCGTCTCGCTGGCCGGGGAGCGCCTGCCGGCTACGGCACCGGTGCTGCGGCGGCCGATCGACGCAGAGCAGGCCACGCGCAGCGTGGTTCTGGCAGTCGTTGCGGGACGGCAACTCGGGCCAACGGCGGCGCTGTGCGTCAAGCTGCTGCGCGCCAGGGCCTGGACACAGGACAGCAAAGCCGAGGCGGCGTGACCATGGCCCTGCATCAGACCTTGTCCGAGATGATGGCGCAGCGGCCCGCGGTGTACCGGGCGCTGCTCAACGACCTGACCGAGGTGCTGCGCAAGGCGGCGCTGTCCGGCGTGCTGAAGGAAGGCGAAGCGATGCCCGACTTCGTGCTGCCGGACGCCAGCGGCGCGCTGGTATTTTCCGACGACCTGCTGCGCCACGGGCCGCTGGCGGTGGTGTTCTTCCGCGGCGAGTGGTGCCCGTTCTGCACGACAACCTTGTCGGCGTTGAACGATGTGGCCGATGCGGTCGCTGCCGCCGGCGGGACGATGGTGGCGCTGTCGCCCGATGCGGCGTCGTTTCGCGATGGCGTATGGGTCAGGCAGGGGCTGCGCTTCCCGGTGCTGAACGACATCGACGGCGCGATCAGTCTGCAGTTCGGCACGTTGTTCCGCGTGCCGGACGGGCTGCGCGACTTCTACCTCGCGGCCGGCGTCGACCTGACGGTGCGCAACGGCGATCCGTCCTGGTTCCTGCCGATGCCGGCGACGTTCATCGCTGACGGTGGCGGTGTGCTGCGCTTCGCCTATGCCAGCGGCGACATCACCGACCGGGTGGAGCCGGAGGAGATCGTGGCGCGGGTGCGGGCGCTGGCTGCTACGGCAGTACCTTCCCCGGGTTCATGATCCCGGCCGGATCGATTGCCGCCTTGATCCGCTGCATCAGCGCAAGCTCCGCGCCGCCGCGCCAGTCCGGCATCATATAGGGCTTCAGCTTGCCGATGCCGTGCTCCGCCGAGAAGCTGCCATCGTATTTGCGCACCACCTCATTCACCGTGTCCATGATCGGGTGGTCCTGCTCGAGGAACCACTTCGGGTCAGCATCGACCGGTTGTTCCAGGTTGAAGTGGATGTTGCCGTCGCCCATGTGGCCAAAGGGGACCGCGCGCACGCCGGGGATCAGGGCCGCGCAGGCGGCGGTGGCCTCGTGGATGAACGCCGGCACTTTCGACACCGGCACCGAAACGTCGTTCTTGACGCTGGCGCCTTCGCGCTTCTGGGCTTCCGAGTGTTCCTCGCGCAGTTTCCAGATCGCCGCCCGCTGCGCGTCCGATTCGGCGATGGCCGCATCGAGGACGATGCTTTCACCCAGCGCGTCTTCCAGCACGCTTTCCAGCATCGCGCGCAGACCGGCATTCGGCCGTGGCGTGGCCAGTTCCACCAGCACGTAGAAGGGCGCGGGGCTCTCCAGCGGCAGCGTGGCGCCGGGGATGTGCTTCAGCACGAACTCGATACCCAGGCCGGACATCAGTTCGAAGGCGCTGATCGAGGCTGCGTCGTGCGCCTGGAAGCGGGTGAACAGCGACAGCGCGGCATCGACCGTGGCAACGCCGCATAGCGCCACCGCGATCTCCCGCGGCGCCGGCGCCAGTTTCAGGACGGACGCGGTGATGATGCCGAGCGTGCCTTCGGAGCCGACGAAGAGTTGCCGCAGGCAATAGCCGGTGTTGTCCTTGCGCAGGCGGCGCAGCCCGTTCCAGATCTCGCCGTCGGGCAGCACCACTTCCAGGCCGAGGACGAGGTCACGGGCGTTGCCGTAACGGACGGTGTTGTTGCCGCCGGCGTTCACCGCCAGAACGCCGCCGATCTGCGCGCTGCCTTCCGACGATATCGACAGCGGCAACAGGCAGCCGGCTTCGGCGGCGGCGAGTTGCGCGGCCTTCAGCGTGACGCCGGATTCGATCGTCATGGTCAGGTCGACCGGATCGATGGCGCGCACGCGGTTGAGGCGCGCGGTGGAGATGATGATCTCGGAACCGTCCTCGGCCGGCACGGCGCCGCCGACCATGGACGTATTGCCGCCCTGCGGCACGATCGCGGTGCCGGTGCGGGCGCACAGCCGGACGACGGCGGCGAGTTCCTCGGTGCTGCCGGGGCGGACGACGGCTTGCGTGCGGCCGCGATACAGGCGGCGCCAGTCTTCCGAATACGGCGCCGTATCCGACGGGTCGGTCAGCAGGCCGCGGTCGCCGACGATGGCGCGGATGGAGTCCAGCACGGACGGCGTCACGGTGTCGGGCATAGCGGAATCCTTTCGTCCGGCGGCTTCAGATGCATTGGGAATCCGGCCGGTTGCCGTGGCGCCCCTGCATGGTCACGGCCGGCACGACGCCGGACACAACGACAGGCGGCCGAGGCGAACCAACAGTGCGACCGGATTCTTGGTGTCAGCCAGCATAGCCCGCTCCCGCGGCCGATGCATCCCCGCTTGCCCGGGTGGCCTTGCTACTGGGCAACAGGCTCGCACACCGGCGTTATGGTTTCGCCGGCGAAGATCCGGCGCACGAAGGGCAGCGAGTCGGGCAGGGAGCCATTCACCGCAGCGCTATGGCTCAGGCCGGTGTAGAGATGGGCCTGCAGCACGGTCCCGGCAGCGCAGGCGTCGCGCACCAGGCGCAGTTGCGCGGATGGGCGGACATCGTGATCCTCGGCACCGGTGCCGACGAACACCGGCATTTTCAGCGCCAGCGTCGGGTATTGCAGCGCGGGCAAGGCCGCCACGTAAGCGTCGCGATAGGCGGGCGTGGGACCGTTGGCGGTGTTGAGGCCACTCGCCATGACCGTCCGGAACATTTCGGAGACGCAGGTGCCGCGCGCGTCTTCCAGCGCCGGCCGCGCCTTCGCGGTCACAAGGTCCTCGGCTCGTGCAAGACCGAGCGATTGTTGCAGCGTCAGGGCGATGTAGAGGTAGTAGGCGAAGACATGGTTGCCCTGCGTCGCCGCCTCGCCTGTGGGCGGTCGCGGAGCCGGGGCGGACGGGTAGGGAAGGCCGGTGGCGACGACACCCTCAACGGCGATCTCCGGCGCGTAAGCAGGGGCGATGCCGGCGGTGGCGAAGGCGGCGCCAGCGCCCTGGGACTGGCCCACAACCACCGCGCGGTTGGCCAGGCCGAAGCCGCCCTGCTGCACCGCCCTTATGCTGTCCAGCACGCTGTAGGCCTCTGGCCGGGCCAGTACGTAAGGGTGCGGGCCAGGGGTGCCGAGGCCCTGGTAGTCGGTGGCGACGACGGCGTAGCCCTGCGCCAGCCACTCCCCCAGGTAGCTCCGGTCCCGTGATGACCGGCCCTGCCAGGACGGCGCGCAGATGTCGGCCAGGCCGGTGGTGCCGTGCGCCCAGGCGATCAACTTCCACCCGCCCGGCGGCGGCGCACCGTGCGGCAGGAACAGGGCGCCGGACACGACGACGGGCGTCGCGCCGTCCACACCGTTGGTCGAGGTGTAAAGGATGCGAAGCTGCCGGGCCGCACCCGGCACGCCAAGCAATGGATCGATCGGCTCGCTGCGCAGCAGGCGGCCTGGCTGCGGGGGGATCTCTTCGGTCCAGGTGTAAAACGATGAAACGCCGCCGTCGCCATTCGCCGGATCGGGCGCGGGGACCCGGACGGCCTGCGCGCTGCCCGCCGCCAGGACGGCGAGCAGCGCCAGGCCAGTCCGGCCTATGATCACCCCGGAATGCGGACCGGCAGCGACTTGATGCCGTGAATGAAGTTGCTGTAGACGCGCTCCGCCTTGCCGACGACCTCGATCTTCGGGAAGCGCTTCAGGATTTCCTCCCACAGAATCTTCAACTGCAGTTCGGCCAGGCGATTGCCGACGCAGCGATGGATGCCGAAGCCGAATGACAGATGCTGCCGCGGCCGAGCGCGGTCGATGATGAACTGGTCCGGGTTCTCGATCGCATCCGGGTCGCGGTTGCCGGAGATGTACCACAGCACGACCTTGTCGCCGGCCTTGATCTGCTTGCCGCCGACTTCGGTGTCGCAGATCGCGGTGCGGCGCATATGGATCACCGGCGTGACGTAGCGGATGATCTCGGGGATCAGCGTTTCGACGAGGTTATGGTTGGCCATCAGCTTGTCGTATTCGCCAGGGAACTCATTGAGCGCCATCAGCCCGCCGGACATGGAGTTGCGGGTGGTGTCGTTGCCGCCGACGATCAACAGGGCGAGATTGCCCATGAATTCCATCAGCGGCATGTTCTTCGTCGATGCGCCGTGCGCCAGCATCGACAGCAGGTCGAATTTCGGTGGCTGCTTGGCGCGCTCGTCGAACAGGCGGCTCATATAGGCCGCCATCTCCTTCAGCAC
>JAFEFW010000216.1 GCA_018240405.1 Pseudomonadota bacterium
CTCCGGCGGCGCCGGCGAAGCGCATGGTCGCCAATCGGGGGCGCGGCAAAGCGCCAACAAGTGACGGCTTCGCCCGCAAGCCACTGTCAGTGCCGCGGGCGCTCTGCAGTGAAGTGAAGCCAGCACATCTCCACGGCCCTCAGCATCCCTCCGTCTATCTCCGCGTGAATGCAGCGATAGAAGGAGCCGCAAGGCCGCTGCCGTGAGCCCCATTCCCGACGCCGGCCTTGCTCGTCTGCCTCCACCGTTGCGCGTTTCGCCCCCTGCTGTATTGGTTGGCGCCAACAGCAGACAGGAGGAAGCGTGTCATCCGATACCGGCCTGCGGTCCGCCGCCGAAAGCGTGCCCCTCGACTGGCCGGCGGTCGGCGCCTACCTCGCGGCACAAGGCCACAGGCTGACGCTTGACCCGGCGCCGCGTCAGTTCGCCGGTGGCCTCGCCAACCTCAACTACCTGATCGAGTTTGACGGTAAACAGGCAGTGCTGCGCCGCCCGCCAATGGGGGAACTGCCCGCCGGCGCCTATGACATGGCGCGCGAGTTCCGCATCCTGTCGCGCCTGCCGGACGCGCTGCCGTTCATCGCCCGTGGTCTGTTCCTGTGCGACGATCCGTCGGTCATCGGTCAGCGCTTTCAGATTATCGAGTACCGTCCTGGCCTGGTCATCCGGGAGCACATGCCGCCGGAACTGGCGCATCGCCCGGAAGTCGGCGCGCGCCTGTCACAGATGATGCTGGAGACACTGGCTGCGATCCACGCTGTGGACACCAAGGCGGTCGGGCTGGATGACCTTGGCCGCCCCGAGGGCTTCCTGGCACGCGCCGTCTCCGGCTGGTGCAAGCGCGGCCTGGCAGCCAAGGAGGCCGGCACCGACGCGCTGCACCACGACATCGCCGCCTGGCTGCAGAAGAACATGGTGCCGGAGGGTCCGCCGGCGCTGCTGCACAATGATTTCAAGCTGAACAACATCATTGTCGATCCGGACACGTTTGCACCCAGGGCAGTGGTGGACTGGGACCAGGGGACGCGCGGCGATCCGCTGTTCGACTTTGCCACGCTGCTGACCTACTGGGTGCATGCCGACGATCCGCCGGCGATGCACGACATGGAGCAGATGCCGGCGGTCGAGGCCTGCCTGTGCCCGCGGCAGGAGGCAGTGGCGGCCTATGGCCGCATCTCCGGCCGCGATATGTCCGACTTCCTGTTCCACCGCGTGCTGGCGATGTACAAGCTCTCGGTCATCTTCCTGCAGCTTGGCCTGCGCTACCGCTCCGGCGCCACGTCGGAGCCACGCTACGCGCCGCTGACCGGGATCGGCACCGGCATCCTGGAGTTCACCCACGAGATCGCCCAGGGCCGGGCGTTCTGATCGGCCAGCGCCATGAGCGTCGTCCTGCACGGCTACTCGTTCAGCGTCTACCGGCGCATCGCGCGCCTCGCCCTGGAGGAGAAGGGTTTGGCCTATACCTGTGTCGAGGTGGATCCGTTTGCCACGCCGGTGCCCGAGACCTACCTCGCGATGCATCCGTTTGGCCGGGTGCCGACGTTGGTCCATGGTGATTTCGTCCTGTACGAAACCGTTGCGATTACACGCTATGTCGATGAGGCGTTTGACGGCCCGCCGCTGCAACCGGATGAGCCACGGCAGCGCGCTCGGATGCAGCAGGTCATTTCGATCATCGACAGCTATGGCTACTGGCCCCTGGTGCGCCAGGTCTTTTCACACGGCGTGTTCCGTCCCATGCGGAGCTTGCCCGGAGATCGGGACCAGGTGAGTCAGGGCCTGGTCGCTTCCGCCCGCGTGCTGCACGCGCTGGAACGACTTGTTGCGCCCGGACCCTTCTTTCTCGGTGACCGCATCTCGCTGGCTGATATCCATCTGGCGCCAATGGTGGCGTATTTCGCCGCGGCGCCCGAGGCCGCCGCGATGATCAGCCACTACCCTGGGCTGTCGGACTGGTGGACCAGAATGGCAGACCGCCCGACAATGCAACAAACCATACCCGACTGGACGAGCCTCGCTCCGGCCGGGACGGACCGCCCGCAATCACAAGGACCCGGCTGATGGATTTCTCCCTCACCCCAGAACTGCAGGAACTGCAGCAGCGCACGCGCACCTTCATCCGCGATAAGATCATTCCGCTGGAGAATGATTCGCGCCAGACCCATCACGGTCCGACCGAAGAGTTTCGTAAGGAACTGGTTGCACTCGCCGCCGCCGAAGGCCTGGTGGCGCCGCATGTCGGCACCGAGTACGGCGGCCTCGGCCTGAACCACGTCGCCAAGTCCGTCGTCTTCGAAGAGGCCGGCTACTCCCTGCTCGGTCCCGTAGCGATGCACATCTTCGCCCCGGACGAGGGCAACATGCACCTGCTCGAAGCCGTTGCGTCGCACGAACAGAAGGAGCGCTGGCTGCGCCCGCTGGCCTCCGGCGCCACACGGTCGTGCTTCTGCATGACCGAACCCGCGCCGGGCGCCGGGTCGGATCCGGCGGCCCTGAACACCACGGCGGTGAAGGACGGCAACCACTACGTCATCAACGGCACGAAATGGTTCATCACCGGTGCGACCGGCGCCGCATTTGCCATCATCATGGCGAAGGATGAGGACGGTCACGCAACGATGTTCCTGGCCGACATGGACACGCCCGGCATCGAGATCGTGCGGCAAATGGAAAGTTTAGACCAGGCGTTCGCCGGCGGCCACGGCGTGGTGCGGTTCAACAACCTGCGTGTTCCCGCCAGCGACATTCTCGGTGAACCCGGCAAGGGCTTCCGCTACGCCCAGGTCCGCCTTGCCCCCGCGCGCCTTACCCACTGCATGCGCTGGCTCGGCGCCGCCCGCCGTGCCCACGACATCGCCACCGGTTACGCGCTGAAGCGCGAAGTGTTCGGCTCCAAGCTGATCGGGCATGAAGGCGTCGGCTTCATGCTTGCAGACAACGAAATGGATATCCGCATGAGCAGGCTGTCGATCCAGCACACAGCCTGGACGCTGGACAACGGCTCCCGCGGCACAGTGGAATCATCGATGTCAAAGGTGTTCGTATCGGAAGCAGTCTGGCGTGTCGTCGACCGCTGCGTGCAGGTGCTGGGCGGGCAGGGCGTTACCGGCGAGACGCTGGTCGCCCGCATCTTCAACGAAGTGCGCGGCTTCCGTATCTACGACGGACCGTCCGAAGTGCACCGCTGGAGCATCGCCCAGCGCATCGCCCGCAATGGAGCCAACTGGTGAGCGCGTCCCAGGACTTCGACCTGACTGGCAAAGTCTGCGTCGTTACCGGCGGCGGCCGCGGCATCGGCCGCGGCATGGCGGAGGGGCTGTATCGCCATGGCGCCACCGTGGTGATCTCCGGGCGCGGCATGGCCACGCTGGAGGAAACCGCCAAGGCGATGGGCGACCGCGCGATTCCCGTCGCCTGCGACGTTTCGAAGGAGGATCAGGTCATCGCGTTGCGCGACGCGGTCCTGCAGCGCTGCGGCAAGATCGACGTGCTGGTCAACAACGCCGGCGTCGACCCGATCTTCAAGGTGGCCGAGAAGACGGCGCTCGATGAGTGGCAGCACATCATCGACATCAACCTGACCGGGACGTTCCTGTGCTGCAAGTATATCGGTGGCGCGATGGGCGAAGGCGGGTCTGTGATCAACGTTTCCTCGGTCGCCGGCCATGGCGGACTGCCGCGCTCTGTCCCCTACTGCGCATCCAAAGGTGGCGTGGAGATGATGACCAAAGCTTTGGCAATCGACTGGGCGAGCCGTGGCGTGCGCGCCAATACGCTGGCGCCCGGCTGGGTTGATACAGAGCTGACCCATAACCTGCTGACCCACGACGTGCACGGCAAGCGGATGCTGGAACGCACGCCACTCGGCCGCTTCGCCACGCCGCGCGACATGGCCGGCGGCGTCGTGTTCCTGGCTTCCGACGCGTCCGCTTTCATGACCGGCCAGAGCCTGGTGATCGACGGCGGCTGGGGGGCCGAGTAGCTCCTGTGTGACTCCGTGGGATTCTCGGTGATCTCCGTGTCGCCTTGATCCCCGCGGCCTCTCGGAAACGCCCCGAGCGCGGAACCACCGCAATCAAGGCGACACGGAGATCACAGAGCACCCCACGGTGCCAGCACAGAGCTACCGTTCCGATGGAGAAACGCCTCCAACGCGGTCGACGAAGGCGGCGATATCCTCGACACTGTATTTCAACGCTACCCGCTTAGCCGACGGCACCTGCTTCAACCGCGACACGCCCGGCCGCCACTCCCTCCCCGGTCGGATCGGGCGCGGCATGAAGCCGCCGCCGCAGTTCGGGCAGACGTTACGCAACTTTGTCTCCACGCAGCCGACGCAGAACGTGCACTCATAGGAGCAGATGCGAGCGTCCGCCGCCTCCGGCGGCAGGTCCTTGTCGCAAAATTCGCAGTTGGGACGTAGATCAAGGGCCAACGCATGTCTCCTTCCACGGACCTTCGGCCGGTTCGGCCTCATCCGGCCCAGGCCAGGGCGGCATGGTGATCCCGACCGCCTCCAGCGGCGCATCATCGCTCGCGCGGAATTGAAACGCCACCCCCACGGGAATGGCCAGGCAGACGCCTGCAGAGAGGGTCGCAAACGACTGGTCGCAGCCGGCGCCCCGCCACATTTCGCCAGTCCCGGACAGGATGTACCAGATCTCCTCGACCGTCCGGTGGCGCACCGCTCGGGATACCTGACCCGGTGGCAAACGGAAATGCGCCATGCTGCCGCCTCGTCGGGCGAGCAGAACCCGCACCTCCGACCCATCGGGGGCGAGCACGTCGTAATCGTGCGGCAGCGCTTGGGTGGCACCTGTGTCCATGGCGGTCCCTCCGGCCGGGCTGTATGCTATCATGCCGGCACGTAAGCGAAACCCATACTCCAGGCCATACAAGGCGCAGGGTGACGGAACGGGACGACCGTAACGAAGCCGATTCGCCGGGGGACCCGGATGCGTCGCAGCCGCCTCTGGATCGGGTGTCAGAAGAGGAGCGCCGGGAGTTGGCGGCGATCATGGCCTCCAACCGTGGCTCGTTGAACAGCCTCTCGCTGGCCGAGGCGGACGGGTTTTTCGCTGCTTTGATTGCCGGGCCATCGGCGCCGCCGGATGAGATCTGGATGGACATGGTGTTTGGCGAGACGCCGCAACTGACGGTTCGCGAGAGGCAGAAGTGCGAGAACATACTGTTCCATCGCTTCGACGATATTTGTGACGATCTGTGGAACCCGCTGGAATTTCAGCCCTGGCTGGACCTCGACGCCGAAGGCAAGCCGGATCCCGCCGGATGGATCCGAGGCTTTCTCCAAGCCATGGTGTTTGCGCCGGAATGGTGGGAGCGCCTGATGGAAACCAAGGACGGCCGCACCTTCGTACTACCGTTGTTTGCGCTCGCCGACCCCACCGATCTTGAGGACCCTGCCGACGACGCGCCGAAGATCAGTGACGAGAGCCGGGCCGCTCTGGCCAACCTGCGCGCCACACTTGGTCCCGACGTCCAGGCGGACCTACGCCGCTGCCTGTCTGGCATCCTGACCCACATGTCGGACGACGCGGAGGAACAGTTTCACGCCAGCCGCCGGACCACATCCCGGAAGAAGAAGCGCGTCAAACACAGACGGCCGCGCCGGAGGAAGTAGGGCAGGGTCCGCGCTTGTTCGCGCGGCACTGTAAATTCCCAGTTGCGAGGCGGCCTGATCCCCTACCGGTTCATCCCGCGCACCGCGTCCACTACGGCTGCCGTCACTTCCTTCGTCGTCGCAGTGCCGCCGAGGTCCGGCGAGAGGATGCCTGCGGCGCAGACCTGTTCCACCGCGCGCATCAGCAGGTCGGCAGCCGGCTTTTCACCCAGGTGCTCCAGCATCATTGCGCCCGTCCAGAACGTGGCGACCGGGTTGGCGATACCCTTGCCGGTGATGTCGAACGCCGACCCGTGAATCGGCTCGAACATCGAGGGGCTGCGCCGTTCCGGATCGATATTTCCGGTGGGTGCGATGCCGAGCGAACCGGCGAGCGCGGCGGCGAGGTCGGAGAGGATGTCGGCGTGCAGATTGGTGGCGACGACGGTGTCGATGCTCTGCGGCTTGCGCACCATGCGCATGGTCATTGCATCGACCAGTTCCTTGTCCCAGGTCACGTCCTTGTAGTCGTGGCTGACCAGGGCGGCGATCTCATCCCAGAACACCATGCCGTGGCGCTGCGCGTTTGACTTGGTCACCACTGTCAGGTGCTTGCGTGGGCGGGAACGGGCGATGTCGAAC
>JAFEFW010000217.1 GCA_018240405.1 Pseudomonadota bacterium
AGGATCAGGTTGACGATCAGCGCGACATTCGCGAACCAGCCGAACAGCCCGTAGAAAATCCCCATGAAGGCGACCACCAGCAGGAAGCCGATGGCCAGGGAGATCGCCCCGGCCCGGATGCTGTCAGCGCCGAGTTCCGGCCCGACGCTACGCTGCTCCACCACCGTCAGCGGCGCCGGCAGCGCACCGGCGCGCAGCAGCACCGCCAGGTCGTTCGCCGAGGTGGCGGTGAACGATCCGCTGATCTGGCCGCGACCCTGGGTGATCGGCTCCCGGATCACCGGCGCCGAGATCACCTTGTCATCCAGCACGATGGCAAAGCGGTGGTTGACGTTGGCCCGTGTCACGTCGGCAAAGCGGCGGGCGCCGTTGGAGTTGAAGGTGAAGTTCACCACCCACTCGCCGGTCTCGGAATTGGTGCCTGCGCGTGCGTCGGTCAGGTCGGCGCCGTCGACATCGATGCGCTTGCGGATCGCCAGCTTCTCGGCCGGCCGGTCCTGCATCGGCAGATAATCGTCACCGGGCGGTGGCGGACCCCCGGTTGCGGGGTTGGCCGTCTCGTCGACGAGCCGGAACGTCATATGGGCCGTCTTGCCGATCAACTGCTTGATGCGGTCCGGATCGCCAACGCCGGGCAGTTGGACGACGATGCGGTTGTTGCCTTGCTGGCTGATCTGCGGCTCGACCACGCCGGTCTCGTCGATGCGGCGACGGACGATTTCGATCGACTGCTGGATCGCGCCGCTGGCACGCTGGGCGAGCGCCGCGGCTGACAGCGTCAAGGTGATCGTACCGTCCGGCGTCGAGGCCAGGGCCAGATCAGGTTGGCCGGTGGCGGGATCGGGACTGATCAGCGGCCGCAGCGCGGACACCGCGGCGTCGGTCTTCGTCGCGTCGCGCAGGCGCAGCAGGATCCGGTTCTGCGCGTCCTGGACGTCCAGCGTCTGGTAGAAGATCTGCCCGGGCCGCAGCGCCTGGCGCACACTGTCCGCCAGGCTGTTCAGCCGCTCCTTGGTGACAGCGGCCATATCCACTTCCAGCAGAAGATAGCTGCCGCCGCGCAGGTCGAGGCCGAGATGCACCGTCCGCCACGGCAGCCATGATGCAGGCTTGGGGAACAGGTTGGGCAGGCCCAGCAGGAGCCCGATCAGACACACCGCGAGGATCACCACGGTCTTCAAACGGCTGAAGTACATCATGCGTGTACGCGCACTGCTCCCCGACACCTCCGCCGGCATTCCGGCGGCGGTCCTATGCGCTGCAGCCCGCCGGGTGTCCAGTGTTTGCTCCGTAATGTCGACCGGGGCCGCGGTGCGGACACACGCGGTGACCAGCCGCTGCCGGATGGACCACCCTTGCCGGGCCGTCCGCAAGGCGGGCGCCGCAGCCGGCATGCAGCCGGTCCATAACGAGTGTCCGGGCTTCCCCAAGAGCCGGCCCGATCGGGGCTTCATACCGGTACTTACGGGCGGGAGGTTGCGCGCTCGTCGAAATAACGCTATTGCCATGCCATGCTGAACGGCGCGCCCTTTGCGACCTTGCCCGGAGACGCCATCGCGTCCGGCCGGTTGCGCGCGCTCAGCCTGCTCCTTCTCCTTCGACTTACGCGCCCCTGAGCGTCACGCCGGGTTGCTGAACGCCGGTCTCGCTCAGGGGAAGCCCTGAAGCACTACGCGCGTCCATTTCGAAGGAAACACCCCAATGAGCATCAACCACCCTAGTTTTGGCAAGCTGGACGACGACCGCATCATCATCTTCGATACCACCCTGCGGGACGGCGAGCAGTCGCCCGGCTTCTCGATGAACCTGCACGAGAAAATCCGTATGGCCGAGGCCCTGACCGAACTGGGCATCGACGTCATGGAGGCCGGCTTCCCCATCGCATCCCCCGGCGACTTCGAGAGCGTGCTGGAGATCGCCAAGTCGGTCGGCCAACGGGATGACACACCGGTGATCTGCGGCCTGGCCCGCTCCGGCCGTGAGGACATTTTGCGCGCCGCCGACGCCGTCCGCCCGGCCAAGCGCAAGCGCATCCACTCCTTCCTGTCCACCTCCCCGCTGCACATGAAGTACAAGCTGCGGATGGAGCCGGACGAGGTGCTGCAGGCGGTGACCGACAGCGTCACTCTGGCGCGGCAGCACACGGACGACGTGGAATGGTCAGCCGAGGACGGCACCCGCACGGAAGACGATTTCCTCTGCCGCTGCGTGGAAGCCGCCATCAAGGCCGGCGCCACCACGATCAACATTCCCGACACCGTCGGCTACGCGCTGCCCGAGGACATGGAGCGCATCTT
The DNA here is from genome assembly GCA_018240405.1 of Pseudomonadota bacterium. Lineage (GTDB taxonomy): Bacteria > Pseudomonadota > Alphaproteobacteria > Acetobacterales > Acetobacteraceae > Rhodopila. The sequence goes on from JAFEFW010000217.1 coordinate 2,298, forward strand.
CACCATGGTGAAGACCCGCGTCCCCGGCGCCGACAGGATCGTGCTGTCCACCCACAACCACAACGACCTGGGCCTGGCGGTCGCTAACACGCTGGCAGCGATCAAGGCCGGTGTGCGCCAGGTGGAGGCGACGATCAACGGCATCGGCGAACGTGCCGGCAATGCCTCCCTGGAAGAGGCAATCATGGCGATCAAGACCCGCCACGACGCCGTTCCGTTCAAGAACAACATCAACACCAAGCAGATCCTGCGCCTGTCGAAGATGCTGTCCACCATCACCGGCTTCGACGTGCAGCCGAACAAGGCAATCGTCGGCCGCAATGCCTTTGCGCACGAAGCCGGCATCCATCAGGACGGCGTGCTGAAGCATGCCGGCACCTATGAGATCATGCTGCCGGAGGATGTGGGCTGGGCGAAGAATAGTCTGGTACTGGGCAAGCACTCCGGCCGCGCCGCATTCCGCGACCGGCTGGACCAGTTGGGCTATAAGGTCGGGCAGAACCAGCTCAACGACGCGTTCCGCCGCTTCAAGGACCTGGCCGACCGCAAGAAGGTGGTGTTCGACGAGGACCTGATCGCATTGGTCGACGATGAGGTCATGCGCGACCACGAACGCATCCGGTTCGTCTCGCTGGACCTGTATGCCGGCTCGAAGCGCCCGGCAAAGGCAGAGCTGGAATTGGAAGTCGACGGCACCGTGCGCACCGCGACCGCCACAGGCAACGGTCCGGTGGACGCGACCTTCAACGCCATCCAAGCCATCTTCCCGCACAATGCCAACCTGGTACTGTTCAGCGTCGGCGCGGTGACCGAGGGCACCGACGCGCAGGCGAAGACGACGGTGCGGCTGGAAGAAAACGGCAAGATGGTCGACGGCCAGGGCGCCGACGCCGATACCATCGTTGCATCGGCGCGCGCCTATATCCACGCGCTGAACAAGCTGCTGGTGAAGCGCGAGCGCACGGAACCGCCGCAGGCGCTGTCCGCCTGAGGCACCGAACCCGCCCCGCACCGATGGCGCGGGGCGGTTCACCGGCGCCGCCTTCAGCGCCTACACGCCAGCCGCCGTCACTGTGATCCAGTGGTCGAGCTTCGCTTGGCCAATCACCGCTCCTTGCCGGGCATCGTCAAGACCGCCGCAGCGGTTGCAAGGAACGCCGTGCTCGGCCGCACAAGACCAGCGGCGCGACCTGTATGTCAGCCGCTTGCACCTGGACTTATACCGCGATCTGATTCAGGTCCTTGCGCGCATTCTCCGGACTGTAGAACCAGATGATCGCCGCCATGATCACCAGCAGCGCTGGGATCAGCAGGAACGCGGCAACGAACGAGCCGGTGACATTCCGCAACCATACAGAAACGAACGGCCACAGCACGACGCCGATGAAGAAGGCCACGGACCAGGAAAATCCGTTACCGACGCCGCGCGTCCGGGTCGGGTACATCTCGGCGGTATAGGCCGTGACCGGGCCCCACACGCCGATAAAGCCGAACGACCACGCCATGCCCAGCAGCCACAGCGCCAGCTTGCCCTCGGCGAAGATCCAGATGGTCAGGAAAAACGCTGCTTCCAGCAGCAGGACGGCGAAACCAACCCGGCGGCCGAGGCGATCAATCATCCAGCCGCCGAGCCAGAAGCCGAGGGTGGAGAACAGGGCCCACCAGATGTAGAAACTACCGTATTCGGCGGTCGACCAGTGATGTTGTTGCGCCAGAAACAGCGGCATCCAGTAGCCGACCGTGCTGTAGGACACCAGAGCCATACTGGCAACGAACGTCGCCATCAACGTGTTGCGCCGGAGGTCGGGCAGGAACAACTGCCGGATACCCGGCTTGCGCGCCTTATCGATCCATTCCTGATCCTCGGGGGTTAGCGTGTGACCGGCTGCAAGGCGCGTCTGGATGCGATGCTTGCGATCCTGGGTGCGGACCCAGTAAGGCGATTCCGGGCACAACAGGCGCACGTAGACCGCGAGAAACGCCACACCCGCCGGCAGGATGTAGGCCATGCGCCAGCCCCAGCCGGTTACCACGAATGTTACGATGGTGCCGGCGAGCGCGGCACCGATGCCCCATGCGGAACGGTCCACACTCAGCACAAAGCCGCGCAGCCGTGCCGGCCACGTCTCTGCCACCAGCATCGATCCAACCGCCCACTCACCGTTCAAGGCAAACCGCACGATGGCGTAGATGACGATGAACCACGTCCAGTCGGGGGCAAGCGCGACCGCCGGCATGGCCAGAGAAAAGACTGCAATATTGAGCGCCAGGATGTTGCGGCGGCCATACCTGTCGGCCAGCCAGGGCCAGGCGAACAGCCCGATGATGCTGATCAGGCCGGTGATCTGGATCCCGTTCCGGTAGGCCGCGAGATCGATCTGGAATTCCTTCAGCAACAGCGGTGCGACCAGCGCGAGGATCGCACCGTCCATCCCGTCGAAGCCCCAGCCGAGTCCGTTGGCCCAGGCGATATGCCAATGTGTCGAAGTGACGCGCTCTGCATCGGCAGCATTTCGATACAGTTGTGAAGTCAAATGCTTTGCCTCGAGCGGGCCGACTTCCTCGGGCGCGCCGAAAGCCGTTTCGGTAACCAAATCGCTTGGCATTTTGGTCCTCCCTGATTTTCGATTTATTCTTTTCGCGCGCGGACCAAGACGCGCGGCTCAGCTGCGCGTCACAGCCCGAACCTTGGTATGATGAACCGCAAACCGGTGGTTGTCACGCCGATTGGCCATGGATGCGCAGTGGTGGCGGTAACGAAGCGGCGCTTAGGCGAGCGGCCAGACCCGTCGCGGAACAATTGCCACGACATAAACGCCGCGTCCGCTTGACCCCGGGCTCAGGCGCTGGCGGGCGCGCCGCCGGCAGAGACCCGTCCGCGCCTCGGTGGACTGGTCAGTTATTGTACCCCCAAAACCCACTCGCGCCGGTCTGTGGTCCGCCATTGGTCGGGCCGTAGAACGTGCCCATGGTCGCAACGCCGGGCATCATCTCCGACCCCTGGTCGGTTGCGTTGGCCCGCCGCACCGGCGCAGCCTGTCCGGGGCCGGTAATACCCAGCTTGGCTGGATCAGTGGCGCAGCCAGCGAGGGAACACAGAGACAGAATTATCAGCAGCGGACGCATGGCGGGCCTTGAGCAGGGCAATCGATCAGCCTGTCATAAACCGGTTCAGGTCCGGAGTCGCCACAGCAGTGTCGAGATAGCCGAACGTGCCGTGCTCCGCCACTTCCTGCGCGGCACTCAGCAGCCCGGTCATCGCCGCTCGGTACAATGAAGTAGCCAGGCTGACGCGCTTCACCCCTGCCCCGGCCAGCGCCGCAACCGTAAAGGACCGGCCCTTGATCCCGGCCATGAAGTTTACCGGCTTGGACAGTGCGGCACAGACCGCTTTCACCGCCTCCAAATCCGGCAAACCGGGCGCCATCAGCACGTCGGCGCCGGCATCTTCGAACGATTTCAGCCGCCGGATCGTGTCCTGCAGGTCAGGGTTGCCGCGCAGGTAGTTTTCCGTCCGCGCCGTCAGCGTGAACGGAAACCCAGCGGAGCGGGCGGCCTGGACGGCGGCGGCGATACGCGCCGTGGCTTCCTCCGGCGTGAACAGCGGTTTCGATGGATCGCCGGTGGCGTCCTCGATCGAGGCGCCGACCAGGCCCACGCCGGCAGCCAGCCGGATCGTTTCGGCAGCAGCGGCCGGGGCATCGCCGAAACCCTTTTCCAGGTCGGCCGAAACCGGCAGATCGGTTGCCTCGACGACGGCCTTGGCATGGGCCAGGGCTTCGTCGCGCGTCACCATGCCGTCACGCCGGCCGAGCACGCCGGCGCAAGCGCCGCTGGACGTGGCAATGGCCTTGAAGCCCAGCGCCGTCAGCATGCGCGTCGATCCGGCGTCCCAGGCGTTGGCGATGACAAACGTCCCTGGTGCCTCATGCAGCGCCTTGAA
>JAFEFW010000218.1 GCA_018240405.1 Pseudomonadota bacterium
CGGCTTTGCTACAAAAGCGATGTATTCGCACGGATTTTCGACCGCCAGGCGTGGATGGCGGGCCTTCGCCCGCCATGACGAGAGAGCAACGGCTGCCGCCGATCGACCTATCATAACGCTCATGGGGCCTGCGCCCGCCATGACCATGAGTGGCCGGAACCCCGAAGCCGTTGCGACAGGACACGGCGCCCGCACTGTGGCCTGTGCCCGCCGTAACGACTGAAACTCCTATGGCCCGGTCGGATACCCCACCGCGTCCGCCGCCCGTGCTGCCGGCTCCTTCTGGTGCGTTGCCGCCAGCAGCATATAGACCGCCGGCAGAACGAACAGCGTGAACAGCGTGCCGATCGACAGGCCCGCGCCAATCACCAGGCCCATGTTGAAGCGGGACGCGGCGCCGGCGCCGGTCGCCATGATCAGCGGCACCACGCCCAGCACCATGGCCGCGGTCGTCATCAGGATCGGCCGCAGCCGCAGCCGGGCGGCATGGATGATCGCCTCCAGCTTCGACAGGCCGGCGACCTGTGCCTCGTTCGCCACCTCGACGATCAGGATGCCGTGCTTGCTGATCAGCCCCATCAGCGTCACCAGCCCGACATCCGTATAGATGTTCAGTGTGGCGCGCCCGAGCCCTAGGTTGATGAAGATCAGTGCTCCCGCGATCGACATCGGGATCGAAACGAGGATCACCACCGGATCGCGGAAGCTCTCGAACAGCGCCGCCAGCGACAGGAAGATGATGATCAGCGCCAGGCCGAACGTGGCGGCGAAGTTGCTGCTCTCCTGCACGTATTGCCGCAGCGGCCCGGCGTAGTCGATCAGCACGTCCGGCGGCAGCGTGCGGGCGGCGATATCCTTCAGCGCGTTGAACGCCGTCGCCTGCGAGATGCCCAGCGACATGACGCCCTGGATCGTCGCGGCGTTGACCTGCTGGAAGTGCGGGATGTTCTGCGGCACCGTTTCGGTCCGGACCTTGGCGATCGCCGACACCGGGATCGGCACGCCGTCGATCGTCGCGATCGGATAGCGCATCACCTGGTCCACCGTCAGGCGGTGCCGCTGCTGCACCTGTGCGATCACCTTGTACGATCGCGAGCCAAGATCGAAATAATTCGTATAGGCGCCGCCGAGCAGGGAGCCGAGGGAGGTGGAAACCTGCGCCATCGTCAGGCCCATCTGCGCCGCCTTGTCCCGGTCGATCTCGATCACCTGCTGCGGCGCGTCGATCTTCAGGTCGCTGTCGATGAACAGGAACAGGCCAGTGTCCTTGGCGTCCTGCAGGAATTTCTGTGCAATCGGGTAGAGTTGCGTCATCGGCATCGTGGATTTCAACACGAACTGGATCGGCAGGCCCTGGGCGCCGGGCAGGGCCGGCGGCTCGAACGCAGCGATGCTCTGGCCGGCGACCTTGTTCAGTTCATTCTGTAGCTGCATCTGGATTTCGGTGGCCGTCCGTTTGCGCTGCTCCCATGGTTTCAGCGTGATGCCGGCGATGGAGAATACCGGGCTCTCCACCTGGAAGCTTTGCTCGCGTTCGGGAATCGCCGCCATCATTGACTCCACCTGATCGCCGAACATCATTTTCTGCTGCAGCGTGGCGGACGGCGACGATGTCGGGATCAGGATGACGACTCCCTGGTCTTCCTGTGGCGCCAGTTCACTGTCTGAGGTGGTGTAGAGAAACCAGATGCTGCCGATGACGATAGCGCCGAACACCAGAAGCACGGACTGGGTGCGCAGGCCGCCGCGCAGGCGCCGCTCATAGCCTCGTTCCACGGACGAGAAGATCCGGTCGATCCGCTGCGACAGGCGGTCACCCCAACCGCCCGATCCGTGCGGCTTCAGCAGATAGGCGCACATCATCGGCGACAGCGTCAGCGCAATGATCGCCGACATGGTGACGGCGCCGACGACGGTGAAGGCAAACTCGGTGAACAGCGCGCCGGTCAGGCCGCCCTGGAAGCCGATTGGCACGTAGACCGCGATCAGCACGACGGTCATGGCAATGATCGGATTGGCCAGGTCGCGCGCCGCCCTGATGGCCGCGTCGATCGGCTTCATGCCCTCTTCCAGATGGCGATTGACGCTTTCCACCACGATGATGGCGTCGTCCACCACCAGGCCGATCGACAGCACCAGCGCCAGCAGCGACAGCAGGTTGATCGAGAAGCCCAGGATCAGCATCACCGTGAACGTGCCGATCAGCGAGAGCGGGATGGTAACCAGCGGGATCAGCACCGAACGCGGCGAGCCGAGGAAGGCGAACACCACCAGCGTGACGATCAGCACCGTTTCGCCCAGGGAGCGTGCGACCTCCCAGATGGCGCTGTTCACGAAGATGGTGGAGTCGTAGATCACGTCGCCGGTCAGGCCGCCGGGAAGCTGCTGCTTGATCGACGGCAGAACCTGTTTCACCCGCCCGATCACGTCCAGCAGGCTGGCGGACGGCACGATCTTGATGCCGATATAGACGCCCTTCTGGCCGTTGTACGACACGGCCGAATCGTAGTCGTCGGCACCCAATGTCACGTGCGCCACGTCGCTCAGGCGGATGATGCCGCCATTGACCTGCTTGACCACCAGGTTCCGGAATTCCTCTACCGAGTGCAGATTGGTGGAGGCGTTCAGGTTGTACTGCACCATCAGCCCCTTGGTGGTGCCGATGCCGGAGATGATGTTGTTGCTGGACAAGGCGGCCGACACGTCCGCCGCGGTCAGGCCATAGGCGGCGAGTTTTTCTGGATCGAGCCAGGCGCGCATCGCGAAGTTCTGCCCGCCCAGCAGTTCAGCGGTCTGCACGCCGGGCACGGCCTGCAGGCGTGGCTGCACGTTGCGGATTAGGTAGTCGGTAACCTGGTTCGGCGACAGGACGTCGCTGGAAAAGCCGATGATCAGTGCGTCCAGCGACTGGCCGATCTCCACCGACATGGTCGGCTGCAGCACGCCGGTCGGCAATTGGTTGATCACCGAGTTGATCTTCGCGGTGATCTCGGTCAGCGCCTTGTTCGGGTCGTAGTTCAGGATCAGGTTGGCGGTGATCGTGCTGATGCCGGACCGGCTGATCGAGGTCAGCGTGTCAATGCCGTTGGCCTGCGAGATCGCATTCTCCAGCGGCGTGGTGACGAAGCCTGCCACCGTTTCCGGGTTGGCGCCGTAATAGACAGTCGTGATGGTAACGACGGCGTTCTGCGTCTTCGGATACTGCAGGATCGACAGGCTGTTGAACGCCTTGATGCCCAGAACCAGCAGCATCAGGCTGACGACGCAGGCCAGGACCGGCCGGCGGACGAAGATGTCGGTGAATTTCATCGTCGTTGCCTATCGGTCGCGCGGAACAGGGGCATTCGGCCCGGGCGGCTCGATCGAGTTGTCGACCGCAATCACCGAACCGTTGTGCAGCTTGATCTGGCCAGCGGTGACGATGACGTCGCCATCCTTCAGGCCTTTCACCACACTGACCTGATCACCACGCGCGTCGCCGGTGGTGATGAACTGCTGGTAGGCGACAAGAACGTCCTTGTCGGCCTTATCCTTCTCGGGCCGCACGACATAGACCAGCGAGCCATACGGGTTGTAGGCGACGGCCATGTTCGGGATGGTCACCAGCGATTGCACCGGCCCGGACGTGACCGAAACGGTCAGGAACATGCCGGGCAGCAGCGCGTTGTCCGCGTTTGGCACGGTGGCCCTGACCTGCACCATACGGCTGGCCGGATCGACGCGTGCATTGAGCGAGGTGATCTTGCCGCTGAAGATCCGGTCCGGGTACGCGTCGGATGTGACCTGGACCGGTTGCCCGACCTGCAGTTTTTCCAACGCCTGCTGCGGCAGGTAGAAATCGACGTACATCGGGTCGAGTTGCTGCAGCGTGACGATCGCTGTGCCAGGCGCCAGGTATTGGCCGATATCGACCTGCCGCAGGCCCAGGCGGCCGGTGAACGGGGCGCGCACGATCTTCTGCGCCATCATGGCCTGCTGAGCGGCGACCTGCGCCCGCGCGCCCTTCAGCGTGGCGATATCGGTATCGACAGTCGCCTGGGAAATGGCCTTGGCGGCAAGCTGCCGCTGGTCGCGCTCCAGCGTGATGGCAGCCAGATCGGCGGCGGCCTGCAGTTGCTGCAGTTTCGCGGGATCATCATTCGGCCGCAGCCGCAATAGCACAGTGCCGGCCTGCACCGTCTGGCCGGACTCGAAGCTGATTTCGTCGACGATACCGCCGACTTCCGCGGACAGGTCTGCGCCCTTCACCGCGCGCGCGGTACCGGTGGCGATCTGGCGCGGCTGCCACTCAGCCAGCACCGCCTTGCCCGTCGCGACGGTCGGCACCGTGTTGCGGATCTGCTCCGTGATCTGGCTCAGGATCGAGCGCTTGAAGGTCTGGAAGAACAGCAGCCCGGTGCCCAGCAGGCCGACCAGCAGCAGCATGATCAGGAAGCGCAGCCACAGCCGGGCCTTGCGCAGCTTCTGCCCCGTTGGGGCGCGCGGCGGCAGCGTGGTGGTGTCATTCATCGCGGCGCTCCGCCGGCATCGGCCAGTTTTGGTTCTGCATCAATGCGGTTCCACCAGCCACCGCCGAGCGCCTGGAACAGCGCCACGGTATCGCTGTAACGGGCCGCTCTGGCAGTGATGACATTCAGGCGGGCGCTGTAATCCTGTTGCTGCGCCGTCAGCACGGTCAGGTAGGTGCCGCTGCCGGCCTTGTACTGCACCTGCGCCAGCGCCAGGCTGGCAGATGCCGTCTTCTGCGCCGCCAACGCGGCCTGCAGCGCCTCGGCGTCGCGCTCGATCGCCACCAGCGCGTTGGCAACGTCCTTGAACGCCACATTGACCGTGCTGCTATATTGCGCTGCCGACACATTCAGCGCCTCCAGCGCCGCTCGGCGTTGCGCGTTCAGCGTGCCGCCCCGGAAAATCGGCTGCGTCAGCGCGGCGGCAATGGTCCAGGCAATGCCCTCGGGCGTGAAGAGGTTGGGGATACTGTTCTCGCCCCGGCCATAGTTTCCGGACAGGGTGATCTGCGGCAGCATGTTGGCGATGGCGACGCCAACCCCGGCGCTGGCGGCGTGCACCAGCGCAGCATAAGCCCTGATGTCGGGCCGCTGCTCGACCAGCCTGGAGGGCAGGGACACCGGCAGATCCTCGGGCAGCACCAGCGCGTCGAGGTTCAGCGTCGGCATTGAGTAACCGTCAGGCCGGCCGCCGAGATAGACCGCCATCTGGTTCCGTTGCAGTTGCAACTGCTTCTGCAGCCCCGGCAGCGTCGCCACCTGCTGGTCGACCAGCGCCTGCTGCTGCAGCACATCCGCCTGGCTGACGGCGCCCAGGGTGAAGCGCTGCTGCGTCAGTGCCAGCCCCTCCTTCGCCGTGCGGATGATGTCCTGTGTCGTGGCGATCTGCGCTTGCAGCGAAGCCTCGTTGATCGCCGTGTTCACGACATTGGCCGCCAGCGTCAGGTCGGCCGCGAGGAGTTCCCAGTGCTGATATTCCGCCTGGGCATCGAGCTGCTCGATCTGCCGGCGGATGCCGCCCCACAGATCCAGCGTATAGGATACGTTCACGTTGGCCGTATCGTAGGTGTAGGTGACCGTGCCGCGCTGGCCGAAGCCGAATTGCGCCAGGGAGGCCTGCTGGCGCTGATAGTTGAAGCCGAACCCGACCTGTGGATACAGGCCGCCTTGCGCCGCACGCACATTTTCCTGCGCCTGGCGCAACGTGGCTTGCGCTGCTGCAAGGTCCGGGTTCGATTTCAGTGCCAGCGTGACGAGGTCGGTGATCTGCCGCGAGTGGAACAGCGCCCACCAGTCTCCGGGAATGTCACGCCCTTGGTCGAAGCGCTGTGATGCGCCACCCGCGACGCGGGCAGAGACGGTGCGGATCGGCAGGTCCTGCTCGGTAAAGCGGGTGCTGCCCGGCGGGTCAGGTGCCGTGTAGTCGGGCCCGACGGTGCAGCCGGCCAGCATGAGGCCGCCGAGCGCCGCGGCGGAACCGAGCAGGCGCCGGCGCAGCGGGTCCGGGGTTGATGCGTCAGCCTGCATGCCGAGACCACAATTCCTATACCAATGCGTCCAGTATGTGTTATGCTGGACCCATCAGTCCAGTTAATTTCTCCGTAACCTTCCTTGGAGAGACTCAAGCTGCCAGCACCCGTAGCTCTCGTGCCGCCGCGCCCGGTTGGTCGCCCCAAGGACCGTGTCAAGCACGCGGCGATCCTCGACGCGGCGCGGCGGCTGTTCGCCAC
>JAFEFW010000219.1 GCA_018240405.1 Pseudomonadota bacterium
CAGGATTCCGAAGGCGATGGAGAACCAGCCCGGCGTGGCCAGTCCGATCCATTTCAGCGCGATCGTCACAACGATGCCGGCAATACTGATAACCGCCACGGCAAAGCACAGCAGGCAGATGCGCAGCAGCACATCCTCGGCGAAGATCATCATCGCCCGGCATCCATGCAGCACGAGGCTGGTGAAATTCATCCGGCTGCGGCCGGCGTAGCGTAGACCGCGATCGAGCGGACAGAAGTCGAGACGCAGCCGCGAGGTCAGCACGGTGGCGGCGACATGGGTGCCGAGTTCCTGCATGATCGCCAGGCGCCGCACCGCGTCCGGCTTCAGGGCCATAAAGTTGCCGAAGCGGATGGTTCGGCCGGTCAGCAGCAGGAACACCAGCCGGTAGATCGTGTAGAACAGGCGGAAGGCGTATGATTCCTGGCGCTTGCCCCGCTGCGCCACGACGACATCGACGGCGCCATCCTGGAGGCGCGTCAGCAGGTCCGGGATCGTGTGCGGCATGTCCTCACCGTCCGCATCCATCACCACGCAACGCGTATCCGGCCGGTGCTCCGCAACCCAGGCGAGGCCGACCGCAATGGCGCGCTGGTGCCCCACGTTGCGGCGCAGCCGCAGTACCACCCCGCGCAAGCCGGCGGCACTGATGATATCGGCAGGGACGGGCCGTCGGACCGATCCGTCGTCGACAGCCACAACGAACACAGCGGTGCCAAGATGGGCCGCCAGCTTCTGGATCAATTCGCTGGCAGCTTCCAGGTCCTCGTAGACCGGCATCACGACGATGCAGGGCGTCACTTCGGTCATGCTGCGTCGGGATCCGCCACTGCCATCGCTGTCTCTGCCGCCGCTCCCGGCATAACGGCGGCTGTAGCGGGCCGCCTTACGCCGGGTCAACAACGTTCCGCATGCCGGCGGATCGGTGTCGGTCTGTGCCGGTCTGTTGCGATGTGTGGAAGCAGGCGGCGATGCTGCCGGATCGTCCGGAGCGCTTGCAGCACGGCGCGGGACGCCCCAGCTTCAGGTGGCGGCATCCCGGCACGGCCCATCGCAGGGCCAAGCCGGCGGCGGAAAGCCACAGGGAAGCAAAGGGGACGATCCGACCATGACAACGGAACCGCTGGCCTTCACCTTCGCCGATGACGGTGCAATCCCGAACTCCCGCCTGCCGTTGCTGGTGTATCGCAACGCCGTGCCGCCCGATCCGGCGGCGATCGAGCGCCTGTTCGCGCAGAACCGCTGGCCGCCGGCCTGGCGCAACGGTGTCTACCCCTACCACCATTTCCACGCCAACGCGCATGAGGTGCTGGGTGTCGCAAGTGGCGAAGCCAGCGTGCTGTTCGGCGGGCCGAATGGCCAGGTGCTGAGCGTATCGGCCGGCGACGTCGTGGTGATCCCGGCGGGCGTGGGCCATTGTTGCCAGTCCCGGTCGGACGACCTGCTGATCGTCGGCGCCTATCCCGATACCGGACCGGCGCCGGATACGCATCGTGGCCGGCCGGAAGAGCATGACGCGGTGGTCCGGCAGGTCGCCGCCGTGCCCGCGGCGGCGGCTGACCCGGTCGCCGGTCCGGACGGGAGACTGCCGCAGATCTGGCGCTAGCCTGCGGTACATTTGTCTGGTGCGGTAATGGCGGTGGTAATGGCGGTTGCCTGTCGCGTGGCGGGCTGTTTTGCTGTGAGTATGATCACGACTCGCCCAACCCGGCTGCACCAGGCCACCACGCCGTGAAGGCAAGGCTCCGCCGGAGCATGCTGCTGGCGGTCGGCCTTTGCGCGGTCGCCGTCGCCTATGTCGTTTTTGCTGTCACGTCGGCCAGCCTGCCGCCGCCGGCGGAACAGCACTTCACCCGCCCGGCGGCCGCGGGCGAGGTCCCGCTGCACATTTATGTCGAAGTCCTCTCGTTCGATCCGATGCGCGATGCGCTGGAGGTTGAGCTGAACTTCTCGATCGCGGGCGGCAAGCTGGGAAGCCGCTTCGCGGGCGAGGCCGACCGCGACATGATCATCCGGCTGGCAGACGGGTTTGCCGACCGCCAGATTCTCCTGCGGCGCGGACAGCCGATGCAGCCGGTGACCAGCCTGGTCAATCTGCGCGGCGGCTCGATCGATGCCTACCCGTTCGACCGCTACCACGCGGAGCTGTTTCTCGACGCGCAGGCCGGCAATGCCGCTTCGGACGGGCCGAAGCTGCCCCTGCAGATTGCCGTCTGGAGCCGCCTGGCAGCCTGGGACATCCGGGTGGCGCTGATGTCGCAGCCGCCGCAGCCGGAGGGGCTGGCGCTTGCCATACAGGTGGTGCGCCCGGGACAGGTCCGCTTCTTCGCGCTGACCTTGTATGGCGCGATGGCTCTGGTTGGCTGCATCGGACTGGCCATCGGCCTGTTGCTGTCGCTGACCCGGCGGCGCATGGACACGACGATGGCATCGGTGCTGAGCGCCATGACCTTTGCATTGCCGGTGATGCGTACGATCCTGCCCGGCGCGCCGCCGCTGGGTGTGCGCGCGGACAGCTTCGTCTTTCTCTGGGCGGAACTGGCGGTGGTGATCGGGCTCGCGCTGGTCATCGGCACCTGGGCGCTGCGCGGCGACGAGCGCTGAGGCGGCGGATCGGCCGCGCCATGCCGGTTTGCGCTGCCTCAAGGCGTGTGCGGGTTCATCCAGGCCAAGCTCCAGGCCGTCGCCCGCGTGACGCGGCTTCCTGTCAGAGGTTGTCATGCGCGGCGATGCAGAGGGTCTCTGCCGGATCGCGTCCTGCTCCCCGGGACGCGATCGCGGCCGCCCGGCGGTAAAGGAGACGGAATGGAGATCGTTGAAACGGACATCGTCGTCGTGGGCGGCGGCGGGTCGGGCCTGCGCGCGGCCATTGCCGCCGCCATCGCCGATCCGAAGCTGAAGATTGCCCTCGTCTCCAAGGTCGTGCCGATGCGCAGCCACACCGTGGCCGCGGAAGGCGGGTCAGCGGGCGTGATCCGCGGCGATGACTCGCTGGCAAAACATTTTGACGACACCGTCTCGGGCGGCGACTGGCTGTGCGATCAGGACGCCGTGCAGTACTTTGTCGAACACTGCACCGAAGAGATGGTGCAACTGGAACACTGGGGCTGTCCCTGGAGCCGCAGGGACGACGGCAGCATCAATGTCCGTTTCTTTGGCGGCATGACAGTGCAGCGCACCTGGTTCGCCGCCGACAAGACCGGCTTCCACATCCTGCACACGCTGTTCCAGACGTCGATCAAGTACCCCTCGATCGAACGCTACGACGAATATTTCGTTGCCGATCTGCTGGTGGAGAACGGGCAGGTGCGCGGCGTGCTGGCGATCGAGATCGCCACCGGCGCGTTCGTGCTGTTCCAGTGCAAGGCGGTGGTGATGGCGACCGGCGGGGCAGGGCGCATCTACGCCCAGAACACCAATGCCGGCATTGTCACCGGCGACGGCATGGGCCTCGCGTTCCGCCACGGTGCACCGCTGCGTGACATGGAGTTCGTGCAGTACCACCCGACCTGCCTCGCCGGCACCGGCATTCTGATCACCGAAGGCTGCCGGGGTGAGGGTGCGATCCTGACCAACAAGGACGGCTATCGCTATTTACAGGACTATGGCCTCGGCCCGGTCGACCCGTGGCCGCGTCCGAAGGCCATGGAGCTTGGCCCGCGCGACCGGCTGTCGCAGGCGTTCTGGCATGAGGACCAGAAGGGCAACACCATCCCGACGCCCAAAGGCACGGTGGTGAACCTGGATCTGCGGCATCTGGGCGCACAGAAGATCCATGAGCGATTGCCGCTGATCACCGAGGTGGCGAAAATTTTCGCCGGCGTCGATCCAGTGACGCAACCGGTACCGGTGCGCCCGGCGGTGCACTACACGATGGGCGGCATCGCCAGCGACAGGACAACCGCGACCGGCATTGCCGGATTGTTCACTGCCGGCGAGTGCTCCAGCGTGGGAATCCATGGCGCCAACCGCCTCGGTTCCAATTCGCTGGCGGAACTGAGCGTGTTCGGCAAGGTGGCCGGCGAGGCAGCCGCTGCCTTCGCTCGCGACACCAGCGTCGCGCGATCTGCGGCCGGTATACAACGTGAGGCGACGGCGGCGGCCGGCGGGCTGGAGGCCATGCTACTCTCCGACCGAGGCAGCCGCGTCGCCGAACTCCGCGACGCGATGGGCGCCTGCATGGAACACGGCGTCGGCATTTTCCGAACGGAAAACGGCATGCAGCAGGCCTGTACCACGCTGGCGGAGCTGCGGGTCCGCTATCGGGCGGGCGTGAAGCTGGACGACCATGGCAAGGCGTTCAACACCGAGTGGCTGTCGGCCATCGAACTTGGCTTCATGCTGGAAGTCGCCGAGGCGATGGCGCACGCCGCTTTGCAACGCCAGGAATCGCGCGGCGCCCATGTGCGGCTGGATGACTACAAGAGTCGGGACGATGAGAACTTCCTCAAGCACTCGCTGGCGCGCTACAGCGTCGACGGCCCGCCGGCGATCGACTGGCAGCCGGTCAACATCACGACCTCGCCGCCCAGGCAGCGCAGCTATGGCGGGGCCGGCAAGCAGGCGGAACTGACATGACCGCCCGCAGCATCCGGATCGAGTGCCTGCGCTACGATCCCGCAACCGACAAGGAGCCGCGCTGGCAGGGCTACGACGTGCCGTACGAGGACGACACGTCGGTGCTGCAGGGCTTGCAATACATCAAGGACCACCTCGACGGCAGCCTGACCTTCCGCTGGTCCTGCCGCATGGCGATCTGCGGCAGTTGCGGCGCCATGGTGAACGGCGTGCCCGAACTGAGCTGCCATACCTTCCTGAAGGACTACGCGCCCGGTCCGGTGCGTGTCGAGGCGCTGGAGAACTTCCCGATCATCAAGGACCTGGTGATCGACCAGACCGACTTCCTGAACAAGCTGGAAGCCGCAAAGCCATACCTGGTGCCGAAGGAAGAACGGACACTGGCAGAAGGCGCCTACAACCAGACGCCGGCGCAACTGGCCGAGTATTATAGCTACGCCCAATGCATCAACTGCCTGCTGTGCTATGCCGCCTGCCCGCAATACGGCCTGACCGCGGACTTCATGGGACCGGCCGCTCTGGCACTGATGCATCGTTACAACACCGACTCGCGCGACCAGGGCTGGGAAGCGCGCGCCGAAGTCGCGAACGCCGAGGAGCATGTCTGGGGCTGCACCCTGGTTGGCTACTGCAGTGAGGTCTGTCCGAAATCGGTGGACCCGGCGCATGCGGTGAACCTGATCAAGCTGCAGAGCGCCAAGGATTACATGCAACCGTATGCGCAGAGGCTGAAGAAGGTGCTGCCGCTATGAGCAACCGGTTCAAGCCTGCGGCCAACACCTATGTGCGGCCGATGACCGGATGGTGGAAGCGCAACCCCTACCACCGCCGCTATATGCTGCGCGAGGCAACCGCGCTGTTCGTCACGCTCTACGCGCTGAACCTGCTGCTCGGCCTGTTCTGCCTGCAACAAGGCGAATCCAGCTACAGCGCCTGGCTCGGCGCCATGCGCTCCCCGCTGGCGGTGCTGTTTCACTGCGTCGCCTTCGTTGCGTTCTGCTACCATAGCTGGACATGGTTCAAGGTGCTGCCGAAGACGGTGAAGGATCTGCCGGTCGAGGCAGAGAAGGTGCCATTCTACGCCGCGGTCGGCGTCGTGGTCGTTTCTGTCCTGGTGCTGATGGTCATAGGGTGGCTGGCGCGATGAAACCTTCTCACGAACCACCCGTCTGGTTCCTGTTCGGCGCCGGCGGCATCCTCGCGGCGGTCTTTGGGCCGGTGCTGGTGCTGATCACCGGCGTGTTCGGGCCGTTCGGGCGCCTGGTGCCGGCGCACACGCTGGATTACCAGCACATGCTTGCCTTTACCCAGAACCTGATCGGGAAGGGCGCGGTGCTGGCGGTGATTTCGCTGTTCCTGTTCCACGGCGTGCACCGGCTTTACCACAGCCTGCATGATTTCGGGTACAAGACGACGCCGGCGATCCGCAGCGCGTTCTACGGCAGCGCCGCGGCCGGGTCCGGCGTGGCGGCGGTGCTGCTGCTGAAGCTGTGGTTCTGACCGTCCTTTGCGCTGACGGCAGGAGCTGCCGGTTGCGATAGCGCCTCCGCCAATGCCGAACGTCACCCAGGGCAGGGCGGCCGGCGCGCTGGACGATCCGGACAAGACGTGGCCTCGACTCCGGTGCACGTCTTGGAAAGCTCT
>JAFEFW010000021.1 GCA_018240405.1 Pseudomonadota bacterium
GCAATTAAACGTGCCAGCGCGGGCCTGGGCGCGCCATTACTCGTCGTGTTGTGCCCTTGGTCCGACTTCATGAGCCGCGATGGAAGGCTGGTGCAGGTACTTATTCGGATTGAGGCTGCGTTCAGTGGAGCCTTGCAAGCAACGGCTGGGGTGACGCTTATACACGCCACGACGTCCATCGCCGAACAGCCGCTATGGAACGATCCTGACGCAGATGATCTGGCCCATATTCCTTTTACGGAGGCCGGGAGCCATGCGCTTGCAGCCCTGGCGATGCGGCGTCTTCATGAAGAATTACGTCATCCCATCAAAGTTGTTGTGGTCGACTGCGACAATACCCTTTGGCATGGCTTGGCGGCCGAGGACGGGCCAGACGGCGTGCTGCTGAACGAAGGGCATCTATTGCTGCAGCGCAGGCTGGCCGAAGCGGCGGAGCGGGGAATTCTGGTATGCGTCTGCTCCAAGAACAGTGAAGCCGATGTCGATGCTGTATTTGCAGGCCGGCCGGAAATGCCGTTGCGTCCACAACATATCGCACGCCGGCGGGTGAACTGGCAGCCCAAACCGCAAAACATTATCGAGCTCGCTCGTGAACTGTCGCTAGGCCTCGACAGCGTTCTCGTCCTTGATGACAACCCGGCGGAGATCGAGGCAATCCGTCTGGCCTTGCCGGACGTCATCGCTATCACGGTACCGGATGACATCGTTGCCCTGTCGCGTTTTGCGGCCAACCTCTGGTTGCTCGATCGCACACAGGTAACGCGTGAGGATGCGCGTCGCACCGCCATGTATCGTCAAGAGGCTGAGCGGTCGCGTCTGCGTCAGCACGTATCTGGCTGGGCTGAGTTCCTCGCCGGTCTTGCGCTCGAGATCACGGCGCGAGCACCCGAGGAAGCCGACGCCGGACGAATTGCGCAACTGACCCTGCGGACAAACCAGTTCAATCCATCGCCCGCCGCGCGAACCGAAATGCAGATACGGTCTGAGTTGAGTAATCCAGCCAAGTCGTTCCTGCTCCTTGATGTGCGAGACCGCTTCGGTGACTATGGTACCGTCGGGCTGCTGGCGACGCGAGCGCATGGGAAAACGCTGGTGGTTGAACAGTTCCTGATGAGCTGCCGCGTTCTTGGGCGCGGCGTCGAAACACGCATGATCAACCTGTTGGCTGATCTGGCCCGCGCGCGGGACGCTGACACTATAGCAATAACCGCGATGCGTACGCCGCGTAACCAACCGGTGTGGCAGTTCCTGGAGCGGCTGCCTGCTCAGCGCCAGATGAGCGCGGCCGGAACCGTATTTGTTCTAGATACGGCCGCGGCCGCAGCTTACGTGATGCCCACTGAAGATGCAGTCGCCGCAGTGGAAACTTATGACAACAGTGTCGTCCCAGAAGCAGACGACTTAGCCGAATTTGTACCCAGGATCGCCCCGCCCGTTGCCGGGCAGGTGTGGGAGCGGATCGCGGGACCGCTCGCGAATTGGTTATTGCCGCGCAGCATCGCGGGGACAGCGGAAGAAGTGGCCGGCGCATCGGCGGCCATCTCTCCAGCCGCTCGCGACCGCACCACGGAGCGTGCCGACCTGGAGTCACTGATCGCCGAGGTCTTTCCGGATCGATCCGTGCCGTGGGACCAACCTTTGGCAGGTAGCAGCATAAGTTCGCTGGACCTGGCGCGGCTCTTGGCAGCAATCCGTCGGCAGCTTGGTTGGCAAATCGGCTTCCAACACGTCGGCAGCGCGACGACGCTCGCTGATATTGCAATGATGGGAAACCCGGCGGCGCCGGTAGCACGCGTGCATGAGGACGCTGCAGACGATGTGGCGCTGAGACAGATTGCTGAGGATGTGGTGCTCCCAAGGTCCGCGGTTCCCGCGGTGACCACGGCGCGCCCGCGAGCGCGACCGCCGCGGCAGGTGCTGCTGACAGGCGGGACGGGCTTCCTCGGCGGGTATCTTGCAGCGGAACTGCTGGCCAAGGGCGCCAGGCAAATCACGTGTATCATCCGCGCAGACAGTGACGCTGAGGCGACAGCGCGGCTGCGGACTGCGCTCTTGACCGGCGGCCGCCCCCTGATTGCGGCGCAGGTTGGTCACGAACTGCAAGCCGTGGCCGGGCGGTTGGAGCAACCGGCGTTCGGGTTGGATGGGCCACGGTTTGAAGCACTTGCTGCGACCACCGACGTCATTGTGCACGGCGCTGCGCAAGTCGACTTTCTGTCGCCCTATGTCGAGCTACGGGCGACAAACGTTGATGGCACCCGCAACGTGCTAACCTTCGCAGCGCGTGGAGGTGGCACGCCTGTGCATTTCGTATCGTCACTTGCTGTATTTGACTCAGAAGAATTCCTTGGCGTGCAGCGCGCTTTTGAGGCGGAACTTCCAGAGCTGGCAGACGGCTACCTGCACGGCTACGGCCAGACGAAATGGGTGGCTGAGCGCAATTTGCGAGCAGCGCAGGCGCGCGGTATTCCAGTTACGATTCACCGACCGGGTAACATCACGGGCGACAGCAACACCGGATACTGGCCGGGCGGCGACACATTGACCCGGATGTTGCGGCTCTGCACGTTGATCGGCGCGGCACCGGATCTCGACCTTTCGGTCGATCTGACACCAGTTGACTTCGTTGCCTCAGCAATCGCAGCGCTTGCAATGGCGGATGATGCATCCGGCGACACGGTGCACTGGGTTGCACCGAAGCGCACGCATCTTCGCGTACTCACGGCGTGGCTCAATGACTACGGTATCCCATGCGAAGTCGTGCCCACGCAGGAATGGACGACCCGCATTGGCGGCTTCGCTTTCCGTTCGCCGGATGATCCAGCAAGTGGCCTCGCGCCTTTATTGCTGCGCCAGACAAGGCCAGGCGGCCCCTCCTTCCTTGATCTTGCTGCCGCTCGGCCGGAATTTGATACATCGAATGCAAGCCATAGACTTTCGTTACTCGATATCAGGTGTAGACAAGTCGAGCGTGAGACTTTCCTTGCCTATCTAAGGCATCTCGCATTCAACCGCTTTCTACCAGTTCCGGCTTATGTCGACCGTGGGAGTCCGGTTCATTGACCCCTGCGGCGAGCAAGTATCGAAGACAAAAGTCCGACAGGCCCGTATGTCGGTCCGTGGCCCTGAGCCGACATAACAATAGGCGGCATTGTCGATGCTCGGCCGCATCCGGGCTGCCATGACCGTCGATCATCGCAATAGCCACTCGGATGAGTAGCCGCGCCAAATCATCACCTGGTGACGGCGACATGACCGAGATCGCGCTTCGCCTGCCGCCGGTCCGCGGCGCCGAAGCCGCGCGGCGACCACGTACCCTGATACTTGGCCTTGCCTGCGTCGTCGGACTCTCCGCGGCGGCCACCGTCGTCGTAAGATATGTATTGCCAACGACCGTGCCGTTCGAGCCTGTGGCGATGCGAAGCTTAACATTCAATTTGAACGGTCCAGGCATTTTAGACGCAACTGGACGCGTCACGATCTCATCGCGGATGTCTGGGCAGCTTTATGACGTAACGGCAGATCGCAATGACCATGTTACGAAAGGCATGGTCATGGCGAGGATCACCGACAACGCACTGTCACAACAACTGGCTGCCGCTCAGGCCAACGCGCGGTCTGCCCGGTCTGCGATCCTTGAGCTACGTGCTCAGCAGGCGTCGGCCGAAGCCCTGCTTCGGCGAGCGACTGGACAAACCGATCGTCAAAGGGTCCTTAGTCGCTCTGCCGTGGTGTCACGCAATGAACTTGAAATCGCCGAAACCGCGCTGCAACAGGCGCGCGCCGAAGTAGATCGGCTGAGCGCAGCAACCGAACGCGCAGTTGCCCAGTTTGCAGCGGCGCAGGCTGAAGCAAATGCCATGGCGGCCCGTCTTGACGATCTGGTCATAACCGCTCCGATCAATGGAATCGTCATCGCCAGAAGCCGAAATCCAGGCGATATGGTGTCGTCGGGCGAGGCGGTCTTTCATCTGGTCGATCCGACGACCCTGATCGTTGCCGCCAGGTTTGATGAGGGTGTCATGGGTACGCTCAATGTCGGCCTGGAGGCGAAGCTCCGCTTTAACTCCGACCCACAGCATGTGTCAGCGGGTCGGGTCTATCGACTGCACCGCCAGGTGGACCAGGAGACCCGGGAGTTCGTTGCGGACATCTCCCTCTCAACGCCACCTCGAAACTGGGCGCTTGGTCAGCGAGCCACGGTAACCCTGCAAGTTGCGCCGCCCCAACCCGTGCTTGCGGTCAACGCGCGATACGTTGCTCGTCGCGAGGGGCTGCCCGGTGTATGGATAAATCATGAGGGTCGCGCCCGGTGGCAGCCGGTCAAAATCGGCATATTGGCAGGCGATTACATCGAGATTACAGATGGACTCGCGGCTGGCGCCATAGTGCTGGATCCCAACGGCCGCTATGAGGCCGAGCGGGTCGAGCTTATGGGACCCCCGCAATGAACCCTGCGTGGCGCGACATCAGGGTCAACAGCACTCGGTATGGTATTACCATTGTCGGGCTGATGTTCATCCAGTTGGCCGCGGTGGGCATGATCGGCTTTTACCGCGGCATTGTGCGGGACATGTTGGTTATCGTAGACGGCATCGGCGCAGATTTCTGGGTCGTACAGGGCGACCGGATCGGGCCGTTCGCCGAGGTGTCGGTGCTGCCGGGGCCGCTCGACCGCCGGGTGGAAAGCGTCCCCGGTGTGCAGCTGGCACGGCGATTCATCCAGTTTCCGCGGATGATACGGATTAACGACAGCCTCATGCGCGTTGGTGTCACCGGCTTGGACTACCCGAAAGATCGCGGTCACTGGATACCGTTGGTCGCGGGACGGGCAATCATGGCGGGACATCATGAGGTGATCGCCGATCAATTGACCGGCCTTGCGGTCGGTGATCGTGTGCATCTTGGTCAGGATGACTTCCGGGTGGTGGGTATTTCGAAAAACCAGGTTGATCTGACGTTCGATCCCGCAATCTTTGTAACGATCACAGACGCGCTCGCGATCGGAGTGACCACGCCCAGTGAAGAAGTGCTGCTGACGCGGGCCGGACGCAGACCGGGGCAGAATTATCAGGTTTCGGCCATACTTGTGTCAGTATCCGACGCAGGCGGCGCCATGTCGGTGCAATCACAGATCAGCCGTTGGCCAGATATCTCGATTGTGGCAACGGAACATCAGAAATCCTGGATCGTAAACGAGGTACTGGGGCCACTGCGACAACAGATCCTTTACTTCGTCTGCCTGCTGCTCGCGGTTACCGGCACCATTCTCGGCCTGACCATGCACAGCGCGGTGTTACAGAAAGTACACTTCATCGCCCTCATCAAGATGCTTGGCGCTTCCGATCTGTACATCGTCCGCTTTATCCTGACCCAGGCCTTCGCGATCGGGATCGGCTCCTTCGCGATCGCGCTGACGATATCGTGGTTCCTGTTCCCGCGCTTTCCCCGCTCCGTGCTGGTCTACACCAGCGACATGATCTGGTTCTTCCTGTCATTGCTATGCGTCTGCGTGCTTGCATCCGGGTCCGGGATCAGGAAAGCGCTGCAGGTGCGAGCGAGGGAGGCACTGGGCTAGTGCGTCCAACGGTGTCGTTGCACAACGTTAGCAAGATCTACGGCAAAGGGCGCAGTGCAGTCTGCGCGCTTTCTGGTGTGACGTTAGATATCATGCCGAGGGAAGTTGTCGGCATCGTCGGGCCGAGTGGCTCGGGGAAGACCACACTCCTGACCCTCGCCGGATTGGTGGAGCCGCCGACTTCTGGTCGGATTCATCTTGGGGCGGCAACCGTTATTACAGCAGCAACGCGCGACGGTCGGCTCCGCGCGCTGCGCCGGCAGCATATCGGCTTCATCTTTCAGAAGGCGAATCTAGCGGATTTCCTGACCGCTACAGAGAATGTCGCTCTGGCTGGCATCGTCCAGGGAATACAAGCTGCCACGGCCCGTCGGCGCGCCCAAGACCTGCTCGCCCTGCTCGACCTGGCCGAACGCCTGAACCATTATCCTTCTCAATTGTCAGGCGGTGAGCAACAGCGGGTTTCGCTGGCACGTTCGCTGATGGGCAGCCCGTCGCTGCTCCTGGCGGACGAACCCACGGCGGCGCTGGATGCGGGGCGACGCGATCAGATCATGGCGGTGTTGCAGATCATGGCGAAGCAGCAGGGCGTGGCAATGTGCATCGTCACGCACGACCCCCGCACCTTACAATATTGCGACCGCGCCGTCGCAATCGCCGATGGCCGTTTGGTGTCCGATCCGCCCATAGGTCTAGGTGCATCGGCGGGCGCCCAATCGGCATGAGAACGGCGCCGGATGTAGGGATCGTGACAGTGTCCGCAATCCCGAACCTGACCGGCACCAGCGTCAATCCCCTCCTGCGCGCCGTCTATCTCATCGCCGCCGGTTGGTCAGTAACGCTCTATGTTCCTTGGTTCGAGCCAGATGACCAGTTGCGGGAGTACGGCTGCCGGCTCATCAACGAAGAAGCGCAACGCCACGAGATCCAGGCCTGGCTGCCGGAGTCATTGCGATGCTACCAGCCGAAAATTGTCTTCTATCCGGCTCGCTACGGAAGGCGGACGATGGTTCCTCATCCGGTTACATCGCTTTCGCACATTCTGCACTCACACGATGCCGTGGTGTTTGAGGAGTTGGAACGGCACTTCCTGCTGGACGGCCACCGGATCGACACATCTGCATTTCGCCTGAAGAAGCGGATTCCGCTCATCGTCAGTATTATGCACACGAACCAGGCACTGTTTGGCAGCGTCCGCAGTGGCCGCTGGTGGCGGCCGTTGGCGCACGGCGCGACCTCGCTGCTGGTGCGCGCGATTTGCCATTGCAGCTATAATGTTCAGTCGCCGGCGCCAATGCTTCGGGACCATGGCGAGTCGGTGGTCAGCCTGAACGGCATCAGCGATAAATACCTGACATACCGGCCGCGCGCTTCAACTTCGGGCGCCTACTTCATCGGCAAATTGATTCCGGAGAAGGGCCTGCACAACACGTTCCGCCTGTTGCGCGCGGCCGGAGCAACCCATCTGGATGTTTTCGGTTCCGGCGACCTGGCCTATGTACGTTCCCTTGAGGCCCAATATGGCGTCGCCGCCGTTTTGCGTGGGGGCACAGCGGCGCCCTGGTTGGCCCTCGCTCCCTACCGTGTCTTCGTTAACTGCTCCCTCAGTGAAGTGCTATGCACCACAACCGCGGAAGCCTTGGCGATGCGAAAATGGGTTATCGTCCCGCGCCATCCATCGAACCAAATTTTCGCTCAATTCGACAACTGCCTGGTCTACGGTTCGGACGCTGAATTCCTCTCCTGCTGGCACAGGGCGATGGCCAATGAACCGAGCGACGACCCCAAGGTAGCGGCCCAACTATCCTGGGCCGCGGCGACACGGCGGATCATTCATGTAATGACCGAGCAGCAGGGCCAACGCCATTACGACCCTCCTCCGTACCATGCTGTCGATGCGGCGGAGCATGCGGCCATACGATACTGGCTCGGTAACAGCTCCCAAGCTGGCGGGCATGCTGTCACGGGCTCCCACCCTGCACACCATGTATCAAAAGTCTGATAGGTCAGGTGTAGCTGCAAACTGCTCGCGGCTGCTACGGCAGTGCGCCAAGACCTGGTTGGTTCCGGGCATCATTGCAGCCGAGTTCTTTGAATATCTGACCGCATCGATTCTGCAATTTACCTTGACCTGGTACTTTGTGGCAGACGGCACCGCCTCAATCTGGATCGCGCTGTTGAATGTCGCAACCTACGTGCCACTGGCACTCGGCGGACTCTGCTCCAGCCTTTTCGTGCAGAAGATTGGCGCACGACAGCTTCTTCTCGCATCAAAGGCAGCGGCGCTCGTCGCTTGCGTCCTCTTCGTTCTGCTTTATCTGGGCGAGATACTGCGTCCCGCAGCTGTTGTGGCGATCGCACTGCTGGCCTACGCTTTCATTGCGGTTGCGTTGACCGCTCAATCGTCCGCCATCAGGGCCGTCACCCGCTGGGCCGGCGTTCGCCTGGTTACTTACAACGCTGGCCGTTCGGGCGTCATCATGGTCGGCCCACTGCTGGGCTTCAGTATCGGTGGGGTTGTGGTCGAGCAGTATGGGGTGCTGCCAGCGCTCGAAGCGGCCTGTGGTTTCGGCGTCCTGTCGCTACTGATGACAGGCGTTGCATTTCCGAGAAGCCGCACCAGCGCATCGACGCTGAGTGTTAGTGGTTGGCTTGGTCTGACTCGGAGAACGTTTGCAGCAATGCAAGCGGCGGGTATGAGTTTATTGCTTGTTTCCGCGTGCGCCGTGCTGTTCGCCACACAGCTGACGTTCAACGGCGTGATCGCGCCATTGGACATCCAGACCAACAGCCTGTCAGCATCGACGCTCGCTGCGGTGAATATCGTGGCCACCATGCTGTCGGTGCTGGGCGCCGTGCTGGCACCGTTCGCGGAATCTCGGTTGCCGCTGCGACAGCTGACGGGTCTGGGATGCGGTGTCGCCTGTGTGGCGCTGGTCGGCATTACGCCCCAGCATGACGGCACACCCGCGATGCTACTACTAACGGCTGGTTTGCTAGCCGTTATTCTGGGGCTGCTCGGACCGATATTCATGACCCACTTGCAGAGGGCCGTTCCGGTCCCTCTGGTCGCACATGCGGTGGGGACTGCAACGTCGTTGCCGCTCATTGTTTCACCAGTGTTGATGATCGGCGTCGGCGTAGCGCTTCCAGGCCACCGGCAGGCGACACTCATCGCTCTCGCAACGCTGATGGCGGTGGCCGGGCTGTCTGTCCTGCTTGCACCACGGTCCCGCCCACGGTGTCGTTCCACCTGTTCAACAGGAGCCTGATAAAGGTCACCCATGCCATCGACACCCTGGAACGTCAAAGACGGTCTGAACGCGACCCAAGTTCCTGCACCGCTGCCGGCTGCGACGTCCAAGCCGCGGATCGTTATCCTGTTTACCGATGCCGGTGGAGGACATCGTGCGACGGCGGCCGCTCTGGCGGACTTACTCGAGCCGGAAGCCGAGGTGATCCGCGTCAACCCCTACCGAGAGGCTCTTGCTCACCTGGATCTGTTCGACCGCGTCCTGGGTATTCCCGGCGAGGAGATTTACAATGTTCTGGTGCTCCGCCGTGGCTGGGTGGGTGTTGTCGAGTGGCTTTTCCGGCAGTCCGTGCGGTTCAATATCTGGTCTCGAAGCCGTGCAGGTCACCGCGCGCTGTGCGCGTTGTGGGAGCGGCTGAAGCCTGATCTTGTTGTTTCAGTGATGCCATGGCTGAACGGGGCCGCTCTTAGTGCCTTGTCCGAGTCCATGCCGCATGCACCATACCTAATTCTTGTCACTGATCTCGAGGAGACCTGGCGGGGTCAATGGTTCCCTGATCAAAATGGCTTTGTTGCCATCTACAGCGGCGAGACAGCCGCCGACCGCCTGCGCCATCGCCCGGTCGCGACGCACCGCTTGAGCGGCCTGCTGATCCGCCAAGAGTTTCTCGAGCCGCAGACGGACGTCGAGGGTGAGGTGCGTCGCCGTCTCGGTCTTGAAACAGGCCGTCCGACGATCGGCATGCTTTACGGGGGCGAGGGCAGTCGCAAGATGCTTGAGCTTGCTGATGCCCTCAAGCATCTCGCGGACGCGCCGCAGGTGATATTCATTTGTGGTCGCAACGAATCACTGGCTTCGTCGCTGCGCGCCGCGAACCTGCCTTATCCGCATGCTGTCCTGGGGTTTACTGGGGACATTGCCAGCTTGTTGCGTGCGTCCGATCTGTTTGTTGGCAAACCAGGACCGGGCTCGATCAGTGAAGCTCTCGCCGCCGGTGTTCCCGTGCTACTCGATGCCACTCGCGTCCTGCCCCAGGAACGTTACAATCTGCGCTGGGTCGTTGATGCCGGTGTTGGAGAGGTGTTCCGTGACAGACAAACCTTCTTGGCTGCCATAGAACGCTTCATGGCAGGCGGCTTGGCCGCTTTCACCGCAGCGGCACGGCGCCACGACAATCGGTCAGCGCAGGAGATGATCGAGATCGTACGGCAATATCTGCCGGACGAGCCGTCATGAACTTTGGAGCGCAGCCCGATGGGCAGACGCCATCGGACGCACCAATCAACCAACTGCGTCACTGCAGGAAGTCCATGGTGATACCCGCATCCAGCACCTGGCGCGAGAAGGCATCATATCCGTTCACCATCGTGATCTCGCCGCTGGCACCGGCATGAACGAGCAGCCCACGCAGGATACGCCTTGCGGAAGCGTTCGACAGCAGCGGTTCCCAGTAGTGCATGACGAACAGTAACTGTCCGTTGAAGATCCCGCATGTCGAACTGCACAGCCCTTGACCATGGCGCTGGCCGATATGCCCGGCCCGCATCAACAGCCTGAGCCGGTCGCTGACAGGGCCCGCTACACGAGCATTCACCGCCCCGAGATGAGTCAAGGTCGCGTCATTGAATGCGTCAGGCGCGGGTGCGGCGCCACGCAGAGCCCGTATCAGACGGGGCGAGTAGCGGGACGGGACGATCTTGCTTGCTGGCAGGCTGCCGACCCTGTCGAGCCGGCGCTTAACCCGTCTACGGACGACGTCGATGCCATCGCCGTCAGCAACTGCGGGTGCGACATAGAAGCCGATTGCAGCAAACATCAAGGCGTAGCCCGGTTCGGAATAAGGCGCCGGCAGTTCTTGGCGCAGGCTGCGAGGAACAAAAATCCGGAACGGCTTCTTGTTGCGCGTGTCATCGCCCCGCTCGCGCCGATAATCGTGGATAGCGATCGCCTTTGCCGCTGCGAGATGCTCCGGCAATGCCCCATAGCCGCCACAGGAGGCCACAATCCGGCCAGTTGTTTCGACGTCGAGTAGGACGCCGACGGAGGCAGTACGACGCTCCTCGCGTGGCGCCCGTGTCTCATGCGGAATGACGGCAGGCTTTCCGCTTAGCCAACCCGATAGCGCAAGACGCACGTAGGACAATGGCGTAAAGCGCTTGACCAGCAGGCTCGTGACACTGACCGGTGGTATTACCGTGGTCGACAGCGTTCCGATGTCGTCCGCCCGCAGTGCGGCCACCACCGAGTCGTGTAAGTGCATACAGCCGATACCATCCATCAGCGAATGATGGCACAGGCTCGCCAGCGCATGGCGTTGCCGTTCCGGGTCGCTAACCACGGTCCATCGCACCAGTGCTGGAGCACGGCGGAAATCCGCGACGCTTCCGTGGGCGACCGCCTCATCCATGATGTCGGGACCCGAGGCCGAACGCCATTCCAGCCAGATCGGCGCATCAAAGCCTTCAAAACGCGGCCGCCCGTCGCGACCAACAATGCGGGCTCGCAGCACGGAATGGCGCGTGTGCACATACTCTAATGCACGGCGCAGCGTAAGCTCAGTCAGAGGTCCCTCGAGCAACGACACTGTACAGAGCGGCCCACCGTCTCCGTCCGTGTTTTCCTCCCATAGCATTGGGAAGTACTCGATCAGGTCAAGGTCACGACCCTCTGGAATTGCGTGCGCGTCGACAGGTCGCGTGTCGGCCGCAGCAGTTGGCGCCGGCGTGCCTGCAGCCGGTTCCCATTCCCGGCCCCAGGACTGCTGTGCTGCGATCGTCCCTGCCAGCTCGCGCAGTGTGCTCTGTGCCAGCAGAGCCGCCAGGCTGAGCGGGGGGTCAAGGCGCAGCTCGTTATTCAACCGGTTGCGCAACTCGACCATCATCAGCGAATCAAGTCCGAGTGCATCCATCCTGGTGGCGGCGCCGGGTGACTCCGGTAGCCACAGGATCTGCTGCACCAGGCCTGTAACATAAGCCTCCAGAGCGCCCGCCCGATCGGCGGTAGCCACGGCCCGCAGCTTCGTGAGGATGGGCACCGCTGTGGCCGATGATGCGCTCGCCGCAGTCAGGTCCGCCAGAGGGCCCGGGCGGCCATCAAAGCCGCGGCAGTAGACCTCCCACGCAACGTCCGCCACGATCGCTTCGGTCGTCCCGTCACGTAGCAGCCGTGCCAGCGCAGTGTGAGCAACCGACGTCTCCAGCGGCCGAAGCCCACGCTGCGCCATCTGTGCGCGCACCCGTTCATTCGCGGCCATGCCGGTTGCCCAGGGACCCCAGGCAATGCTGGTCACGGGCAGACCCAGTGCCTGGCGATGGCGCGCAAGCCCATCCAGCGCAGCGTTCGCGGTGGCGTAGCTGCTCTGGCCGGCCGCGCCCAGGCTACCGGCAATCGACGTGTACAGCACGAACAGGTCCAACGACATGTCGCGCGTCGCTTCATGCAGCAGCCAGGCACCGGTCAGCTTTGGCGCCAGGACCCTGGCAAAACGTTCCCAGGACTGGCTGTCCAGCATGCCGTCGTCGAGCACGCCGGCAGCGTGAACCACGCCGCGCAGCGCCGGTAATGTCGTGCCAAATGGCGCCAGCAGTTTACCTACACTGTCCCGATCGGACAGGTCCGCGCGTCGGACAACGATGTGGCGCCCGGTGCGTGCTTGCAGCGCCTCGATGCGTGCGGCGGTCGCGGAGTCCGCGCCGCGCCGCCCGACCAGCACGACCGTGCCGGCGCCGTTCTCTGCCAGCCACGTCGCGGCGGCAAATCCCAGTGCGCCAAGACCGCCGGTGACCAGATAGGCACCATTTTCTCGTGGCCTTGCATGCGGCACCGTGAGTACCAGCTTACCAACATGGCGCGCCGCCTGCATGCGCTGCACTGCCGCGGCGGCCGAACCCATCGGATAGGTACGGAAGGGCAATGGCCGCACCATGCCTGCGGCCAGCGCATCCGAGACGCGCTGCAGCTGCGACGCGGACTCCGTCTCCGTCTGCGTATCCAGGGCCAGGACGTGGTAGGCAACATCCGGCCGCTCTGACTGCATCTGCTCCGCGGTCCAGATGTCACGCTTGGCGATCTCGACAAACCGACCGCCGGGGCACAGTGCGCGCAGTGTGGCGGCAATGAAGCCGGGTCCGGTCAGGCTGTTCAGCACAACGTCGACGCCGGCACCGTCGGTCGCGGCCAGGATGGCCTCGGCGAAGCCAGTGGAGCGGGAATCGTAGACATGCCGCACACCAAGCTGGCGCAGCCGGTCCTGCTTGGCCGCACTGGCTGTTGCGTGCACCTCGGCGCCGCGAACCAGGGCTAGCTGGATTGCGGCCATGCCGACGCCGCCGGCACCGGCGTGGATCAGCACCCGCTCCCCTTCGCGCAGATTCGCCAGGTCGAAGGCGGCTAGCGCAGTGCAGAACGTCACTGGCACGGTGGCCGCCGCCGCATGGGACAGCGTAACAGGATGGCGTCGGGTCGTCGCAACCGGCACGTTGCGGGCGGTGACCGCGCTGCCAAACGCCAGCCCGAACACCTTGTCGCCGACGGAGAAGCCCGTCACGCCAGGGCCGACGGCTGTGACGATGCCGGAATACTCCTGCCCGAGCGGTCCAGGATCGCCGGGATACAGGCCCATTATGGCTAGCACGTCGCGGAAGTTCAGTCCGATCGCCTGGACATCCACCTGCAGTTCACCCGGACCCGGTGGCGGCAGATCGCACCGCACCAATCGCAGCGTCTCAAGCGCGCCGGGCGTGCGCACTTCCAGCCGGCAGGGTTCATCACCCGGCAGGGACAGGCTGACCGCTTTGCGCAACGGGACCACGCGCGGCGCCAGGGCAACGCCATCACGCAGGGCCAGTTCGATCTCTCCGCCCGTCTGCAGCAACGCCAGTGCGAGAGCATCGGCAGTGACTTGTGCCAGCGGCGCCGCCAGATCGATCAGGCGCACGGACAGCACTGGCTGCTCCGCGCGGACCACGCGTCCGAACCCCCAGACGGCGCTGGCCAGCAGATGCACCGGCTCACCGGCCTCGACTGCAATCGCCTGGTCCGTCACGATGACGAGGCCGCGCGGCAGCGGGGCGCCGATCGCACTAAGCGCTTGTGTATGCGCCAACAGCGTCCGTAGCCACACCTCGGCGGCTGCGTCAGGTCCGTCCACGAGAGGCGCATCTGCTGTCGATGCCAGCCACACAACCCCGTCATAAGGACTGGTGCCGCCATCGAGGCTGTCGACGCAGTGCGCCTCAGCCCCCAGCGCACGCAGTGCCGTCGCGAGCACCTGGCGATCCGCACCCGGCGTGCCGAGGATTGCCCAGCGCCCCTGCGCCGTAGCGGCCATTGCCGGAAGCGGCACCGGTCGCCAGTTCGTGACATGGATCAGGTGGTCGGCGCGAATCTGGCGGCCGAACATCGTTGCACGCGTGACTCGCTTCAAGATCAGGCCGGCTACGCGGCAGAAGACCGCTCCTGCGTCATTCCGCAGCCAGATATCGATCACCGCCGTGTCCGGCAGACTCTGTGTGCGTAGCCGCGCGTCGCACACCAAGCGGTGCGTTGGTGGTGCAAGTAGCTCGGCTCCCTCGCATCCGATCGGCACATACAGGCCCGTCTGGCCGTATCCCGCGACGGCGCCAGCGGTCTGGAAACAGGCATCAAGCACAACCGGGTGCAGCGTTATGCCGTCGCCGGCCACCCCATCGGGAGCGACAATTTCGCCGACAGCGCATCGCTCGCTAACGCGCAGCCTCACCAACCCGCGAAAGCTGGGTCCAAAGCGAAGCCCGTTATACATCGCAGTGTCGAACGTCGTGGCGAGGTCTGCATCAATCAGCGTTTCGGGCACCGGCGGCGGTTCCGGTGCGATCGCCAAAGCCGCTACGCACGTTTGCCCCGTCGCATGCAGCGTCCAAGCGTCCGCACCGTCGGTACCGCCGCTACGGGCGGGCCGGCTGAACACGCGGAATTGCCGCTGACCGCTGCCTCCGTCGGGCGGCCCCAGGACCGCTTGCACGTCCCGCGGCTGTGGCTCCAAGGCCTCGATCTGTTCAAGTATCAGCGGTTCATCGAATTGGGTCTCGCCGATCCGGCAGGGCGCATCCCGCATCGTGCTCAACGCCGCGCTGACATAGAATGCGCCCGGCATGACGATGTGGTCGAACACAACGTGATCCGCGAGCCAACCGGGCTCTTCAGCGGATACGGTCTGTTCGTAGATGACGTCCCCAGCCGCGGAGTGGGTCGCTGCCCCGAGGAGCGGATGACCGGCGCCCGCCTGCTTGCCGCTGGCAGCGTGGCCGCGGCGGGATGTCCCGGGCCAGTGGCGTTGCCGGTCGAACGGGTAGGTTGGCAACTCGATCCGTCGCGCACCGTGCAGCGCGGCGCAGGCGGCAAAGTCGATATCGACGCCAGCGGTGTAAAGCTGCGCCGTCGCCTCAGCGAGCGCCACCGCATCATCGGTATCGGGTCGCAGGCTGGCGATCGCAGCGGGAACAGCGGTAGCAGTGCCGGGCCAACAGCCGCGCGCCATGCCCCCTAGCGTGGCGCGCGGGCCGATTTCCAGCAGCACAGTGACACCATGCTCCGCCAACGTGGCGATGCCGTCGGCAAAACGAACCGGCATCCGGGCATGTTGCCGCCAATACTTTGCGTCCAGCACATCCTGGTCGCCCACCGCCGTGCCAGTGACGTTGCTGACCAGCACACAGTCCGGCCGCCGGAAGGCAACCGTTGCCGCGGCCTCGGCAAATACATCAAGCATCGGATCGAGCAACGCCGAGTGGAACGCATGGCTGGTTGTGAGACGCTGGCCGCGCGCCCCCTCCGCCTCGAACGCAACCAACATGGCGTCAATCAAATTCGCCGGTCCGCTGATCACCCTATGCGTGCCGTTCTCGGCGGCAAGGCTGACTCCGGCACCATCGCCGATGCCGGCGTTGACCTTGGCGATGGCAGCTGCCACGGACTCAGCCGTTGCAAACACAGCCGCCATTGCGCCTCCCACCGGTAGCGCACCCATCAACGCGCCACGCCGCGCGACAAGGCGGGCTGCATCCTCTAGTTCGACCGCCCCGGCGGCATAGGCAGCCGCAAACTCGCCGACGCTATGGCCGACAACCGCCTCCGGCTCCACGCCTACCGAGCGCCACAAGGCGACAAGTGCCGCTTGCAACGCAAACAGGGCCGGCTGGGCGTAGCGCGTGTTGTTCAGCAGCGCGGCAAGTTCGCTATTCGCGGTGGCGAACATGACCTCGAGCAACGGGTGATCGAGTTCATCTGCCACCGCTACAGCGCAACGATCCAGTATCGCGCGGGCTACGGGCTCACTGTCGTACAGGCCTCTGGCCATGCCGGCGTACTGGCTGCCTTGGCCCGTGAACAGCATCGCCAGGCGCGGCGTGCCTGTCACATGGCCGTGCATCAAGCCGCGGCCGAAGCCTTCCGCGCCGCCTCGCAGGGCAGCAAGCGCCGGCACCAGATCTGCCCGGCTCGCCGCAACGATGGCAGCCCTATGCGTGAAGTGGCTGCGGCCCGTCGCCGCGGTGAAGCAAACGTCCGCAAGCGCCGCGTCGGGTGTGGCCTCCAGCCAGTCGGCATACCGACCAGCCAGCGCGACCAGCGCTTTCGCTGACTTCGCCGACAGCGGCAGTACCTGCATTCGGTCGGCAGCCGGTACATCCGGTACTGCCACCGCCGCCGGCTCGTAAGCCTCCAGCACCACATGCGCGTTCGTGCCACTGAAGCCGAACGAATTGACGCCCGCAATGCGGCGTCCCTCCGGCCATGGCCGGGACTGTGATACCACTTCGACGGGCAACTGCGCCCAGGGAATGGCCGGATTGGGTGTCCGGAAATGCAGTTGCGCCGGCACAACGCCGTGGCGCAGCGCGAGGATAACCTTGGCCACAGCGATAATACCGCTGGCCGCTTCGAGATGGCCGACATTTGTCTTCACCGACCCAACCAGCAGCGGTCGCGACGAATCCCGTCCCTCCCCCAGCGCGCGGGCGGCGGCCTGCAGCTCGATCGGGTCACCCAGCGATGTGCCGGTCCCATGCGCCTCAAGGTAGGCAATATCGCTCGGCGCCAGTCCGGCCTGCGCCACCGCCTGCCGGATCAGCCGTTCCTGTGCCGGTCCGCTCGGCACTGTCAGCCCGCTGCTGGCGCCGTCCTGGTTCAGCGCGCTGCTGCGAATAACTGCGAGGATTCGGTCGCCATCGCGTTCCGCATCTGTCAGGCGCTTCAGCACCACAGCGCCGGCACCCTCACTGCGTACGTAGCCGTTCGCCGCTGCATCAAACGCCATGCAGCGCCCGTCCGGAGACAGCATGCGCGCACGGCAGAAGGCGACCATCGCATCCATGCCCAGCAGCACGTTGACGCCTCCGGCCAACGCCATGTCGCAGTCGCCCGTGCGCAATGCCTGGCAGGCCTGATGCATCGCCACCAGGGACGAGCTGCAGGCGGTGTCTATTGACAGTGCGGGGCCGGAAAGGCCCAAGGCGAAGGCAACCCGCCCCGAAATCACACTGGGGACCACAGCGCCGGTGCCGAAATACATGTCGATCCCGGAAGTGCCGCCCTGGCTCAGCGCGGTGCGAAAGTCGCTTGGCCCCACGCCGATATAGACGCCGGTGCGGCTCCCGTGCAGACGTGGCGTGGCAAAGCCCCCATCTTCCAGGGCCTGCCAGCAGGTCTCCAGCATCAGCCGCTGCTGGGGGTCCATTGACTGCGCCTCACGTGGGCTGATGCCGAAGAACGCGGCGTCGAAACCGTCGATCTGCTCCAGAAACCCACCGCTGCGCGTATAGATTTTGCCGGCGGCCTCAAGATCCGGGTCGTAGTAGCGCTCAAGGTCGAAGCGCTCGCGCGGCATCTCACGGATGGCGTCGACGCCGTCCAGCAACAGGCGCCAGAAGCCCTCAAGGTCCTCGGCACCGGGGGCCCGCACGGCCAGGCCGACCACGGCAATCGGCTCATCCAGGGCCGACACCCGCCGGAGGGCTGGCGTCGGTGCAGGGCTTGGTGGCACAGCCGCGAAGCCAAGGCGCTCCTGCAGCACGACCACCAGTTCGGCAACGGTCGGATAGTCGAAGAACACTGTCGGTGGCAGCGGCGGATCAAGCCGCAAGTCCGCGTTCAGCTGGTCGCAAAGGCCGACGATTTCGAGCGAGTTGAGGCCCAGCGAAACGAAGCCGGTATGGGGATCGAGCCCTTCTGGCCGCTCCAGTACAGCGCCAACACAATCCAGCAGATGACGCTCTAACAGACGTCGGCGCCGCGCCTCTGGCGTGCGGGCCAGCATCCGAAGAAAGTCGCCGTGGCCGGCAACGGCTTCCGTATTGGCCGCCCGCGAGGCAGCAGGAAGCGGCAGCGCTTTTCGGTCGATTTTCCCGGATGGAGTCTTGGGAAAGACATCAAGCCAGACGAACATCGACGGGATCATGTAATCCGGCAGCTTGCGCCGCAGGTGCGCCCGGATATCCGCCTCATCGGCGTGCACCGCGGTGTCGGCGGGACGCAGGTAGGCATCAAGCCGCATGTCGCCACCGGCTTCCTGCCGGCCCACAACGACTGCTTCGGCGAGTGCGGGATGCTCCGCCAGGACGGTCTCGATTTCGCCGGGCTCGACGCGCATCCCGCGGATCTGTACCTGAAAGTCCAGCCGTCCGAGGTGCTCGATCGTGCCGTCCGCACGCCAGCGCGCGATGTCGCCAGTCCGGAACGCCCGTGTTCCGGATGCCTCTCGGAATGGCTCCGGCAGGAAACGCTGCGCCGTCAGGTCGGAACGTCCGAAATACGCTCTACCAACCTGCGGCCCCGCTACATAGATTTCACCGGGCACGCCAAGCGGCACCAGCTGCTGTTTTGGATCCAGGATATAGACACGAAGATTGCCCAGTGGCCGCCCCACTGTCACGACCGAGCCTGCGATGAACCGATCCGATGCCGTAAATATGCCGGCGGTTTCCGTCGCGCCATACTCGTTGCGCAGGTCAACAACTGACGACCAGGCGTTAGCGATATCCGGCGCCAGCGCCTCGCCGGCGACAACTATCAGGCGTAATGTCGAGTAGCGTCGAACCGGCAGGACACGAAGGGCGCCGGGGACCATGCAGGCCTTGGTGATACCCTGGGAATCAATGAAACGGCCCAGGTCCTCCCCGTCCAAGGTCCCGTCCCGCGGATACAGATGCAGGCTGGCGCCGCTGCAAAACGCCCATACATATTCCTCGAGAGACCGCACAAAACTTGGCAGGCAGAATTGCAGAATCCGATCACCGGCCTCGATGGGATAATGCGCCTGCATGATGGCGCAGAGGTTACGCAGCCCGGCATGCGGCATTGCCACGCCCTTGGGACGGCCGGTCGATCCCGAGGTGTAGAGTACATAGCAGAGATCGACAGCGCGCGGCCTGTGCACCGGCACCGTGCTAACCGGAGTGTCTTCACAGTCAGGCGCCTCCTGTGCATCCGCCATAATGACCTGGCAGGATGAGGCAAAGCGCTCATAACGCGCCGCCATCCGACCGGTATCCACCAGGATTACGGGGCGCGCATCCGAAATGATATAATCGAGGCGGTCCTCTGGTAGCGATGGATCGAGGCTCAGGTACCCAGCACCCGACTTCCAGATGCCCCAGAGTCCGACAAAGAACGCGACGGATCCATCGGCGGTAAGGCCAACAAGCGTCTCCGGACCGGCACCTTGTGCGCGCAGACGCTTCGCCAGGCGATTGGCGCCCGCATCAAGTTTGCTGAAAGTGATCCGCCGAGTACCAGTCACCAGCGCCGTGGCATCCGGCGACGTCCGTACCTGCCGCTCGAACACGTCGACGATCGTCTCGTCGTGCGGATAGTCCAGGACCGGCCCCGCCGACAGTGCAAGAAGCGCTGCGCGCTCGGCATCGTCGAGCAACGGCAGTTCGGCAACGACCGCGTCTGGGGTCGCAACAATAGCCTCCAAGAGCCGCCGGTAATGGCCGAGCAGCCGCTGCATGCGATCATGGTCGAACAGATCGGTCGCGTAGTCGAGTGTTCCGCCTATACTGCCGTCAGCCGCTTCATACAGGTCGAACTCCAGATCGACATGCGCCAGTTCACGCTCAATGATTCGCCCTTTGGTGACCGTACCGGTCAGCGGCACGTCGAAGGCAGCACCCGCCTCCGCCTCGGTGTGAGCCTGGAACATGACCTGGAAAAGCGGTTGGGTCGCGAGAGGGCCGCTGTCTGACTCGCTAACCGCGCGTACGACTGCGGCGAATGGGACGTCCTGGTGCGTGAATGCGTCCAGTATTGCGGCACGAGAGCGCGCTAGCAGGGCCCGGAAAGGTTCATCGCCATGCAGTTCGTGGCGTAGGGCCAGGATATTGAAAAACGGCCCAACGACGCGCTCAAACGCTGAGTGAGACCGTCCGGCAACGACCGTGGCGATCACAAGATCTTCCGCGCCGCTGTACCGGTGCAGCAACGCAGCCATAGCCGTCTCAAGCAACATGAACAGCGTCACCCGCTCCTGCGCCGCCAGGCGGCGGAGTCCGCGGACCACATCGTGCGGAATATGGACTGGCAGTCGCGCTCCGCCATAGCTCGGCTGGGCAGGGCGCGGTCGGTCCGAAGGCAGCACGAGCGGGTGCGGCAAGGTGCCAAATATCCGGCGCCAGAAGTCAATACCATGGCGGAACCGCCCTGCTTCGATGGCCTGCTGCTCCCAGGCCACGAAGTCCAGGTACGTATACGGTATTGGTGGCAGTTGAGCTGCCTCACCTATTACGGATTCGGCATAAAAAGACGACAGGTCCGCACCAATCAAGGTGGCTGAATACCCATCAACCGCCAGATGATGCAGGCGCATCGCAAGCACATGGCGACCGTCAGCGTGCCGCAGCAGCACGGCGTCACACAACCCTTCGCGCTCAATGTCGAGTGGTTGGGTCACGATTGCCTTGATTTCGGCTTCGGCCTCTGCTGCCGCCGTCGCGTGCAGATCGCGTATCGGCAGCCGGTCATGTGGACGCGTCGTAAGCTGGATCAGCGGGCGCCCGTCGTTCACCACGACCCTTGCGCATAGCAATTCATGCCGCTGACGCAGGCGCAGCAGCGCCTGTTCCAACGCCGCAACATCAAGGCGGCCGGTGACTTCCAGGGTCATCCCCATGGTGAAGGCACCGTGATAGCCTTCCTGCTGCTCGAGGAACCACAGGCGTCGCTGCCCCATGGAAAGAGCCAGGGCCTTGGCACGGTCCGCGCGCGGGATCTGC
The DNA here is from genome assembly GCA_018240405.1 of Pseudomonadota bacterium. Taxonomy (GTDB): domain Bacteria; phylum Pseudomonadota; class Alphaproteobacteria; order Acetobacterales; family Acetobacteraceae; genus Rhodopila. Next base: position 21,081 of record JAFEFW010000021.1, read on the forward strand.
TCCGCCGACTCGTCGGTACTCAGCGCATCGAGAGCCTTAGCCAACTGCGCCACAGTCGGATGCTCGAACACGGTGCGCAACGGCAGACGCTTGCCGGTCTGGTCGGACAGCCGAGCCAGCAGCCGTGCAGTCAGCAGCGAGTCACCGCCGAGGTCGAAAAACCCATCCTGCGCACCCACCTTGTCCCGCTTCAGAACATCGGCAAACGCGGCAGCCACCGCCTGCTCTGTTAGCGTACTTGGCGCAACGTATTCGGTGGCCGCCAGCGGCATTCCCGCGCGCCAGGTGGCGACAGTTGCCAGGGCGTCCGACAGGAACATCTCCCGTGCCTTTAGCCGCTGCAGCTTGCCACTGGTGGTTCTAGGCAGGCTGGCGGGACGGACCAGAACTATCGCATACGGATCGACCTCGTGCGCTTCGACAACGGCACGACGAATTGCGGTGAAGAGGGTCGGCGGGTCGACCTGCCGCAGCATGGTGCGGCTGAGGCAGTGGACGATCACAAGCTTCTCTTCGTTGTCGCCCTCCACCGCAAAAGCAATCGTGTTATCGAACTCGAACTGCGCATGACACTGCGCGACTGTGGACTCTATATCCTGGGCATAATGGTTCTGCCCGCGGATGATGATCATCTCCTTAATGCGGCCCAGCAGATACGGCTCGCCGTTAACCAGCGTCCCGAGATCGCCTGTGCGCATGAACATGCCAGCAGCCGGATCAGCCGCCAGTTGCGCCTGGAACGTTTCCGCCGTCGCATCCGGACGTCCCCAGTAGCCGCGCGCCACCGCGGGGCCCTGCGCCCAGACTTCGCCAATCTCGCCATCGGCTACGCACAGCCGTGTCTCGGGATTGACGATCCGGATTGTGTGGTCATCGATAAGCGGCCCGGCCGAGACCAGGCGTACCGTCTCCGCAGTCGCTTCGCCGGAGAATACCTGGCAGGTACGATCGCTGCGTACGGACAGAACACCCGGCGCTTCGTTCAGCCGCCCCAACGTGAGCTGCAGTGTCGCCTCGGCAAGGCCATAGCCTGGCATGAAGGATTCGCGCCGAAAGCCTGCCTGGGCGAAACGTGCATGGAAACGATCAATGGTGTCAGCCCGGACCATCTCCCCGCCGATGATCGCCACGCGCAACGATGAAAGATCGATCGGATCCGCCGAATCGTCGGTCATCGACAGGCAGGCCTCGTAGGCGAAATTTGGTGCCATCGTGATGGTCGCGCGAAACTGCGACATCGCTCGGATCCACCGCCCTGGGTCCTGCAAGAATGCAGCCGGTGCCATCGAAATGTGGTGGAACCCTCGCAGGAGGGGTTGCAGCACACATCCCATCAGGCCGAGGTCGTGGAATGGCGGAACCCAACTGACGAGCACATCCTCGGCAGTAAACGCGGGGCGGGCCCAACCAACGTGATTTGCCTTCAGGTTGTCGTGACCAACCATCACCCCCTTGGCGCTGCCTGTCGTTCCTGATGTGTATTGAAGAAACGCGAGGTCGGCCGGGCTAATCAGTACGTCCCGGAACGCGGAGGCGGCGTCCTCCGGCAGGGCGTCGACCGCAACCACGGCAAGGCGTCGTTCGGCCGCCCAGTCGACAAGCCGCTCTGTCAGGTCCGCGGTTGTCAGTGCAACCTTGGCGCCGCAATCAGCGGCGATTGCGGTCAGGCGTTCCATGTGGCGTGGGTTGCGCGGCGGATAGGCCGGTACGGCGACGACCCCGGCAAGAATACAGCCAAGGAACGCAGCAATGTAGTCGAGACCAGGTGGACAGAGAATCAGCGCGCGATCGCCACGGCTGCAATCGGTCTGTAACGAGGCTGCGACCTTCTCGGCACGGCGCAGCAAATTGGCATAAGTCAGCGTTTCCTGCTGTGGTGCACCTGCACTGCGGTAGCGGAGAAACGTGACCGCATCTCGATTCGGTTCTTCGTTGGCGCGCTCCCGTAGCACATCGACGATTGTGGTATTGCTGGCACGTGTGGTGGGCACGGGCGCGTTCATCGGCCGCCTCCCGAAATGTCGGCGGCGCCGAGCGCCAGTCCAACGTTTTCTCGAACCTTAATGCGACGCGTCGCAATTTTTATCCCTCTCCTGCAGCGCGCAACAATTTGATATTCTTTTTTAGGAATGATACGCTTTCCGCCGCGAATCCGTCCTTGGTACACCGGCAGGTTGCAGCCATCGCTTTCTGTATTAAAGCAAGACGACCCATTGATGCGCAAAGCAACGCGTGCTGCGTCCGGAGGAGTCCAGGCTGCAAGATGAAATCGGTCGACTCGCATCACGATATCGCACCTCAAGCGATGCATCCTGGGCAGGATAGATTACTGACTGTTGTCGACAGTATTGTTGCTGTGACAGGACGTCAACTCATATTGCAAAATCTTGCAAGTGACGCTTCGGTAAGAGTTGGCCATCAAAAGCAGCTCAGCAGTACAGGCAGCCGGCACCCTCCGCTGTCGCTTGACGGAGCGCACCGCGGATCGTCATAAGAAATAAAGTTACTTTACTGTCCGCCAGTCAAGTAAGCAAATGCATCCAACACCGCTGGCTCACGCCATACCTTTCGCCACAAGGCGCCACTGCGCCTGCCCGCCGGCGCCATCGATATAGGCAACGAGTCCCTCATCGTGAAGCTTCGCGAGATGGACGTTTACCAGTTCAACAACGCTTTTCGCCAGAACAGGATCGATAGGACCGCGGTACATCTGAGTGGCGACTTCAACGGCTGTCGCGACCGAAGAACTGCCGAGAATGGTGATGATCCGAGCCTCCCTGGCCCGTGCGAACTGCGCCATGCCACGAGCAACGGAAAGTGGATCAACAATGGGTGGTCCATGACCAGGCAAATAAATCTGATCGGTTCGGTCGGTCAGTACTTCCAAGCTCCTCAAGTAGCTCTTCATGCAGCCGTCGGGAAGTTTCATCGCCGTTGTCGCCCAGCCCAGCACATGATCTCCAGTGAAGAGAACCCCTCCGGGCTCAAGCGCGAAGCAAAGATGAGTGCTGCAGTGCCCGGGAGTGTGGAGCGAGGTAACGGCGTGGCTGCCAAGCAGTATGCGTTCGCCGTGTATCAGACGATGATCTGGACAGAACGCCTGGTCAGCGCCGTCATCGCCACCTGCATAGGTCGGATGTCGGCCGAAGCCGAAGGTGGCTGCACCTGTCAGGTTTGCCAGCATGGTCGCGCCGGCCGAGTGGTCCCGGTGCGTATGAGTGACCAAAATCCGACCGATTCGTTCGCCGGCAGTTGCATTCAGCAAACCAGCACGGTGGGCGGGATCGTCGGGGCCTGGATCGATCACCGTCACCTCGCCACGCCCAACGATCCAGGTATTCGTGCCGCGCTCGGTCATCGGCCCGGGATTGTTGCACAGCACCCGGCGAATGTCAGGCGTGCACCACTCGACGTGTCCATACGCTAGGGTTCGATTGTATTCGAATTTCAACGGAACTGGTGCTTTCAGTCTTGCAATTTGCGCCTGCAATACGTGCGCGGGAAGGCGCTGGTGATGGTTTGGCAGCATGCCATGTCGCTGCCATGTCGCAAGAGCTTGCCGGTGATCCATTCGCTTTCGGAGCAAATAGAATCCAGGCCACGTTCGTTGTGCGTTCTCAGCGCAGCGTAAGCGCCGGACAGGGTGCTATCTGAGATGTAGCCACCGCCCAGGCGCGGCCCCGCAGCACACGGTCCCCTACTCCCAGCTCCTCTCCGCCCCCTCATAACAGGTCGGCTCGGACGGCTCACGGGCCATGGTAGTCGGAAGCGGACGGTGGCCGGACCTGATGATCGGGTACCGGAGGCGTTCGCCGGCTAAGGACTGTGCCGTTCCCGGCGCCGCAACCGACCGTCCTACGGCCTCTGGGACGCATGATGGTGCGACGCGGCGACCCACCGGGGTTGCGCGACCGCACCACATCGCCACATCCGCGATGTCTCCACCAGTCATTTGATCCACCTCCTTGACGCCCCTCGTCAGACCTTGGAGACAGGCGGGAAAGTCCCATCTCGGGGCAAGACGGAAAAGAAGACCGATGAAACGCTTTCTGCGGGCATTGAACGGAGAGGCTGTATGGCCTCCGCCGGTGTGGCTCATGCGCCAAGCTGGCCGTTACCTGCCGGAATACCGCGCCGTCCGGGCGCAGGTGCCGGACTTCGTCGGCCTGTGCACCTCGCCCGACAAGGCATGCGAGGTCACGCTGCAGCCGCTGCGTCGCTATAACTTCGATGCTGCCATCCTGTTCTCCGACATCCTCATGCTCCCCTGGGCATTGGGGCACGGGCTGGAGTTCAAGGAGGGCGAGGGTCCGGTTCTACCCAAGCTGCGTGACGAAGCCGGCATGGCCGCGCTGGACCCGTCCCGCGTGTCGGACCGTGTCGCCCCGATTATGGAGACGGTGCGGCTGATCCGCGCCGGCATGAAGAAGGAAGGTTTTGACGACACCACGGCGCTGATCGGCTTCGCCGGGGCGCCATTCACCGTTGCCTGCTACATGGTCGAAGGCGGCGGCTCGAAGGAATTCGCTGCCATTCGCGGCATGGCCTACAGCCAGCCAGCGCTGTTCCAGCGGCTGATGGATACGCTGACCGAAGCCTCGGTCGAATACCTCGCCGCACAGGTCGAGGCGGGTGCCGAGGCGCTCATGCTGTTCGACTCCTGGGCCGGCGTGCTGTCGCCAAACCTGTTCCGCCAGCACGTCATCGCCCCGGCGAAGCGGATCACCGCGGCGTTGAAGGCACGCTACCCGCACGTGCCGGTGATCGGCTTCCCCCGCCTCGCCGGCGTGATGGTCGGCGCCTACGCGGAAACCGGCGTCGACGGCGTCGGCATCGATACCGGCACGGATCTGAAGCTGGCCGCCTCCATGCTGCCAGCGCACGTCGCCGTGCAGGGCAACCTCGATCCGTTGGCGGTCGTCGCCGGTGGCGATGCACTGAAAACCGAAACCACGGCGGTGCTGAACGCCGGCCGCGGCCGCCCGTTCATCTTCAACCTGGGCCACGGCATCGTGCCGCCGACCCCGCCGGAGAACGTCGCGGCGCTGCTGGAGTTGGTGCGTGGGGCGTAAGGTCGCCGTTGTCCTGTTCAATCTGGGTGGCCCCGACCGGCCAGAGGCAATCAAGCCCTTCCTGTTGAACCTGTTCAAGGACCCGGCAATTCTGCGGGTGCCGTTCTTCGTCCGGCCGCTGCTGGCCCGCATCATCGCGCGCGCCCGCGTCGCTCCGGCGACCGAGAATTACACGCTGCTCGGTGGCAAGTCGCCGCTGCTGGAGCTGACGCAGCTTCAGGCGGCGGCGCTGGAGCAGGCGCTGCCGGATGTCGAGGCGAAGTGCTTTATCGCCATGCGCTACTGGCATCCATTCAGCCTGGAAGCGGCCCGCGCGGTGAAAGCCTGGGGCGCGGATGAGGTGGTGCTGCTGCCGCTGTATCCGCAGTTCTCTACGACCACGACAGGGAGTTCGCTAACCGCCTGGCGGGAAGCGGCGTCCAAGGCCGGCCTGATGGTCCGCACCACCACGGTGTGCTGCTACGCAACCGAACCGGACTACGCCAAGTCGACCGCCGATCTCGTCGCCGCGCATTACGCCAAGGCCCGCGCGGAACTCGACCCGGCAATCCCACTTCGCGTGCTGTTTTCGGCACACGGCCTGCCGGAGATCATCATCCAGCAGGGCGATCCGTACCAGTGGCAGGTCGAGCAGACTGTGGCGACCGTCATGCGGGCCTGGGGCAAGGACGTCGATCACGCCATTTGCTATCAGTCGCGCGCCACCCCACAAAAATGGATCGAGCCCAGCACCGAGGCAGAGATTGAACGGGCGGCGCACGACAAGATCGCGGTGCTGGTGGTACCCATTGCCTTCGTCTCGGAGCACTCCGAGACGCTGGTCGAACTCGATGTCGAGTACCGCGACCTGGCGAAGGAGGCCGGCGTCCCCGGCTACTTCCGCGTGCCGACGCAGAATTCGGACGCTGCGTTCATCGCCTCGCTCGCCGGCATTGTGCGTCGCGCGCTGGGCAGCAACAGCGGTTTATGCAGTGGCGTTGGCGGCCGGATTTGCGAGGAAGGCTTCGGCGACTGCCCGTTTACGCTGGCCGGCACCGGCGTTGCCCACAGTTTGGCTTAATCGAACTGTGCCGGTTCGATAAGTCGTGGGACGCATCACTGCGTCCGCTGACCGATCCGATTTTGGCGGGCCCTGGATGGGCCTGACCATGGCAGATTGACACCGGCGCGACGGCGCCAATAGGCCATGCCGTCAGGGCAATAATCACGGGTCGACGCCGAACCATGTCTGGTTTATTCGCCCCAAGCCTTTTTCCAACTGAACAAGCCGATGACGATCGAAAACCTGTTTGAACCACTCATTCAGCTTGGGTTGCTTGCGCTGGGCGCCCTCATTTTCGGCCTGCTGCTGATCGCCTGCGAAGTTGG
>JAFEFW010000220.1 GCA_018240405.1 Pseudomonadota bacterium
GGCGACTACGCTGGCGGCTGCAATCTGCAACGTCCGGATGGCCGTGACGTCATGGCGCCACATTCGGCCATCGTTGGGAGAGTCTCGCCTATGCATCGATTTCCTTGGATCTTCGCAGTCCTGTCGCTCGCCGGGGTTACCGCCGGCTGCGTCGCGCCGGCGGAGCTGAAGCCGACATTTGAGAACGGATGGACGGTCTACGCCGAGTCCTACATCCGCAAGCCGATCGACTGCCAGGGCGGCAAGGTCCAGTTGAACGGCGACCGCCTGGACACGCACCTGACCAATGAGTGCCAAGGCGTGCGCGTCACCGGCACCCACAACGACGTCGAGGTCGACATCGCGCCGGGTGGTGGCATCGAGATCACCGGCAGCCATAACGACGTGTTCTGGCATCAGGCGCGTCCCGGACCACGCCCCCGCCTGATCGATAGCGGGGTCAGCAACACGTTCCACCCGGCGCAATAGCGGCTTTCGCGGCCTAACGCGGCTTGCGGCCAACATAGAGAGCGAACAGGCCGAGTTCCGTCCTGACGGATACGTCCGTGAAGCCTGCGCCGGCGAGCGCGCCGGTCACGACAGGCGGCGGCACGCAGGCCTCGATCGTTGCCCAGTAGTACTGGAGCAGCGTCCGGGCGGTTCCGCGGCCGCGCAGCCTGCACAAGGCGGGCACCACAACGCGCATGTAGAAGGCGGCCAGCGCCATGGCGAGCCGGTTCGGCGGCCGGATGATCTCCAGGATCAGGACCGTGCCACCCGGCCGCAGGACGCGGTGGCATTCCTGGAAATAGGCCGCCAGATCAGGAACATGGCGCAGGGCGTAGCCCATCGTCACGAAGTCGCAGCGGTCGCTGGCCACCGGCAGCGCCTCAGCCCGCGCCTGAACACAGTGCAAACCGGGCACGCGGCGCGCCTGCGCCAGCATCGCCTCGCTGACATCGACGCCGATGACCGCGCCGGCCGGTCCGGTCAGGTGCAGCGCCTCGCGCGCGGTCAGGCCGGTCCCGGTTGCGACATCCAGAACCTGCATCCCCGCACACAGCCCGGCCACCTGCAGCGCCTGCCGCCGGTAGCGCTGCCCGGTGCCGAGCGAGAGGATGGCGTTGGCACTATCGTAGTCGGCGGCGGCCCGGTTAAACAGGGCGCGCACGAAAGCCGGCTGCTCCTGCCTGGATGGATAGTAGGCAGCCAACGGCGCGTGGGGAGGAATGGGTTTGGTCTGTGACAGCGGATCCACGATGACGGGCTTGGGCTCTGGCTGCGGTGAGGCCGGCGCTTTCACCACGCCCGGCGCCCTGCCGCAAGGACGCGCGGCACGGCAATCGCCGGGATTCCGCGTGGTTGCGCAACCGCCGGGCCGGCAACCACGGCATGGGTTTGGCGGATGACGCGGCATGAACCGCCAAGGCGCAAAGACGCCGCGCAGGCCCCAACCGACATTGGGACGCCGCGCCCGGCGCTGCGGCTGGCGCGCACATGTCGGGTCGTTGGTGATGGATCAGCCGGCTGACCGCAGACAGTGGCCTCTCGTCATAGCCAATATCGCCTGGACCACCATGACCCTGACCCGCATGGACCGCCGCGGGCTGCGTTGACGCTGCCGGTCTGCACCGGCCCGTCGGAGATCAGCGGCGCATGACGTCCAGCAGCCACCTTGTGCTGATCCCGACCTACAACACCGGTGCCCTGGTATACGACACGGTGCGCGAGGCGCTGCGGATGTGGCAGCCCGTGTGGGTGGTCGTCGATGGCAGCACCGACGGCACCGCCGCCGGGCTGCAGCAGATGGCGGAAGCCGAACCAGGGCTGCGCGTACTGTGCCTGGCGCGGAACGGCGGCAAAGGTGCCGCCCTGTTGCACGGTCTGCAGGCGGCACAGGAGTCCGGTTTTACCCATGTGCTGACAATGGATGCCGACGGACAACACCCGGCCGCCCGCATTGCCGACTTCATGGCGGAATCGGCCGCTCGGCCCGACGCCATGATCCTGGGTGACCCGATCTTTGACGAGTCGGCGCCATCCATCCGCGTCAAGGGCCGGCGCATTTCCAACTGGTGGGCAAGGGTTGAAACCCTGGGCGCCGATATCGGCGATTCGCTGTTCGGATTTCGCGTCTATCCCATCGCCCCGCTGCTGTCGGTGATGCGATCGACGCGCTGGATGCGCGGCTTCGATTTCGAGCCGGAAGCCGCCGTGCGGCTGTCCTGGCGTGGCGTGCCTGTGGTCAATCTGCCGGCGGCCGTCCGCTATCTGAAGCCGGCGGAAGGCGGCGTCTCGCACTTCAAGTATGGGCGTGACAACGTGCTGCTGACCTGGATGTACACGCGGCTGATGTTTGGCCTGCTGCGCCGGTTACCATTCATGCTCGCAGACCGGTTTCTCAGAGCGTCCGCCAGCGGTTTGTAACGCTGGTGATCATCGACCGGGTGCCTCGCCTCTGGCTGTCGATTCGTCTGTCACGAAAGAGTGAGTAGACGCGCCTTGCCTGATGCGAAATGAACTTGAACGGCCGTGCGAGTCAGGGCGCGCTATTGCGTCTCGAGACTGCGACACCGTACAGAGGTTGGCCAATGCTCGGGTTGCGGGGGCGGCTGCTGGCACTTGTCGCGGTTACCTTGATCCCGGCGCTGGCCGTCGAGGTGATGTTTCTCGTTGGGTTGCATACGGCGCGGCAGGACGAGATAGAACACGACGTGCTGCGTCAGGCCGAATTGGTCAATGACACGATCACCACGATCATCGAGGGCGCGCGCCAGCTTACTTATACCCTGGCGCAGGTCGAAACGGTCGCAAATCTGCAGCCCGCCTGTGAAGATACGCTACACGCCGTCAAGGAGGGGCTGGCGAACTATCGCTTCATCAGCGTGGTCGACGCCACAGGCCGGCTGGTTTGCACCAGCTTCCCTTCCGGCACCGGAGTAGACATCGGCCGGCGCCCATACCTGACCGACACCCTGGCGATAGGGTCGTTCACGGTCGGCACCTTCACCCGCGGCGCCGCTTCCGGACGGCCATTCCTGCCGCTGGCCCAACCAGTCTACGGCCGCGATGGCAGCGCCATCGGCGTCGTCGTGGCCGGGCTGGACCTGGAGTGGCTCGGTGATCGCCTGGCCAGGCTCGACCGCCCGCCCGACAGCACCATTGTGGTTGCCGACCGACAAGGCGTGGTCCTGGCGCGCTACCCCGACAGTTCGCAATGGAGCGGCAGGCCGTTCCTGCCGGAGAACATGTGGCTGGTGGAGGCGCAGCAGCGTGGCGCCCACCGGGTCGCCGGCTATGACGGACGCGATCGCATCGCCGGCTACATTCCCCCTGCCGCAAGCCCGACCGGGTTGTTCGTCAGCGTCGCCTACTACGTGCCAACGGTGATGGCGCCGATCTGGCGGTTCGGCGCGTGGGGTGGCGCGGCTATCCTCATCGGCCTGGCGGCTTCCGCCGGCCTCGCCTGGATCGTCGCCCAGCGGCTGATCCGCCGGCCGTTGCATGAACTGGCGACCGGAGCCGCGGAGCTCGCATCCGGCGATCTCGGCGCCCGTGTGCAGGTGAGCGGGAGCAACACTGAACTGACGCAATTGGCGCACCTGTTCAACACCATGGCCGCCAGCCTGGAGCGCCGCGCGGTGGAGCGCGACCAGGCAGAGCACGCGTTACGAAGCGCCCGGAACGAATTGGCGGCGGCCAATGCGCGGCTGGAGGAACGGGTTGCCGCCGAAGTCGCCGTGCGGGAACAAACGCAGGTTCAACTGCGGCAGAGCGAAAAGGTGAATGCCCTGGGGCAACTCGCCGGCGGCGTCGCGCATGATTTCAACAATCTGCTGACCGCCGTGCTGGGCAGCCTGCAGATCCTCCGTAAGCGCCTGCCGGATGAGGCGTCGGTGCGGCGTTTGCTGGACAACGCCGTTCAGGGCGCCGAACGCGGCGCGGCGCTGACGCAGCGCCTGCTGGCGTTCGGCCGGCGGCAGATGCTGGCGCCCCAGCCGGTAGACATTGCGGCTCTGGTCCACGGGATGACCGACCTGCTCCGGACGTCCCTGGGTCCGGGCATCGAGATTGCCACCTGCTTCCCGGATGGCCTGCCGCCGGCTTATGCCGACATCAATCAGCTGGAACTGGCGCTATTGAACCTGGTCACCAATGCGCGTGATGCGATGGACGGACAAGGCCGGCTCGCCATTGCCGCCCGTGCAGAGCCACCGGGCGATGACCACGCGGCAGACGAGCGTCAGTATGTGGTCATCACAGTGTCCGATTCCGGGCACGGCATGGACGAGGCGACGCTCGCGCGTGCCATGGATCCGTTCTTCACCACCAAGGGTCCGGGCAAGGGCACCGGCCTGGGTTTGCCTATGGTGCATGGGCTGGCCGCACAGTCGGACGGCAGGCTGGTGCTGCACAGCGCACCCGGCCGTGGCACCGTCGCGGAGCTTTGGCTGCCGCGCGCGGCGGCTGCCGCCCCCTCCGCGCCCCCGGCATCCAGCGCGACTCTGCCCCGGCCGCAGCCTGTGCGCTCCCTTTGCGTGCTGGTCGTAGACGACGATCCACTGGTGCTCGCCAGTGCCGTGGCGATGCTGGAAGATGTGGGGCACCGGGTCGTTCCCGCGACCTCAGGCAACCAGGCGCTCGAGAGGCTCAGGGCCGGGGCCGTGTATGATCTGGTGGTCACGGATATATCGATGCCGGAAATGTCGGGTTTGCAACTGGCGACGGAACTGCGCCGTCTGTATCCGGCGCTGCCGATCATCCTGGCAACGGGATATGCGGACCGCATGGACGTCACCGACTGCGGACTGCCGGTACTATCCAAGCCGTTCAGCCAGTCGGCCTTGGCGTCGGCCATCGACCGGGTGGCCTCGGATTTCGTAACGATGCATCGTCAGGACGGTGCAGTGCAATCATAAGCCTGCGGGCGTCGGGTCGATTGCATTCCGGTACATCGCACCGAACGCCGTGCGGTTCATCACTGGGCAGTAACAGGAGAACCAGGTGTGGCTGCCTGCAGCCAAGAGCGCCGCGCCGGGCGCGTCAGGACTAACCTCCGGATACAGTAGGCCCGCGGTGTGCCAGCGGCGCGGTAGGCCGGCATGGGCGTTGCGATGGCGCGACGCCGACGGTGTAAGGACCCGGCCAGGACCGGCGAGGCGCAAGCAACGTCAAGCGCCTGGATGTTACCGGCAGGCAAGCTGGTGAATGCATCTGGTAAAAACAGAAATATAAATCAGGGCATTGTGAGGCGAACCCAAACCAGGTTCTGAAGTTATCTTGGCATGAGACGGACCCTTCATACCGCCCTTGGCGGCATTGCCGCCGTTCTCGTTTTGACTGGAACGGCAGCGGCTGGATCAAAATCCAAATCCCCCGGGGAACAGGCCTTCCCGCGCCTGAGCACCACAGATGGTGCACCGCTCGAACTCGCGGCCAGACCCGGCAGCCCCGCGGATCAGATCGCGCGGCAACTGATGGCGCCGGAAATCGCCAAAGCGCGGGCGCATGGTGACAATCCGCTCGTTCTGGTCGGCATGGCACGGCTGAACGACAGGGATGAGATGCTGTTCGTCCAGCTTCAGTCGCCACGAGAGTGCGGGTCCGCCGGGTGCAGCACAGCGTCGTTTAAGAACGTCAACGGTCGATGGATCAGGACCATGGATACGGTCGGTGGTCTCGTCCGGATCGCGGCTTCCCGCCATCGCGGGATGCCTGACGTGATCATGGACGGTAACCGGCTCATCTGGGACGGCGCCCGGTATCGGGACGTTGGCTGAGGACAGGCCAGATCAACCGACGCGGCGGCAGCGGGGGCAATCGGCGGGCAGAACCGGCTGACCCGTGCCGCATGACGGTCTGTCTGGACGTCTGATCCATACAGCGGCTTCCGCACGACTGAAGCGCCTTCCTGCAGACTGCGCCGCACCCGGGTGGCTGTCACGACGTCATGGCATGAGCCCCCGGCAAAACCGCGACTGCGCCGATCCGGCACGACCGGCACCGGTCGCCGCAGACGCATGTGGCGTCATTGCCGCCACATGCCCGTTTGCGGCGCACAGCGTGCGTTCCGTCAGTTGCCCGGCGAAGCGGCGGCGCTGGCCAGGCGGCAGGCGTGGGGCGTGAGTCGCCGGCCAGCATCTGCGAACGGCGGCGTTCGCTCCTGCAGCATGCTACTGGTCGCCTCTGCGCTTGATCCGA
>JAFEFW010000221.1 GCA_018240405.1 Pseudomonadota bacterium
AGCCCTGGTGGCGCAGCGGCATGGGTGGTCGCTGGACGGGGTCGATGTGTTCGAACTGGTATCTCCCGAGACGACGCTTGACCCGGAACGTGAACTTACCGTTCTGCATCCGGCTGAGGTGGAACTCAGCGAGACCACGAAACTTGTCTTTGATCGTGTCGCCCAGCTCGATCCGACACGCGTTGTCTTCGACAGCCTGTCCGAGTTGCGGCTGCTGGCGCAAAGCCCACTGCGGTATCGACGTCAAGTTCTGGCGCTGAAACATTTCTTCGCCAGCCGCCAGTGCACGGTTATCATGCTGGACGACCTTTCCGCCCATCAGGACGATCTTCAGCTTCATTCGATCTCCCATGGGGTTGTTCTCCTCGAACAACTGGCGATCGACTATGGCGCCGAGCGGCGGCGCCTGCGCATCATCAAGATGCGCGGCATTTCCTTCCGAGGCGGCTACCACGATTTTACGATTGTAAAGGGCGGGCTTAGGATCTTCCCCCGTCTCGTTGCCGCCGAACACCACAGGGCGTTTACCGGTGACTTTACGCCGAGCGGGAATGCCGAGCTTGATAAGCTGCTGGGCGGCGGGCTGGAACGCGGAACGAACGCCCTGCTGATCGGCGGGGCCGGCGTCGGCAAATCGTCGCTGGCCCTGACCTACGTCATCGCTGCAGCTGAGCGGGGGGAGCGCGCGGCATTTTTTGCCTTTGACGAAGGCCGCGGCACGCTGGAAGCGCGTGCCCGGACGCTCGGCCTGCCGCTCCAGGCCGGGTTCAATGCCGGATTGGTGCATTACCAGCAAGTCGATCCGGCTGAGCTGTCGCCAGGTGAATTCACCAGCATCGTGCGCCGGCAAGTGGAGCAAGAGAACGCACGCGTTGTCGTCATTGATAGTCTGAACGGCTACATGGCCGCGATGCCCGATGAGCGGTTTCTCGTCCTGCAAATGCACGAGTTGCTAAGCTACCTGGGCCAGCAGGGTGTGCTGACATTGCTGGTACTGGCACAACATGGTTTGGTTGGGCCGCTGGATACACCGCTTGACATCAGTTACCTGAGCGATGCGGTCTTGATGCTGCGCTACTTCGAGGCTGGTGGCGCGGTTCGCCGCGCCCTCTCGGTGGTGAAGAAGCGCAGCGGGCACCACGAACATGCCATCCGGGAGTTTTATCTCAGCCGTCAGGGCATCCGGCTGGGACCGCCTCTGACGGGCTTTACCGGCATCTTCTCCGGTACGCCCCAGTATATCGGTGATGGCCCGCTAATGCCCCTTGGTCCTCACGACGATGCCTAACGGCGGCAACCCACGCATCCTAATTCTGGCACCGATCGGGCGCGACGCGCCGGCCATGACGGCGCTGCTTCACCGCATCGGCCTGGAGGCGGATATCTGCTCCGAGCTGCCGGATCTTGTTTCGCAGCTTGATGCGGCCGCCGTGGCTGTGGTTGCCGAGGAGGCTCTCTTTGGTAAAGACGCGTCTGCTCTGACGCAGTGGGTGGCCTGCCAGCCGGCATGGTCGGATTTGCCGTTCATTATCCTGACCAGTCGTCAGGAACAGGCTCACGTCCTTCCATGGCGCCAGCGTCTGGCGTCGTCGCTACGCAACGTGACGCTCATCGAGCGGCCGGTGCAGTCGATCACGTTAACCAGCGCGGTGCAGGCTGCCGTCCGGGCGCGGTTGCGGCAGTATGAGGTGAAGGGGTTGCTGGAGGCGCAACACGCAGCGGCACTTGAGCTTGAGGCCCTGGTAGCCGAGCGGACGCAGGCGCTGGCGCAAATGAATGAGGAGTTGCGCCGTGAGATGGCAGAACGCAGCCGGGTCGAGCAGGTATTGCGACAGACGCAGAAGATGGATGCGGTGGGCCAACTTTCAGGCGGCATTGCCCACGACTTCAACAATCTACTTCAGGGGCTGATCGGCAGCCTGGACCTGATCCGCCGCAAGCCGGATGACAGCCAGCGTGTTCGGCGCTGGGCTGACTCGGCCCTGCAAGCGGCCGATCGCGGCGCGCGCCTGACCGCGCAGCTTCTCGCCTTCTCGCGCGCACAGCAGGTGGAAGCCAAACCTGTCGATGTCTCGCAGTTGGTGCACGAACTGAGGGATCTGCTGAACCGTACACTGGGACCGATGATCGACATCCGGTTCGACCTCAATGCCCACGCTGTACCTGTCCTGTCTGACGCGACGCAGATGGAAATGGCGGTGTTGAACCTCGCCATCAACGCGCGCGACGCGATGCCGCAGGGTGGCTCCTTGGTAGTCGCGACCAAACTCCGGCGGGTCGAGGATGAACTCGATCTGCTGCCAGGGGACTACGTAGAGCTGAGCGTCACCGATAGCGGCACTGGCATGCCGGCCGAAGTTGCGGCATGCGCATTTGACCCTTTCTTTACAACCAAGGAAGTCGGCAAAGGGACCGGCCTGGGGCTTAGCCAGGTGTACGGGATTGCCCGACAGGCCGGCGGCACCGCGCAGTTGGAGAGCCGCCCTGGGGAGGGCACAACGGTGCGCATGCTGCTCCGCGCGACCGAAGCCACGACTGATGCGACTGCTGCGCCTGTTGCACCTGACCCAGACGAGACCGCACATTCGGCAACCGTGCTTGTCGTTGATGACGATCCGAGTGTTCGGAGCTACCTCAGCGAGGCGCTGGATTCGCTCGGATATCGTGTGGTTGAGGCGCCAAACGGATCGGCGGCCTTGGATACCCTTGAGCAGACAAAACCGGACGCGATGCTGGTGGACTTTGCCATGCCCGGATTGAACGGTGCGGAGGTCGCCAAGGCAGCACAGACCAAGCTTCCCAGGCTGCCCATTATATTCGCGAGCGGCTACGCGGACACGGCGGCAATCGCAGACGCCGCCTGTGCGACTGCTCGGGTGCTGCGCAAGCCGTTCCGGATGGACGAATTGCAGCGGGTTGTCGCCGCCGCGCTGCGAAAATCAGCGGACCATCAGGGTCCATAGGTGTGGATCGGTTGCGCAACCTGGTGAGCAGACCGGGTGTGAAGTCCAGCGCTCATCGCAATTCAGATAGGTGCTTCTCTGTCTCCTGGAGGTCCCCTGCCAGTTCCCCGCGCTCGGCGGTCAGGCGGCTGATGACGTAGGTATCGCCCACGTTCTCGTTCTGTTGTGATGGTTTGTAGAAATTCCAACACCAGTTGGAATTTTAACAACTGTGGACGAGTATAGAATAAACCAAGCCTGGGCTGCCCAGCAGGAGCCGACAAAGCCGCCATCCGATAGGTTGACGCCCTCATGTTCTTGATCCGTTCGAACGGCCGCCCTCTCGTGCGGCAATGTCCGATCCAGCATCAGCGCCACTCACGGTCGCAGCATCCGAGAACCTGATCCAGGCCCTAACCTTCGCACTTTCGTACGATCGCAAACGGCAGGCGGTGCGTCAGGACGATCAGTTGAGCGCGCGCGTCGCGGCTGCGCGGCTGGTCGAATACCTTCAGCGGTCCGGGTTCGTCGTGATGCAGAAGCTCGCGGCGCCGGCTCGGGACTTCTGCTACTGATGGAGCGCCTCATTCCTCCTGGCTAGATTGTGCAGATCAGCCGCAGTAATCTGGCGCAAACTGCAATCAATCTGACGTTGAGCCGGCGGTTCCCGCGGTGCATTCCGTTACCATGGAGATCACCCACAGGCCCGTTTACCGGGACGCCATGGTGTTTGTGCTACTGTGCGTGGCGTCCAGCGCCGGCGTGCTTTTGTTGGCAGTGCTGACGGAGGCTGCCGCCGAGCTGATGTAGCGGGTCGTTCCGCCAGATGCGCAGGATCAGAGCAGCGTCAACCCCGTCGTCGGGTTTCTGGTTTGTGGTGGTCCACATCTTCCGCAGGCTTTGCCCGCGTGCCAGACGTTTGTCAGCATGCTGGTGCAGGCTGGTGGATCGGCCGCTCTATCATCTCGGCTACGAGGTTAAGCATCCGGTCGAAGTTGAACGGCTTGATTAGAATGTACGGTTTGTCGGGCCCAGTCGGCGGCGGAGGCGCGCTATACCCGCTCATAAGCATGATCGGCATGTCCGGGTGATTTCCTCGCAACCATCTCGCCAGCCCAAAGCCATCCATCGTGCCGGGCATCCGAATGTCAGAAATCACAAGGTCGACGCGGCATTCGGTGGAGAGCACCGCAACGGCTTCGTCCGCGGATGACGCTTCTATGACGTCGTAGAAGTCGCGTAGGAAGTCAGCGACCACCCGTCGAATAGTGTCTTCGTCGTCTACGACCAATACGACCCCACCGCCAAAGCCCGCCGACGGCGTGACGAAATCAAGTGGTTGAAACATCAATCCCCCGGAAAAAAGCAGTGCGTGTTAACTCCTCAAAATCGTATTCGGTTTGCGCGCTAGGGTTGCATCACGGGTGTGTGTCCGCCTTTCCATTTGCTCAGGCTGTTGCCGCTGCACCACCCAGCTGGCCGTTGGCGACTTGCTGAACTAGCCGCCAAGACCTTGGCTGGGGCGCCAACGCCGCGAGCAGATCACGCGCGGATCGCTGTGGAGCGGATCTTCGAATAGCTACAGTGGTGGCCGCGTTAGCCGTGATGCAGAAGCTGTTGGGCCGGCTCCAGACGTTGCTGCTGATGAGGCGCCTCATCCCTCTGGCCCAAATTATGCGGATCTGCCGCAGTAATCCGGCGCAAACTGTAACCAGTTTGAGGTTGAGCCGGGGGTTGCGGCGATGCATTTGTTCGCCATGCCGAAGCCCCGCAGCCTCGTGTATTTGGATGTGGCTAACTTCATGCTGCTCTGCATAGCGGTCTGCCTGGTGGTGCTGGTGGTCGCCGTTGTGGTGCACACTGCCCCGCCCGGTCCGACTGGCGGTTGACCACAGCCTCGCAGCCGCCTCCTGCTACAACTATTTGCCGCTGAGGCCCCCTGGACAGCAGAATGGGCGCTCCATCGCTGATGCGACCTGCACCTGCTGGACTACAAGAGCCTACGCCGTGCGCTTGTGCCGCCGCGCCACCGCGGCTGCCACCAAGTCAACGCCAAGGAGGCCCAGCGACGCCGGCTCGGGCGCAGCCTGCCAAGTCCCGTTAGTGCCGATGTCCGCCAGTCCCACGGACCAATGGCCGTCGGTCGCCGATGAGAAGAACTCCTTAAAATTGCCGTTGTCGAAGCTAATAAACGAGGCAGGAAAGCCCGGCAGATCGACTGGCAGTGCGCCCGAAGCCTTGGTGTTTAGATATGTGTCGTAGAAGCTGATCTTGTCTGAACTATAGACGAAGCTCAGGAAAGACGGCCGTATGGGATCCCCAAGCTGATAGTCGGCCGTGAGCGTCAGGATACCCAACGCGTTGGAGCAATCGTCGCAGTCACCGGTGAACTGGTAAACCAAGGTCCCCGGCGACGAGGGTGTGACTGCGCTGGCCGGGGTGCTGAGCGCTATGGACACACCGAGAGCTGCGACGAGACATTGTAGTGCGGCGATCAGTCGAAGCATCGGCACGGTCCTGTTGCGGCGTGATGGTATCAAGTCATGCAATTTCCAGGCCAATCGGAAATGTATCGAAACGTCAGATACTTGTTTCCGACGTGGCGGTGCGGCGGGCGAGAAAGTGTAAAATATCCCGACAATCAGATGAGGGATGAGACAGCTGCCCCGTTTCGGGCGCCCCGTCTGGCTGCTTATCGCAATGTGGCACTAGGTTCCGCCGGCTTCGGTTGCCGCTGCGGCGGCATGTTGGGGCCAAGCTTACGGTGAGACTTTAGCGGCTTGGCGGGCGGCGGCTCGCCAGCAGCGCGGTAGGCTTACTCTTCAGCCCCTGGCATGATGCGAAACGGGAACATTGCCTGCTCGGTCCACGTCTGAATGGAGCCTGCCGCAGATGGAATTCTACCTCGGTTTCAGAGACCTCATGGCTCACACCGCGATGCCGGTCATGATCGCCCTATCTCCGGTTGTTGTGCTGGCAACACTCGCGGAAGGCGTGATGATCGTGCATCGAGACGGTGCGTATCCGTGGCGTAACGCCTCGGTTTCGGTGTGCATGACTATCGGCCATTTCGTCACACAAGCCGCAGCGCACGGCGTCATCTTCGGGGTCATCGCTGCGTCCGTTTACGCCGTGAGGCTTACGACGATCCCGGTTTCATTCGACCACTGGATCAGCCTGATCGTCCTGTTCGTGCTGGTCGACCTCGCCTTCTATGTCGAGCACCGCTGCTCCCA